>NZ_JAUFQR010000001.1:1847557-2155483 GCF_030409875.1 Chryseobacterium tructae | reverse complement strand
GATAACAAAATAAATATAATGCAAAGAGCCTTTCAAGATTTTGGAAGGCTTTTTTTGCTTTAATTAAAAAGAATTTGGTATAATTCTTCAGCTCTACATTTTAATATCCACCGCAATTTTCTATCTTTACTTATCATTAACCTTCAAATAAGATTAAAACCACAAATGGAACAGAAAGTACATCAGGGAAGAAATGTAAAAAGATTCAGAGAAATGCTAGGCATCAAGCAGGAAGCCTTAGCATTGGATTTAGGTGATGACTGGAATCAAAAGAAAGTCTCATTATTGGAACAGAAAGAAACTATTGAAGATCCTCTTCTTCAAAAAATCTCCGCAGTTTTGAAAATCCCTGTGGAAGCATTCCAGAATTTTGATGAAGAACAGGCTATAAATATTATTTCAAGCAATTTTCATGATAACGCAACAGGTGTTATTGTGAATAATTACAATCCTATTGATAAAATCATCCAGCTTCATGAAGAGAAAATTGCTCTTTACGAAAGAATGTTGAAGGAAAAAGATGATATGATGTACAGATTAGAAGTGTTAATAAAGAATAAATAGTAATTATAATATTAAAAATTTAGAATTTATCCAGCAATTTTAAGGTTTAATAATAAAAAACATAAAATTGTTAAGGTTAAAAATATGAATTATTTGAAATAGGACTAATAACATGAACGAAAATAAGAATCAAATAGTAGAATCTTCTGTAAATTGGTTTATTGAGAAAAGACACTTATTTAAGAAGTTATGCTTTAAAATTGAAAGCATTTTAGTTGAAGTTTTAGAAGAAGAGAAGCTATCATTTCACGCAATAACTTCAAGAGTGAAAGATGTTGAAAGTTTCCGAAACAAAATTTCAAATGAAAAATATGATAACCCTATAGAGCAAATAACAGATTTATCAGGAATAAGAATAATAACATATGTAGAAGACGATGTTAAAAAAATTTCTAAAATTGTTGAAAATATTTTTGAAATAGATAATGAAAAAAGTATTGATAAAAGTAAAAACTTAGGCACAGACAAAGTTGGGTATAAATCGGTACATTATATTGGAAAATTAAAAAAAGATAGACTAAAATTAGTTGAATATAAATCATTAGAAGGTCTTGTTTTTGAAATTCAAATTAGATCCATATTACAACATGCATGGGCTGAAATCGAACATGATAGAAATTATAAATTTTCGGGAAAATTACCTGATGAGATAGCTCGAAGATTTATGTTACTATCAGGCTCTCTTGAAATAGCTGATCGTGAATTCAATAACATTTCAAAAGAAATTGATGAATTATCAAATAAAGTAATTGAAGGAACACAGTCTGGTGAATTGAATTTTGAAATAAACTCCACATCTCTTGAAGCTTATATTAGAAAGAAATTTTCTCCTCTTTATAAAGAAAATAAAATTTTACCCGTTGATACCAACAAAGTAATTACTGAACTAAAAAGTTTTGGTATAAATACCATTGATGAATTAGATAAATTAAGTTCAGAAACTATTATTAATAAAATTTTAAATTATAATTTTACAGAAAAAACAACGATAATAGGAATATTAAGAACTATAATGATGCTTACTGATGCAGAAAAATATTTTGAGAAGGCTTGGCAAAAGAATTGGATCAATATTAGTGAACAAACATATCACCTACTTTTAAGCGAAAATATCCCTATTGATAAATATTTAGAAGAAAATAGCATAAAAAAAAAGAAAAGGTAAAAAAATAGCATTCACTCTACAAAATCTACTTCCCTACATTATGTTACATAATGGCAAGACTAGAATAATTGACCAAGGAAAATAGAAAAACATTCAAAGAGCTTAAGCTTCACTGAGTGAAGCACCTTTGCTAACGACCTATACAAGGGTAATCAAAAAATCTTTGCGAAATTGCGTTAAAATCACCTCACGTACAATGACGATAAAAACAAAAATCCCTCTCAGTGATAAGAGGGATTTGATATATCTAGAAAAAAACTAAGCTCCGCATTCTATGAGAAGTTAGCATATTACTTACCAATAGAAAGTTTTGTGAAACTGCATTAGATGACACTTATACCTTTATTAACAATTTAATTAATGAATTGATGGAAAAATAGACTTTGCGAAATTATAAAAAACAAAAATCCCTCTCATCACTGAGAGGGATTTGATATATCTAGAAAAATTTCTATTTACATATAAGCTTCAATAGGCTCACAAGTACATACTAAGTTTCTGTCTCCGTACGCTTCATCTACTCTTGATACAGAAGCGAAGAATTTGTGGTCTCTTACCCACTCTAGCGGATAAGCTGCCTTTTCTCTACTGTATGGTTTATCCCAAGAATCAGAGATGACCAATTGTTCTGTGTGAGGAGCATTTTTCAATACGTTGTTTGCCGGATCTGCTTGTCCGTTAGCAATCTCATCAATTTCATGTTTGATAGAGATTAGAGCTTCTGCAAAACGATCGATTTCAGACTTGCTTTCAGATTCTGTAGGCTCAATCATTAATGTTCCTGCCACTGGGAAAGAAACTGTAGGTGCGTGGAAACCGTAGTCCATTAATCTCTTCGCTACATCAGCTACTTCAATTCCTAAAGATTTGAACTGACGGAAATCTACGATACATTCGTGCGCTACTCTTCCATTTTCGTTTGAATACAAGATTGGGAAGTGCTCTGCTAAAATTACTTTAAGGTAGTTAGCATTCATGATCGCATGTCCTGTAGCTTTTTTCAATCCATCTGTTCCTAACATTTTGATATAAGCATAAGAAATGTTTAGGATCAATCCTGAACCGTAAGGTGCTGCAGAAATACCTTCAATTGCTTCTTTAGTTCCAATTTTGATATTCGCATTGGAAGGAAGGAATGGTACTAAGTGTTTTGCAACACAGATTGGACCAACTCCAGGACCTCCACCTCCGTGAGGGATTGCAAAAGTCTTGTGAAGGTTCAGGTGACAAACATCTGCTCCAATGTTTCCTGGGCTTGTAAATCCTACCTGAGCGTTCATATTGGCACCATCCATATATACTTGTCCGCCGTGCTCGTGAATCAAGTTGGTAATTTCCTTGATGTTAGCATCAAAGAATCCGTAAGTAGACGGATATGTAATCATTACAGCAGATAGATTCTCTGAATGTAATTCTGTTTTAGCTTTAAGATCTTCGAAATCGATTTCCCCGTTTTCAAGGTTTTTAACGACTACGATTTTCATTCCTGCCATGGCAGCAGAAGCTGGGTTAGTTCCGTGTGCAGATTGAGGGATCAATACTACATTTCTGTGGTGGTCTCCTCTTGAGATATGGTATTCTCTGATTACCATTAATCCTGCATACTCTCCTTGAGCTCCAGAGTTTGGCTGTAATGAAGTTCCTGCGAAGCCTGTGATCTCAGCAAGATCTTTTTCAAGTTCTGCAATCATTTGCTGATATCCTCCAGCCTGATCTACCGGTACAAATGGGTGTACACTCCCCCAATCTGCCCATGAAAGTGGCAACATTTGAGTAGCTGCGTTCAGTTTCATTGTACAAGATCCTAAAGAAATCATTGAGTGCGTCAATGATAAGTCTTTTCTCTCAAGACGCTTGATGTAACGCATCAATTCTGTTTCTGTGTGGTATCTGTTGAATACTTCTTCTGTAAGAATTTGATCCTTTCTAAGGTTTTCTTCAGGAATGCTGTATCCTTCTTTGATTTCTAATTTGAAAGTCTGCTTGTCTTTGAACTGAGCAAAAGAAGCCATCAGATAGTTTAATTTCTCTAATGTAGTACTTTCGTTGATCGCAATACTTACAACTCCTTCTGTGAAATAGTTAAGGTTAAGTCTGTGATCCTGCATCATTCTCATCAGTCTTCCTTTTTCTTCTTCTGGCATTGTGATTTTCACGGTATCGAAGATTGGCTCTTCTACCACCTGATAGCCTAATGCTGAAAGACCTCCTTTTAATGCATTTGCTTTAAAGTGGATCTGATCTGCGATATAGTTTAATCCTTTTGGACCGTGGTAAACAGCATACATACCTGCCATTACCGCTAAAAGAACCTGAGCAGTACAGATATTAGAAGTTGCCTTCTCTCTCTTGATGTGCTGTTCTCTAGTCTGTAACGCCATTCTTAGTGCACGTTTTCCGTACATGTCCTGAGAAACTCCAATGATTCTTCCAGGAATATCTCTTTTATATTCTTCTCTACAAGCAAAGAATGCTGCGTGAGGACCTCCGTATCCTAATGGAATACCAAATCTCTGTGAAGTACCTACTGCACAATCAGCACCCATTTCAGCTGGTGACTTCAATTTCACCAATGCCATTGGATCACATGCAACAGCTACCTGAAGGTCTAATTTCTTATATTCTACGATGTTTTCTGTATAATCCAGAACAATTCCGTTTTTCCCTGGATATTGTAATAAAACACCATAATAAGAAGCATCAAATGCATGAGTTTTGTGGTCTCCTTCAACAACTTCAATTCCTAATCCTTCAGCCTTAGTTTTCAATACGGAGATTGTTTGAGGCAACACAAGGTCAGAGATAAAGAATTTATTAGCTTCTCCTTTCTTCTGATCTTTGTTCTGTTGTTGAAGAACATGTGCATTGCTTCAGCAGCTGCAGTAGACTCATCCAACAAAGAAGCATTTGCAAGACCAAAACCTGTAAGATCACACACTACAGTCTGAAAATTAAGAAGAGCTTCTAGTCTTCCTTGTGCAATTTCAGCCTGATATGGAGTGTATGCAGTATACCAGCTTGGATTTTCAAAGATATTTCTCTGAATAGCTGATGGTAAAAGGGTATTGTGGTATCCGAAACCGATATAACTTGTATAATCAGTATTTTTTGATGCCAACTCCTTAGAGTGGTTTAGCATTTCATATTCCGAAAGTGCATCTGAAATCTCAAGATCTTTTTCTAAACGGATAGAAGAAGGGATGGTCTGAGAAATTAACTCTTCAATACTAGAAACGCCAAGTTTTTCCAACATCGCCTGTTTATCGGCTTCATTTAGGGAAATGTGACGGCTCACAAACTGTTCTGTATTCATTTTTATTTATTAGATTTTGTTTGTAAAAAGATGGGTAAAATTACAATTTTTTACACGATTGTACAACAGCATATCATCAATGATAATTCACTAAATAGTTTACTTATTGCAAAACAATTAGCTTTTGATAGCTAGTAAATAAGGTTTCATCTATTTTAAACAACTATTGTCTTTATTTTACAAATAGTAATCAATAATATCTATAATTCATTATCAATAAAACAATGAATTATTCATGAAAAATCAGATGAAAATTCCGGTAAAGATTAAAGTTCACTAACATTTGTTTTTATTTATAATAGGTAAAAAACAAATTCTTTAGTATGAAAAATGTGAAAAATTACCCCTTTCTATATACTCAAATATTAAAGCTTTTTACTCTATAAAGAAGAGCTCTGACTGCTATCCATCAGGTTTTAAGAAATTTATGATTTTTTATTAATTATATTTATTCTAAATTAATATATTTGCAACATGAATATGATTGTCCCGTTTAAAGTTCCGCCTTTGGCTCCTGTATACTCATTCAACAACGAAGAAATGTTTTGCGAAAAGAAATCTTGCTGCAAAAAATTCAAGAAAGGGAAAAGATGTAAAAAGTGTCCTGGAAGGAAGAAAATGGCTTAAAAGAATTCCTTTATCAGGAAATATAAAGCAACTGCCAGTATAATAACACCCCAAAACAGCATTATAATTTTAGGCTGACCGGATTTATTTATTTCCGTTCTGGGCTGTGGCTTATACATTTCGTCCACCGTATTTTTGAATTTCTCAGTGTCATTTTCAAAAACCTCAGTAATGGTAATTCCCTGAACGACGGTTTTGTGTAATAATGAATTGGTTGCATGAAGCAATAGCTGGAATTTCCCGTCTTTAAACTCCGTGATCTTAAAGATCCTCTCCCCATAAGGTTTTTCAAGCCCGAAAGGCAGAACCTTTACTACATCAGCATTACTCGTTTGCCAGCTTATAATAATCTCCTCCCCCTTTTTCGCATGAATTTTATTGGCTGTAAAAGTTTTAATGGCAGGTGGAATATTATATCTGAAACTTCGCTGATGACTTTCTAAATTCTGGTCATAACTACGTCTCCTGGCCGGATCACTCAACATTTCATAGGCTTCCTGAATTTCACGAAAACGATCGGCGAAGAAATCGTCATTCTCATTTTTATCAGGATGATATTTCAGAGATAGCTTTCGATACGCTTTTTTGATGTCTTCTTCTGAAGCATCCTGGGATATACCGAGAAAATAGTAGTAATCTTTCATTGAGCAATACAAAAATAAGGATTTATTTTTCTTTTTACTTTGTATTCATCGTAAATAATGAGCAGTTATTTCCTGCAAATACCAATATATTATACCATTTAGTTAAGCCCCCTTATCATTGCGAATGAAACGAAACAATCTCAATTCCAAAGTCTGATAGTAATGTTGGAAATCGCAAAGA
Organism: Chryseobacterium tructae; assembly: GCF_030409875.1. NCBI lineage: Bacteria > Pseudomonadati > Bacteroidota > Flavobacteriia > Flavobacteriales > Weeksellaceae > Chryseobacterium > Chryseobacterium tructae. Next base: position 2,148,989 of record NZ_JAUFQR010000001.1, on the reverse strand, counting down.
TTTCTATGTTAATAAGCAAGTATTATGAGTGTTTTTTATTGATAAAAATTCTTCTTTAGGAAAAAATGGCTGTTTTCGTTTGATTACGGCCATTATCCTATGTACTAATTTATTTCTTATAGCATTAAGAATGCTCATTTTATTTTTACCCTCTTCTACTTTTCTCAGAAAATAGGTCTTTAATTCCTTGTCTGTTCTTATACTTGCCATGGCAGATAAATGGAGCAGCTTTTTCAGTTTTTGATTCGCCATTTTCGATACACGTTCTTTTTTCACAATGGTTCCTGATTGATTTTTGAACGGAACAACTCCCGCATAACAAGCCAGATGTTTAGCGTTATCAAACGATTTGAAGTTATTGGTAATGATGATTAAATTAAGAGCACATTGAGTTCCGATTCCAGGAATTGAGGTCAAAAGTTCTTTGTTTTCCTTAATCTCATCTCGGATCTCCATGAGTTCTGAAAGCTCATTTTCTATTGCTTTTATTGACGTTGTCAGAGTTTTTAGCGTTTTTGAAAAGGCTTGGGTCAATAGCTTAAACACATACAAATCGTGGCTTTTAGCTTCCCTTAATTGATTTTCCAAAGCTGTTTTTTGCAACAGTAAAGTATCACGGGATTTTTGCCAGTACATTCATTTGTTGTATAACTTCATCTGGTTCCTGATAAAAACATTGCTTTATCATAATAACGCAGAGCATATTCTGCAATTCTTCTGGCATCTTTTTCTGTCGTCTTTTTCCTCTTAAATCACTTGCTGCTTTTTTTTGATTTTTCATTGGGTGTTCTACCCAAAGAAAAATACCCTAATTTTGAACAGAATTTTTCCAATGGCCGATTATAAATCCCAGTATTTTCGCAGCAAATCAAAAGATCTTCTTTTGTTATTTTTAGCATTCTTAAAATATCTTTCAAAAAAGAAGCAATTCCTTTCTCTGTGTTGGGAATAATCAACTCGCATTGGATCTTATACTCAGAATCCATTACTGCACAATCTAATTTTGATTTGGAAATATCAATTCCGATAATGTACTTTTGTTTCATAACTTTTTGGGTTATCATCCACATTGAAAGTCTTGTCTAAGTCCTTGATAATAGGTCTAAAGCCTAAATTTCTATTATGACCTTACTTTCAAAGAAGCAGGGTTCATAATCTTTGCATAGGTCTAGCATCCTCTGGCGCAAACTGATTCACCCTGTTTCTTGTGGATTAATTAATACTATAAAACTAATAATGAAATCATTAAAAAAATATAGTACAAACTAAAGGACGCTAAGAATATTGACAAGCTTTATATTTTTAAGGCGCAAAGGTTTTATCTCCGATAAAATTGAATACGGCATGTTTAATGGCCACTAATGCACAAATAAATTTATTTGCATAAAATCTATGTTCCTATGTGGTTTAAAATATTACCACATAGGAACATAGAAAATTTTTTTTTTAATTGATAGTTAAATTATTCGTGTATTCGTGGCAAAAAAAATTGTATTCTTATGCTTCCCAACAAGCCATACAAAGTTAATTATTTGTATTTTCTATAGCTATTTACGATTGATCCATTCCTTTGTTGGAAGAATCCAGGCATCAAGGGCTTTAAATAAAAACCCATGGTTTAGGCCTGTATTAAGTTCAATCTCTTTAAAATCTTTGATATTCGATCTGATAAATCGCTGTTCCTGAGATAGAAGAACATGACCTTCATCTGATTTTTCTGTAATGGAAAGTATTCTACCATACAATCTGAAATTCGGATCTTTTTCTAGAGAATCATCTTTAAAACTAGCTCCAATGAAAACAAATTTCAGTTCAGGATTTTTTTCATACCAGGAAATATATTGTGCAATATAACCCCCTTGAGAGGTTCCGACAACTGTAATATTTTCAGCTTTAACTCCTTTTTTTATCAGGCGATCAATTTGTTTTTTTATTTTCAAAGCATATACTGCCGGATCAGTATTCGGTTTTCTCTTTTCAAAAAGAATAACATTACTACTATCTTTTAGCTGATGAAGTACTTTTTCATACTCCACAATACCATATTTAGGGTGAGCCTCATCAGCTGGATGATCTTCCAGAAATTTATTATGCAGAAAGAAAACATATTCCTTCTGTTTCAATTCAGATTTCTGGCCACACACAGCTATAGAAAAAAGAGCAAATATTGTGATGAAAATATTTTTCAGTATTGTGATCATATAAATAGACAATAAAAGGAAGACAAATTTAGTATTTAATCAATAAATTCACTGCCAAAACATTCTTAAATTCCGATTAATGATTAGATTGGTTTAAAATAAAAAATTCGGGCTCGGGAAGCAAAGCTTCCCGAGCCCGAATTAAACAATTTCAATTTAGTTATTTACTGCTTATGCTTCGCAGGTATTATCCTTTTTGCAACATCTTGAACTGAATTCTTTTTTGAATTTTCCTTTCAGTTCCTGATAGTCTTCATCATTCATTTCTCTGATCTTATCGGCTAATCCGAAAGGAGATTTTTCTTTGATTCCATATTCATCAAAAATACCTCTGATAAATCTTTTTCTTTGGGCTGCTTTTTTAGCGATTAAGGCTACACCTACAACGGCTAGTGCTCCAAGAGCACCTTTTAATGCTGAATTTTTCATTTTTTCAAAATTTTAAATTTTACTACTTCTTGTTTTTTATAAAGACGAATGAATTTTAATTTTACTTTACTACTTCTTTAAAATTTTCAAATTATTCGTTATTTCTGTTGAAGAATCCTCCGGAGCATCTATTTCTCCAGGCTTCTTTAAATTTCTCTTTTTCTTCGGGCGATAATCCTTCCATTTTCTCTCTCATCTTTCTCTCCTTAAAATCTCTCATTCCTTTTCCGAAATGGAAACCTCCGAAAAGAATCTTACTTAAGATCAGGATTCCCATTGCCTGCCAGAAACTAATAGATTTTACTCCTAAAATTTCAGGAAGAAGACAATTCCAAAGCGACATTACGATCCAGGTAACGGCTAAGAGAATTAATGGCGGGCAAAACAATAAAAAAATCCAGCCCTTTTTGTGTTTATAATTCATAATTTCTTTTTCTAACTTTTTAAATCTTCGTATAACCTTCTCAATCTGTTTCTCAAATGCTTCACAGCATAATTTTTTCTACTGATGATGGTCTTAATATTTTCCCCTTGTTCATCGGCGATCTCTTGGAGGGTTTTGTCGTTGAGTTCATTTTCTACGTAGACCAGCCTTTGTTTTTCGGGAAGTTCATCAAGCGCTTCAAACAGTTTTTTCCAGATCTCATCCTGAAACATCTTTACTTCAGGCCCAGCACTTTCATCCATCAATAAAATATCTTTGATGGAAAAGCTTCCGTCTTCATCTTCATAGACGAAATCTTCCAGATTTTCTGTTTTCTTTTTACGGTAACGATCCGTAATTTTATTCGCCGTTACCCTGTACAGCCAGCCCCCAACATTCACGATCTCGGAAAGATTGGTAAGACTACTGAACTGATACCACACTTCCTGCAGAATATCTTCCGCATCTTCCGTGTTTTTCACTTTGGGACGAATATAGGACATCAGCTTTCCTCCGTAATTTGAAACGGTTTGTGATATGATGCTTTCTTTATCCTTCTGTGGCATTGTTATTTTTTCGACAACCTCCATACTGCTATGACGGCTATCCTTTTGGTTTTACTTTAATAAATTTAAAATATTTTTCTTACAATTCAAATTTTCCTGCATTCATCGCGTTTTTATTTCATCTATTTGTGTATCATCGGCAAAATCTATGAGAAATCATTCTTGAGATTCTCCATTCAGCTTTGCTTTATTCAGAATGACAAAGAAACTGTTGATTTTTTCTTTATCTCGCTGATTGAGCAGATCTGGCAGATGATTGAGGCTAAAAAACTGTAAAGTCTACGAGAGACCGTTTAGATTCCACGCTCCACTTCTGAACCTTGTTCGCAGACCTTATGCCTGTGCTCTGAATGACAAGAGTAGTTGAAAATTCATGCAAAGCGTGGAAGAACAAAACTCATCATAAATACAATTATTTATATATAAATTATAGGATTAAAGATCTGTGAGAAAAATATATCCGTCATTCAATTTTATCGCAGATAAAATCCTCGCGCCTTAAAACACAATGCTTATCTAGTCTCTTGCGCCCTTGCGTTTTCCAACCTCAGTATTCAATTTCTACAAAGAGAGATTGCTACGCTCGCAATGAAAAAAAAGAAACGGAAGACATCACATCCTCCGTTTCTAAAATTATAAAATTACCGATTTATCTTTTATTGAAATTCTCAGCAAAGAATCCCAGCATCGACTTATACAATTCAATTCTGTTGGGTTCTTTCCCGAATCCATGTCCTTCATCATATTTTACCATATAAGGCACTTCAAAACCTTTGGCACGCATAGCTTTTACAATCTGATCAGATTCATTGATATTTACTCTAGGATCATTGGCTCCTTGTACGACAAATAATGGTTTCTTGATCTTATCAATCTGAAATACCGGTGATACTTCTTTAGCAATTTTAGCTTCTTCAGGATTATCAAGGTCATACCAGATTTGCTTTACCATTTCTTTATATGGTTTCCAGTATTCCGGGAACGAATCGAAGAAGGTAAAAATATTGGATACTCCTACATAATCTACTCCACAAGAATACAGATCCGGAGTTTTGATCAAGCCCATTAAAGTGGCATATCCACCATGACTTCCGCCATAGATCGCTATTTTATCCTTATCTATCCAACCCTGGCTAATAGCATATTTCACTCCATCTTCTACATCATCCATTGCCTTTCTTCCAATCTGTTTATATCCTGCTTTTTGGAATTCTTTTCCGTATCCCCCCGAAATTCTAAAGTTCACCTGAAGTGTTGCATATCCTCTGCTTGCAAATAACTGAGTCTCCGGATTGAAACCCCAATGATCTCTAATTCCTTGTGGGCCACCATGCGGATTAACCACCAACGGCACTTTTTTACCTTCCAATGCCGCTTTTGGCAAAGTAATATATCCACGAATTGTTAAGCCATCTCTGCTTTTGAACTCAATAGGTCTCATTTCTGCCATATCCTCCTCTTTGAGCTGAGGCATAAGATTGTAAAGAAGTTTTAATTCTTTTGCTTTAGTATCATATTCGTAATAGGTCCCATATAATTTATCACTGGCTACCATTACCAATAGCTTTTCATCATTATCATCTGCTGAAACAATAGCAAATTCTTTTCCTTTAAACTGAGCTTTTAATTTATCATCAATCTCTTTGTAAAATTTACTTACAGGAACGGTTTCTCCTTTCAAGCCTTCATAGCTGATATAATCCAGTTCATAATTCCTGTTTTTACCTGCCACACTTATTGAGCTTACATCATATACCGGGTTAGCATATACTTCTTTGATCACAGCGTTTTTCTTCAGGTCATACAAAACAATTCTTGCTTTATCACCATCTAAATTGGTCACCACATAGGCTTCATCCTTATTTTTAGAGTTATCGTTGAATCTGATAATACTAAAGGTATCTGACCAGTCAGCAGATTTCAGAAGATTGAATTTCCCAGTCTGCAAATCTTTGTAATATGTTTTAGTGGTCAGCCCGTTTTCAAGAACACTATATCCTCTTAAATTACCGTCTTTATCAAAAATATAATCATCAATAGGACTGTTTACATCCTTATTTTCGTACAACTGAGTCATTTCTCCCGTTACAAAATTGATTTTATACGGTTCAAAGATCTGTTTATTGTTTTTGTTCATTGTGACAACAACGAAGTCTGTATCTTTTATGGGAATAATCGAGCCTAATGTAATTCCGTCAAATGGTGTAAGGTCTTTAAGATTGGTTCCGTCTACATCTGCAGCATACAAGTGAATATTTTCATTTCCGCCTTTATCCTGAGTATAGAATAAGCGGCTTTTATTCAGCCAGCCATACGCTTTGATCAGATCGTCTTTTTCAACAATCGCTTTGGTAATTTTTCCTGTATTCAGTTCTTTAACATATACATGGTTTTTACTGTCCTTGTCTTTTTCCTTATAAGAAAGGTATTTTCCATCAGGAGAAATTTTAAATGCTGAAGCTTTTGGCCTTGCAAAATAATCTTCTACTTTATATTTGAAGGTTCCTTTATCATAGGAAACAAGTTTCTCAAGAGCAGCTTTGGAAGATGGCAAAGTAGGATCTCCCGGCAATTTGGAGGCAGAATTTTGTGCGTTAATCATAATAGTGGATAGTACGATGTAAGCTGTACCGAAAATTTTGGAATTTAGATTCATAATTTACGTTTTTAAAGTTTAAAAACAGAGTCCCTGAGATTTTAATTAAGAAAAAAAAACAGATTCTTTACAGATAAGACAATTCAAAATCCAAAACGTTACAATATTTAACATTTATTATACACTTATATACTAAAAAAAACAGCCCTAAAAGACTGTTTTTTGTGTTACTGTAAATAAATTCCGAAATACCAGGTCCATGCTATTAAAATAACCTGCATAGGAATTCTTTGGGTATAAAGATAATGCATTCCCGGCCCGGTAAAATCTGCTTTAAAAATATTAATCTGCTTTTGGGATGAGTTAATATTGGCTATAAATACCAGTATGTAAAAAATAATCAATAAAACAGCTGTCATTTCACGAATGGCAGGAACCATCAATCCTATTCCTGCAGCAATTTCCAAGAAACCTGTACAATATACCCAAAACATTTTAGCAGGAATAAAATCAGGAATCATCATGGCCATCCCTTTTTGAAATTTAAAATGGGAAAATCCTGTAAATATGATAAAAACTGCCATACCGAGATTTCCTGAAAATAAAAAATCAGGTTTTCCCTGAAACACTAAGGTTCCTAGTAAAGCCAATATAAATGTACCAAAGAGAATGACTAATAGTTTCATATTTTTGCAAATAGATAAAAATAACTAATAAATAAGAAAAGTTACGATAAAATTATATCTCCAATAAATTTACCCTTTAGACTCTCCTACACTGAACTAAGATTAACACCCTCTGCCAGGCTTTTTACTACGATTAATCCTTTTGTAAATCCGGTATCCATATGATCCCGCCATTCACTCTCTACCTGAACCTCGGTATGAAGCTTGGTCTTTCCACCAAGATCTGTCAGAAAGTATTTTTCAAAACATCCACTCCACTCCATGACTTCTTTACTTTGGGTATCTTCTACTCCATTTTCAGTCATTCCCAGGTGTTTAAAAACGATTTGACGGGGTTCATCCAGGCTGTCTATAGTAGAAACCATTCCATCTCCTTTTTCATTAAGAAAATATGTTTTTCCACCAATCTGCCAGTCGGATTTTATGACAGAAGATCCAGCCCCGAAGTATTTTGTCCACTGGCTATAGGTTTCAGGACTCCAAAGAATATCCCATACTTTCTGTAGAGGAGCATCTATTATTGTTTCGTACGATAAGGTTTCCATATTCTTAAATTTTGTGGTTGGTTGTTTCTCAATTAAACACTTCTTTACAACTGATTTTCTGAAAGGTGTTTAATAATATTCAGCGCTTTAGGAAATTTTTCTTCAAAAAATGTTTTAAACTCAGCTGTAGTTTTAATCATTATTTTTAATACCGTTCCTTCATCATATTCTTCCAGAAAATAAGATTCTGTTGCATCACCCCAGTCCTTAGCAACCTCAATCCCTTCATATATTTCTCCTAAATGAAGAAATTGTATTTCCTCATTGGGAATCACTTTTTCAACCCGGCTGTACATCCCATTGTGTTTAGGATCTAAGAACTTTACAATGTTATTTTCTTCCAGTGTTCCTTCATAAAAAGAGCCTTCTGTAAAAGCTGTTGTCCATTGTCTGTAAGTAATATCGCCCCAAAGGACACTCCAAACTTTTTCAGGTTCTGCATTGATTTCTATTTCGTATGATAATTGTTCCATATTTTTTTTAAATATTAAATGGTGTGTTCGAATTTAAGGACTTGTGATGATAAAGCAACACCTATCCGCCAACAAAGTCTCCGCCATTGATATGAATTACTTCGCCTGTGATATAGCTAGCATCTTTAGAAGCCAGAAAAACATATGCCGGTGCTACTTCCGATGGTTGGCCAGCCCGTTTCAACGGAGTGTCTTTTCCAAATGTAGACAGATCATCAAACGCTTCTTTCACGAGTGGTGTCCAGATAGGTCCAGGAGCAATGCCATTAACCAAAATTTCTTTTTCCGCGAGATTATCAGCCAAAGAACGAATGAAAGATAATACAGCTCCCTTTGTTGCAGCATAATCAATCAGATGATCACTTCCCCGATAAGCAGTAACAGAAGTAGTACATATAATACGACCTCCCCTTCCTAACAAGGGAAGAAAATTCCGGGTAAAGGAGATCATGGAAATAATATTGGTATCAAATGTCTTCTGAATCTGTTCATCAGAAATTTTTTCCAGATTATTTTTTGAAGTGTGAATTCCCGCATTATTGACAAGCACATCAATACTTTTCCATTCTTGCTTAACCTTGTCAATACACTTAGTTCTGAATGCTTTTCTGGTAAGATCTCCTTTAATTAAAAGGCATTTGCGTCCTTCTTTCTCTACCAACCTTCTTGTTTCTTTGGCATCATTGTCACTTTCTTTATAAATAATAGCAACGTCTGCTCCTTCTCTTGCAAAATGAACGGCCACAGCCTGTCCTATTCCACTGTCGCCTCCCGAAATAACGGCTTTTTTGTTCAATAATTTTCGGCTTCCTAAATAATCATTTCTGATAATTTCCGGAAATACCCCTTCTTTAGGGACTTTAGACTTAGATTTTGATTTGTTCTGTGTTTTCATAAGCAAATCCTTTTCTAAGTAATATCAAACAATACGCCGAAATATCTTTAAGAGTTATAAGCGTCTTCTAAATCCTGGATAATAATTTTCTGCATTTTCATCATAGCCTGCACCACTTTATAAGCTTTTTCCTGATTAGGATCGTTCATCAGCTGAATCAGCTTTTTAGGTACAATTTGCCAGCTTAGGCCATATTTATCTTTGAGCCAGCCACACATACTTTCTTTACCACCGTTTGCCGTAAGTGCATTCCAATAAGTGTCTGTTTGTTGTTGGTCATCAGTCATTATCACCATTGAAATTCCTTCATTAAAGTCAAACTGATGATCATAAGAGTTATCCATACAAAACAAAGAGTAACCATCAATCACAAAATTGGCATGCTGAACATGGTCTGCGGGCTCTGTTATAGGATGTCCCTCACTTCCTTCTCCATATTTCAGGATGTTTCCAATCTTTGAATTAGGGAAAGTTTGAGTATAAAGCTCCATTGCTTCTTTCGCTTTACCATTATTTTCATGAATAAACATCAAAGTAGGTACTATTTTCTGTTCTTGGGCTTTCTCCCCAAGAAACAACTGCCACGTTACTCCAAATTTATCCTGAACCCAGCCATATTTTTTACTCCATGAATAAGAACCCAGTTCCATGAGAGCCATACCTCCATCCACTAACTGATCCCAATACTTTTGAACCTCATCTTCCGTATCACAGATTACCATAAATGAAATAGAAGGATTCTTCTTAAACTGCGCGCCACCATTGAGCAACATAAACCTTTGTCCGAACAAATCAATGTTCATTACCATTGGGGTATCCACAGCAACTTCACCACCAAAAACTTTGCAGTAAAATTCGGCAGATTGTTTGGCATCTCCATCATACCAGAGACATGGAAAAATATCTTTATTCATAAGTTTACATTTTAAAGTTGATTGTTTATTTTTTATCTCGCAGATTGAGCAGATCTAGCAGATAATCAGGGTATCAAATTTGTAAGATCTGCGAGAGATTTTTCTATATATAGGTTTTTATTACAGCTTACTTTATTTTGAATAATAAAATTCTTGTTTGTCAATTTATTTCAAAAAAACATATCATATAAAACAAAAGAAATCTGGTGTCTTTGCGCTTAAAGAAATACGATCACTTCATTCGCAATGACACGGTAAAAATTTCGTGTTTAATACCTCTTATGCTTCTTTAAAACACATTTGATGCTCCTTCATATGATCTTTCAGCTTCATTATTGCATTTTTTCCGAAACCATGCAGCTGCAGGATCTCCTTTTCAGAATAGTCTGACAGCTTTTCCAAAGAGTCTATCTTTTCCTTTTTCAAGGCTCTCCTTGCGGGTACTGCAATTATTCCCAAAAGGAAATCATCTTCAGGATCATAACCGACAGTATAAAAGGAATTTAAACTCTTTGACATGATAACTAAATTGATCATGGCTACAAAAAAATATTGTTAGTGATTTTCAACATACTTATGGAAATTATTGAGGATAGCATACCAGCCATCTCTTTGCATCTCCACAGAATTTTGTTTCTCCGGGTCGAAAACTTCAATGACTTTTGTGGTATTCTCATCTATCTTATCAAAGATTACCGCCACGTTACGTCCGTCTTCCATATGGTACTTTATAAGCTCATGTGGGATTACTTCATCGTATATTCCTTCAAAATCAAATGCAAAACTTTTATCTTTTGCCTCCATTTTGTTTTTAAACTTCCCACCTACTTTCAGATCGTTTTCAGAACTAGGACAATGCCAGCTTTCATGGGCAAAATTCCATTTTGTGATATGCTTAGGTTCATTGAAATAATTCCATACCTTTTCTACTGGAGCTAAAATTGTAATGTCTATTTTAATTGGATCCATAGTTCTATTTTTTAATGATTAAACAAAAGAGCTGCCCGAAAACGGGCATCTCCTTTTATAATTAGTTAAATATAAGATTATTTCCCGTATTGTTCATTATAATTTACCATCCAATGAACACCATATTTATCCTGAAAGCTTCCAAAATAATCACCCCAAAACTGGTCTTCTATTGGCATTTCTACATTTCCACCTTCAGAAAGTCCTTTGAAAAGCCTGTCTGCTTCGTCTCTTGAATCCGGAAAAATAGAAACATAATTATTATTTCCTACATTTAGTTTTTGTCCGAAGCTAGGAACAATATCGGAAGCCATTAAAAGGTCGCCTCCAATAGGCAATGCAATATGCATCACTCTGTTTTTTTCTTCTTCAGAAAGGTTTTCGGTGCCGGGAGCATTTCCCATTTTATGAACTTCACCCACGAATTCTCCTCCAAAAACAGATTTGTAAAAATTGAAAGCTTCTTCAGCTTTTCCATCGAAATTTAAGTACGGATTTAATTTTGCCATGATTTTTAATTTTAATTGTTGTTTTTTATTTTATTTAAACACAAATGACACGAATAATTTCACAAACAGCACCAATATCCTGATGTGAAAAAATTGAATGCAATCTGTAACTTTATGTATTTAAAAATGTTTCTACTTCTTTTATTGTGAAGTTGATTAGATTTTCATTGAGACTGCCGTCAAAATCAGCCATCATATACGTTCCATGGGTCGCAGGAAGGATCATTAATTTTGAGTCTTCTACCAAGCGCCACATTGTTACGGTATGCTCGGGTTTCATCACATCTTTATCTCCACTGATAAATAATGTAGGGGATTGTATAGATTTCAGTACTGCATCATCCCAGTCTACAAAGGTTTGCATCCTTTTGCTGTCTTTATCAAAGAGGTTTTCCAGCTTAGAAAAATCCGGATTGAGATTTAAAAAATTGATTTTTAAAGGTTCCGGCATTGATTCTAAAGTAGCTTCCTGCATCATTTCAAAAAAGCCATCCATCATTCCGTTTCTCTTGTAAAATGCTGAAGCCACCACCAGTTTTTCTACAATTCCGGGGTGACGGTGTCCGATCTGCATTACCGTACTTCCGCCATTACTGAATCCCCAAAATGAAGCTTTATGAATATTAAGAGCAGACAAAAGAGTTGCAACATCATCAGCATCCTGTTCAAATGTTTCAGGAATATCACGATGTTCACTTCTTCCATGGTTCTGAAGGTCTATTCCAATCAGTTGAAATTTGTTTTCAAGCCTTGCAATAACCTCTTTAAAATCAAACAAAATAGAAGAGCCACCCCCATGAATCAGCACCAATGGTTTTCCGGAGCCGTAAATTTCATAATACAGCTGAATTCCGTTAACAAGCTTATATCCTTTTTCTAATGGGTTCATGATTAATAGGTAAGGTTTTCATCCACGTCATATTTCATTCCCGGATAGTCTAAAATCCTACGCATTAGCCCTATTTGTCCACAGAGGTAATCTTCACGACCGATGCACATTCCTACAAAATTGAGTTTGGTTTCTTTAATAAAGGAATATTCATCCCGATTTCAAAGATCTCATCCAATTCTTCATCTGTTACTTCCAATAACTTCTGATATGTTTTTGAAGAAATATCATGGAAGTTCTTCTTCAAATCTGCGAGACTTGGATATTGTATACTTTCATCCAATGCTTTTCCTTGGAAGAAAAGATCATTATTAGGATCCTGTTCTTGTAATCCCAATACCCAGGCCAGGCCATAACGCATATTCACAAAATTTCCTGCCATCCAAACTATATGGTTGGTTTTGTTTTCAATTCTTTTCAAAGCATCTTCTTCCGAAATGCCATCCAAAACATTGATAAAGCTTTGGGTATGCATTCTATAAGCCGGAGTAACGAGCTCTACTTTTTTTGATTTTGGTGTGTCCATTATTTTGTTTTTTTGTATTAATTAATGGTTAGAAAAACGCAAAGGCGCGAATAATTTGTAAACTCTATATTTTTTAAGGCGCAAAAATCTTATCTTCGATAAAATTGAGTAATGCAGATCTTTCTCCCGCATATTTTACAGATTTCATACGTTTTTAAGCCTCAATCATCTGCGAGATCAGCCCAATCTGCGAGATGAAATAAAAAGTCAACAGTTTTTTTATTATTCAGAGTACAGATTGAAGATCTGCTAACAAAGTTCAAAAGGGCACTGTGGAATCTATTTTCCTCTCGTGGATCTCATAGATTACACAGATTTCCAAGGTTAATCAGTCTCTTTGTACTATTATTTTATCCCTCCAGGCTTTCCCAGAAGCCTGCGGATGTATCCAAGCTGCCCACTATGATAATTTTCGTGGAAACAGAGAGTTGCAATATCACTGATCTGTTCAACAGGAAAGTGTTCAAGCCCAATCAGCTTTCCTTCCAATTTTTCCTGAGACTGTTTTAAGTAAGATTTCAATTCTTCAAAATTGATAAATTCATCTTTTCGCTCTAAGGCAATAGCTCCTCTGTTATATCCTGAAAATGTTTCACCATCCCAAATTGATTCTTCACCCAGAATATTCAGTAAACCATTTCTGATATAGATCAGATGTCCTAAAACCCAATTCATACAATTAGCTTCTCCGTTAGGAAAAATCATTGATTCTTCATGGGTAATTCCTTCCGTATTAATCAGGATTACTTTATAGGTAATATTGATCTGATTTTTTACTAATTCTATTTCGTTTGACATTGTTTCTATGTTTATTTGGAAATAAAATTTATTAGATATTATCCGGAAACTGTGAAGAATCGGCATACATTACTTCCCACTGATGGCCATCAATATCTGCAAAAGCACTTTGATACATCCATCCGTGATCCATAGGCTCACTGTATTTGGAACCCCCATTTTCAATGGCTGTATTTACCATTCCGTCTACTTCTTCTCTATGTTCTACTCCAATAGCAAGAAGCACTTGTGTGGTATCACCTTTGGCAAAAGGTCTGTTCGTAAAGGTTTGAAAAAACTCTTCTTTCAGAAACATCGTATAGATATGATCTTCTTTCATCACCACACATACCGCTTTATCATCTGAAAACTGTTCGTTAATAGAAAAGCCAAGCGTTGTCCAGAATGCTCTGGTTTTCTGTACATCTTTTACGGGTAGATTGATATAGACTTGATTGATTTTCATTTTTAATAATTTTGGTGTTAAACTTTTAATCAAAATTACCAAGGTGTAATGAAAATCTACTTGCCATAAGGCAAGATTTAAATTTTCTTGGGATGAGAGACCAATTCTTTACGGATTCTGCTCAGGGAAGTATCTGTCACTCCAAGATAAGAAGCAATCTGTTTCAAAGGGGCAAACTGTATGACCTTAGATTTCTGCTCCAACAGGTTCAAATATCTTCTTGTCGCTGAAAGGGTAAACATTTCCACCGACCTTTGTTTGTAATCAAAAAGTTCCTTAGACATCCATGCTCTTCCCCATTCCCTAAGATTAGGAATTTTGTGAAAAAGCTCCTGAAAAGTATCGTAATCCAACTTCCAGCATTCACAATCTGTGATACAGACAATATTTTCCTGCGTTGGGATTCTTTGAAACATAGACAAGACCTCAATAATGACCTCATTTTCCACGAAAAAATGAGTGGTAACTTCATTTCCATTAAAATCATTAACAAATGAACGAGCCAACCCGCTATCCAGAATATAGTATTCACTTGCCATCTTTCCTTCTTCAAGAATAAAATCTCCTTTTTGAAAGGATGTTTTTTCATGAGCCTTAAATATTTCATCAAGTTCTTCCTGAAGAAAAAACGGAAAATCGTAACACACTTCTAGGGATTTATAGGTCATCAGGTCATTTTTTTAAGACTTTAAAAATAAAATTTTAAATTGAAATAATCGTAATTTTAATTAAACAAAATGATTTATTTATGATTCAATACCACATATTTCACTGAATTTAAGATAAGTTAGCAATATCACATATTTAAACAAGAGTTTAAATATTGGAAGAGACCACCCCGTCAAATCTTCAATTTGACACCCTTCCAGTGGAGGGGAATGGTATACCAATATTTGTCGTTATGGTGAAAGAATTTTAGATATTGAATGCAAATTAATAGGTAGACCTCTAAATTTTCGTATTAAAATAAAGAGAGTTGAATAGGTTTAGGAGGAGCAGGTTTCTGAGCATCACCCATGACTGTTTTTCCTCCAAAACGCCATGAATTCTGACGTTCTTCTTCAATAACTTCCTGAATATCAAAATCGGGAGTAAAATCTTTTTCTGCAGCAGCTACAATTTGATGGAGTTTATTTAAAGTATTCAGCTTATCTGAATTTCCAAGTTTTGATTTTTCTATCCCTTTTCTAAGAATATTAATGCTTTCATCATATACATTAATCGGAACCGGAAATGGGTGGCCGTCTTTTCCTCCATGAGCAAAAGAAAATCTCGCGGGATCAGAAAATCTTGACGGTGCTCCGTGAATCACCTCACTTACCAAAGCTAAAGACTGCATAGTTCTTGGCCCCACCCCTTCCAACATCAGTAAATCTTCAAAATTCTGCGGCTGCTGCTCTCGAGTCATATACAAAGAGCTCCCAATCGTTTAAGATCTACATCAGAAGCCTGAACATCATGATGAGCGGGAAGAATTAATCTTGAAAAGTCCTTCATAACGTCGATAGAATCTGTGTGGGAAATATCCAGAATCCCTTTTCTGTTTTCAGCAGCTTCGGAATCGGTAAGGTTTAAAATACGTCCTCTTGAAACCCCATTAATTCCGGTATGAGGTTCTTCTACAAAGGAAGTTATATTTCCGGAGTGCCAATGATAACGCCTTGCAGTTCCGTCAGAGTGATGCATTCCCTGTTGAATAACGCTCCAGTTTCCATTGTCTGACAGGATAAAATTATGCAGATATAATTGATATCCATCCTGAATAGCCGTATTATCTACTTTGGCAGACAGCTTACTGGCTCTCACCAATTCAGCTCCATTCAAACCTGTTTTTTCAGCAATTTGAATAAGCTCTGATGGTGTTTCTCTGGAAAATTTCCCTTTTCCCCCACAAATATACAGTCCCAAAGACTGAGAATTAGGATTAATAGAACGCTTCAAAGCTCCCATTACAGAAGTGGTTATTCCCGAAGAATGCCAGTCCATTCCCATAACGGCACCAAAACTTTGAAACCAAAACGGATCTGCCAGCCGACGAAGTACTTCATCTTTTCCATAGTCTGTAAGGATTGCCTCAACAATGGAAAGCCCAAGAATAGACATACGCTCATACAACCATGGTGGCACTTTGCCATAGTGAAGAGGTAAATCTGCTGTTCCTGAACGTTTCATTATCTATTTTGAAGGAACAAAGTTAGTCTTAATATTCCAAATTGATAATGATTTCAATCAACTTAATCAGCTGAGGAATTATACTCTTTTGCATCAGAAGCAGTAGATTGAAGAAGATTGTCTTTTTATTCTATTGAGTGGAATTTTAAAGCTTCATGCTTGTACTGATCATATTTTTCATTGAAAATAATTTTATTTCCAAAAGGATCATGTACGGTGAATGCGACAGCATCATAGAACGTCTTTTCAAGTCCTGGACGATTGTATTTATACTTTTTATCAATAAGTTCCTGATGATATTCTGCAACGCCTTCCCCCCAGATGAAAATACTGCTTCCCGGACTTGCATCTCCATGATGCTCGCTCAGATGAAGAACAATATTATCTTTTTTAACCTCTATATAAACAGGCATATTATCTTCAAAACGGTGTTCCCAGGCTATTTCAAAGCCAAGCCAATCAATATAAAACTCAAGGGTTTTCTGATAATCAAAGATTCTTAGGATAGGTATGATTTGTTCTGCTTTCATAATTTGGAAATATAGAGATTTAAGAAATTAAGACAATTAAATTTTAGGTTTTGGCTAAAGCCAGATGATCGTTTATTTTTTATGAAAGCGGGCTAAAGCCCACTCCTATTGAAGGGTCTATTTTTTATTGATGGGAAAGAACATTAATTACTTTTCCAAATGGATCTTTTACAAAAAAGCGACGCACCCCCCAATCTTCATTGGTAATATCATAAACAATCTTAAAGCCTGCTTTTCCCATCTTATCATAAATTTCATCTACATTATCAACCTCTATAGACAAATCGGGAACTTCAGTCTCATTACCTCCTTGTTCCGCAAAACTGATCTGTACTTTTGCTTCTTCCTCCGTACCTAAAGTTTTGATCCAACCATGATCCATCAAAACATCAAGTTCTAAAATATCCTGATAAAAGATATTTCCTTTTGTAAGATCACCTGTTTTTATATTGGCTACGATTCTTTTTACCATTTTGATTTTTATTAATAAAAAAGCCCTGTGAAAATACTTAAAATTTTCCAGAGCTTTATCAATCTTTATTTTTAATTTATCTTTTAAAGTGAAGAGGCTGCTTCTAAGATCAGTTGTGTAACTTCATCAGGATGTGAGGCTAACGAAGCATGTCCTGCATCTAATGTTATTATTTTTTTAGGTTGAAGACGTTCCGCCATTTCTTTTTCCGTTTCAGCAGGAATCATATGGTCGTTTGATGAAATCTGATACCAGCTTGGTTTTGTTTTCCATGCCGGATCACCTGCAACATCTCCAAAGCACTGTCCATGAATAGGTTTTTGAGACAATGCCATTACCAGAGCTTTTTCGTCATCCAGATCCTGACAGAATGCCGATTTAAATTCATCATATTTAATCCACAAAAAACCTTTATTATCGGGGTAAATACTTGCTCCACCCGGAGATTCTCTTCTTCCTAATAATGAGCCTAAACTATCACCGGCATCCGGTGCAAAGGCTGCAATATACACTAGCCCAACAACCTTGTCATGATTTCCAGCTCCTGAAATAACGGCTCCGCCATAAGAATGTCCTACCAAAAGGACTTTCCCTTCCTGAGCATCAATAAGATCTTTTGTTTTATCAATATCGTTCTGCAGGGAAGTAAGAGGATTCTGAACACTTCTTACTTTATAGCCTGCTTTTACCAGAGACGGAATAATGTATTGCCAATGAGATCCGTCTCCCCAAGCTCCGTGTACCAAAATAATGGTTAAATCTTTTTGTTCCATGATGATAAGTATTAAAATTTGATAATGATAAAGCTACCAACTAAAATACCATCAGGCGTTAACTTAAGTTAATTTACGATCCTGCTCCGGATCCTACTCAAAGATTGTTCTGCCACGCCAAGGTAACTGGCAATATGTTTTTGTGCAATTTTCTGAAAAAGAAGCGGTTGTTTTTTTAAAAGGTTTAAATATCTATTTTCCGGGGACAGACATAGCAGATCATCAATTCTTTTTTTGGCATCCAGATAAATTTTCTCGCTCATCACCCGCCCGAATTTCTGCCAATACGCTTCTTTCTGATATAATGCTTGCAGATGCTCTTTGCTCAATAATAAGATTTCACAATTCTCCAATGCCTGGATATTCATATTGGATACGGTATCACAAAGTATACTCTCATAATCGGTAAAGAATTCGTTTTCAAAATAGAATCCAAAATTGATTTCCCTGCCTTGATCGTTGATATAAAAGCTTCTGATCGTCCCTTTTTTGATAAAGCCTAAATATTTACATTTTTCGCCTTGTTTCAGGAAAAAATCCGATTTTACAAGTAAGGTATCCTTAAGCAATGTATAAAACTCATCAAAATGTTCTTGGTCTACTTGAAACAGTTCTCCGTATTTTTCGTAAAGTTCTGTCATCATATATTGTGTATTTTGGGTTCAAAAAAAGCCTTGCAAAATCAATTTCACAAGGCTTTTTACAAAAATTATTTCTACTAATTGTTTAATGCTGCAAGGGCTGCATCGTAATTAGGCTCATCAGCAATTTCTGAAACTTGTTCTGTGTAAATTACTTTATTGTTTTCATCTGTAACGATTACTGCACGGCTTAATAATCCTTTCAATGGAGAGTCAGTGATTGTTACTTCATAATCATCACCAAAGCTGCTTCTGAAATCTGAAAGAGTTTCAACGCTGTTCAATCCTTCTGCTGCACAAAATCTTCCTAATGCAAATGGAAGGTCTTTAGAAACATTGATTACAACAGTATTTTCTAGTTTTGAAGCTTCTTCATTGAATTTTCTGCTCGAAGCTGCACAAGTAGGTGTATCAATACTTGGGAAAATATTGAATACTTTTTTCTTCCCTTCAAAAGTTTCAAGAGTTTTTACATTTAATCCTGAATCAACCAATGCAAAATCTTTAACGCTGGTTCCTACAGCTGGTAATGTTCCTATAGTGTGTACTTCGTTTCCTTTTAAAGTGATTGTCGTTGACATAATATATATTTTTTTAGTTTTTCAAATGTAATCAAAAAAGAATTTTTCTTTGTGTAATCTAAGGTTAAATTAATCTTAAAGTGAAAATAAAAATACTTGAGTCTGGCCATCAGTTTTTTAAGTAATTTCCAACCTGACATGAATTCTCAAAAACTTTAAAATTAAGTTTACTATCAATTTTAACGAACTGGAGAATATACAATTGTTCAGATATAAAAAATGAAAAGAGGCTTTTTACTTCTTTTTTTATTTAAAATCCCCTAAAAAAACAATCATATTTAGTAAATTTGTGGGACTTTAATTTCAAATAATAAATAACAGTATAATGTCAGAAAAATCAAAAATTTACTACACATTAACGGATGAGGCACCCATGCTGGCTACCCACTCGTTTTTACCTATTGTAAAAGCTTTCACTAAATCAGCAGATATCGAGATCGCTGTTCCGGATATTTCCCTGGCAGGCAGAATCTTAGCTAACTTTCCTGAGTTTTTAAAGGATGACCAGAAAATTGGTGATGCTTTAGCTGAATTAGGAGAATTAGCAACTCAACCGGATGCAAACATTATCAAATTACCTAATATTTCCGCTTCTGTTCCTCAATTAGACGCAGCTATTGCTGAGTTACAAGGAAAAGGTTTTGCAGTACCAAACTACCCTGCAGAGCCTAAGAATGATGATGAAAAAGCCATTAAAGCTAAATATGCTAAGGTTTTAGGAAGTGCTGTAAACCCTGTATTAAGAGAAGGAAACTCTGACAGACGTGCTCCAAAAGCGGTTAAAAACTATGCAAAAGCTAATCCTCACAGAATGGGTGATTGGGCTTCTGACAGCAAAACTGACGTAGCTCACATGAACAATGGTGATTTCTACGGAACAGAAACTTCTACAACATTAGAAAATGCTACAAAATACAGAATCGTATTCAAAGGAATGATGGTGCTGAAACAGTACTAAAAGACTTCGCCGGTCTTCAGGCTGGTGAGGTAATTGATTCTTCTGTAATGAACCTTAATGCTTTGAAAGTATTCGTTCAGGAAGCTATTGAAGAAGCTAAGAAAAGAAATATACTTCTTTCGGCTCACCTTAAGGCTACCATGATGAAAATCTCTGACCCTATTATCTTCGGAGCTATTGTAGAAACTTTCTTCAAAGAGGTATTCACTAAATATGCTGAGACTTTCAAGTCTTTAGATATTAATCCAGATAATGGTCTTGCTGATCTTTTTGAAAAAATCAAAGGAAATGCACAAGAGGCTGACATTAAAGCTGACATTGAAAAAGCATTGGCTGAAGAACCAAGAGTGGCAATGGTAAACTCTGATAAAGGAATTACAAACTTCCACGTTCCTTCTGATATTATTGTAGATGCCTCTATGGCTGCTCTTGTAAGAGGTGGCGGTAAATGTGGAACAAAGACGGAAACGAAGAAGATACAGTTTGTATCATTCCAGACCGTTCTTATGCTGGTTTCTATCAGTCTGTAATTGATGATATGAAAGCACACGGAAAATTAGACCCAACGACTATGGGATCTGTTCCAAACGTTGGGTTAATGGCTCAAAAAGCTGAAGAATATGGTTCTCATGATAAGACATTCCAATTATCTGCTGACGGAACTGTAGAAGTTCAGGATGAAGCTGGAAATGTTCTTCTTTCTCAAAAAGTAGAAAAGAATGACATCTTCAGAATGTGTCAGACGAAAGATGCTCCTATCCAGGACTGGGTAAAATTGGCGGTAAACAGATCAAGACTTTCTGATACTCCTGCAATTTTCTGGCTAGATCAAGGAAGAGCTCACGATAGAGAAATCATCAAAAAAGTAGAAAGTATCTTGCTGATCACGATACAACTGGTCTTGACATCAGAATTCTTGATGTAAAAGATGCAATGACTGAAACCCTTAGAAGAGCAAGAGAAGGTAAAGATACTATTTCTGTTTCTGGAAACGTATTGAGAGATTATTTAACGGATCTTTTCCCAATCCTTGAGCTTGGTACTTCTGCAAAAATGCTTTCTATTGTTCCATTGATGAATGGTGGTGGTTTATTTGAGACAGGTGCAGGAGGTTCTGCTCCAAAACACGTTGAACAATTCTTAGAAGAAGGCTATTTAAGATGGGATTCTTTAGGTGAATTCTTAGCACTACAGGCTTCTTTAGAGCATTTAGCACAAACTCAAGGGAATACAAAATCTCAGGTTTTAGCGGATGCATTAGATGAGGCAAATGCGAAGTTCTTAGCTACAGATAAATCTCCTGCCAGAAAGGTAGGTCAGATTGACAACAGAGGTTCTCACTTCTATTTAGCAATGTACTGGGCTGAAGCGTTAGCTAACCAAACTGCTGATACTGAATTAGCAGCTCATTTTGCTCCGATAGCACAGGCAATGCAGGAAAACGAAGAGGTAATCAACGCTGAATTAATCGGCGCTCAAGGTAAGCCTCAAAACATTGAAGGATACTACAAAACTGATACGTATAAAACATACGCAGCAATGAGACCAAGCACTGTTTTAAATGAAATCATTGACGGAATCTAATTAATAGATTTTCAATCAACTATACAAGAACCCCGCAAATTGCGGGGTTTTTAATTTTAACAATAGATCCACAAAATATCCCTTCTCTTTTCATGATTTTTTTATACATTTATAAAAACCAAACTTATTATCATGAAAAATTCATTACTCCTTTTAGGGGCTGCAACATTTATTTTATCTTGTAATCAAAGCACAAAAACTCCTCAAAGTGAAAGATCAGAAGCCCACTCAGAAACAAAAAATATTGTAAATTTTGATTGGCTGACCGGAACATGGAAGAGATCAAACGAAAAACCAGGAAAAGAGACTTTTGAAAATTGGATCAAAATAAGCCCGACAGAATATTCAGGCATTGGATTTACCATTCAAAAAGGAGATACAATCAGTAAGGAAACCATGAAATTTGTCAATTCCAATGGAGAATGGAGTCTATTTGTTAAAACTCCGGAAGAAAAACAATTCATCAAATTCAAAGTAACTGAATTAAAAAACAGTGAATTTATATGCATCAATGATTCATTAGATTTCCCGAAACGAATTCAATATAAGCTAGAAGACAAAAAGTTAAAAGCCATTATTTCTAATGATAAAATGAAAATTCCATTTGAATTTGAACAAATAAAATGACACGTATCCAAAGCTCCTTTTTAAGGGGCTATTTTTTTATATTTTTTACTGCAACCTTTTAATAATTCTGCATCTTATAAGAAAATAATAACATGAAAAATTAAAACAAACCTCTCTAAACTTTCGATAACAGACCTCTTCGAAAGATAAAAAAGCACCTCTTTAACTTTACAAATCTAAAATTCCATGAAAAAAATCTTATTATTCTACATTCTTTTGATTGCATCTATTGCAAATGCACAAACTTTTAGCATGAGTATTGGCACATTAGCCGTCAACAATCAGCCTGCTTCTGTTAACAATCCTATAAAAATGGATGGTGTAAGCTCTGCTAACCTCAAATTTAATGTGATATATGATATCATAACAGGTTACACAGATGGACCCTATTGGTTTCAACTCAGATTATATCAAGGAAATGGTAACTATAAAGTTCTTAAAGACATCAAATATAGCAATCTTCTCACCGGATTCATAAGCTTTGATGTTAATGTTGATAATTTCGACTTAAACTATAGCTACAATAATTATCTTGTCGCCTTTGTCAAATCTGATAATTCCGGGCTTGAATGGTATTCCAACAAGATCATTTTTCACAAAAAACCGACTTTTAGTTTATCACCTCAAAAAACATACATTAACTGTTCCAATCCTGCCCCTGTAACATTTACCTGTAAAAGCAATACAAGCGAAGGATCTTTCAGTTACAACTGGAATATTGGCGCTGGATGGAGCTTAAACGGAACTCCCACATCAGGAAATATTACCGCAGGCTCAACTCTTACTTTAACCCCTACTACGCCAGGTGTACTTCCTGATCAGGTAAAAGTTAATCCAATATGGGAAGGCGTAAGCCAGGGAACCCTTAGTTCCTCATCTGTTTTTGCTGGTATTGATTCTTCTGTAGCGATTACCGGGTCTAACAATGTGTGTTCGTTCCCTTCAACAGTAACTTACACAATAAATTCTCCGACCATATCCAATACAACATGGAGTACCTCCGACACCTCAATTGCTCAAATACTATCATCTACGGCAACTTCTGTCAATATATCCATTAAGCAACAAGGATTGTTTACGCTTACTGCTACAGTATCTAATCCATGTGGACAGGCCAAAACGTTGAATAAAAAAATATTTGTGGGTACACCAAGCTATAGCTTCAAAACAGATCCAAATAACACCAATTATGTAACCTATTATGCAATCAGTAATATTCCGGATGTATCTTTAGAGGATCAGGGAATATCGCCTGATAATTTTATCTGGAAAAAATTAGACGACGGTTCCACCCATACTGGTTTTTCATATAGTGCCAATGGTTTTGGATATGATTGGAGCTTCCTTGTTGAAACATCTGCGATCACAGATTGTGGCATCCTTAAAAACTTAGTAACCATTCAACCTCCTGCTCCTCGTGCTTGTGACCGATATTCAATTGCTAAATCCGGTAACTCCGGGTCTGTATATTTTATCGAAATAGATCCTTGTGGCCCTCCACCTGCAGGAAATAGATCCACTCTATTTTCCAAAAAAGCGGAAAATATAAAACTATTAGTAGTAGATGCCAGAGGAAGTATAGTAGTAGACACCAGTAATTTGAGCTTTGATCTTGAAAGACAATTGCCTGGTACTTATTACGCAACAATCATTAAAGATGGAAAAGTGGTTCATAAACAGACTTTACTGAAACACTAAATATAGATATAAAAGTAGCCTTTTGCTAAACGAAGCTCAATATCTCTTAGTACCCAATCTGATCAAGGGAATTAACTTCCTCAATAAGATCATTATAGATTGACCATTAAAAAAGCAATAAACCATCTATACATCTAAAATTGAACAAAAAAGATCTCACACTCCAAGTGTGAGATCTTTTGAATTTTCACACCTCAAAATTCAGCTTTCATCTTTCAGTTTGTCCGCTTTAACTTGTTTTCCATTTCAACATGTATTCTCCCCAACTACTTTTGATCCCAGAAAATAAAAACAATACTTATTATGGATACTGCAAAGAAAAAAAGAAGCCCCATTGCCATTGCATTTCTGATTATACTGGGAGCCTTTGGAGGATTACAGTTATTCAGTCAGCCTTTGGAAGGAAAAACTGTCATGGTAAAAATGGATGCTCCAAAAGAAGTCATCTCCATCCTTGAAAATTCATGTTTCAACTGTCATTCCAACCAACAGAACCTTAGCTGGTATGATAAGGTTGCTCCTATATCATGGGCAGTGAACAAGGATGTGAAACGAGCAAGAGAAGTTCTGAATTTCTCAGATTGGGAAAAGCTTACTACCGCTGAGCGTCAAGGAAGAATGTACGCGATTTTAAACATGGTACAAAGTGGAAAGATGCCTCTTCATGAATATACTTTACTCCACCCTTCTGCTAAGATTACAGAAAAAGACATTGAAACGATAAGAAAATATACTTTTTCATTATCTGCAGCCAATACCTCAGCAAAAAATACAGAAGTGAATCATGAAATCACAACGACATCCGGTTCCTATATAAAAACACCCGTTTCTCCTAATGGCATTCAATATACCGATGATTTTAAAAATTGGAAAGTCATTAGTATGAGTACACTTTTTGACCATTCCATCCGGGTTATTTATGGAAATGATATTGCCGTAAAAGCTGTTGAAACAGAAAATTTTCACCCATGGCCAGACGGAAGTATTGTAGTGAAATCTGTATGGAAGCAAAAGGAATTCCCCAATGGAGAGATTAGAGCCGGAGAATTTGTGAATGCTCAGTTTATGGTCAAAGATTCTGAAAAATATACAGATACCGAAGGTTGGGGATTTGCAAAATTTTCAGGAAAAGATCTCCATCCCACTGGGAAAACAGCCTCTTTTGCTAAAGAGTCCTGTATTGCCTGCCACAGACAACTTGCCGAAAAAACAGGCTATCTGTTTGATGTTCCTATGAAAGTAAATACACAAAGACTCATTCAAAATCTACAGAAAAAATGAAATATACTATTAATCCTACTGGTAAGCCTGATCTCACCGATCTCCTGCAATAAGAAAAACAATGAAAACGAAAACAGATTGAAACGATTTGTTTTTGATTCCGGAAATCTTAAATTTATTTCCAATTCCCTGAATCCTAAGAAAGAGACCATGGCTGCTTTATACGGCAACGAAAAAGCTTTGGCATCATTATCCCGGGAAGATAGCAAACCAGAGGTAGGAGCCCTGATGAAACTGGTCACCTGGCGGTATCACGATAATCCCCAATATATTGGTGGAAAGATTACTGGTGAACTGGTAAGTATTGAAACTGTTCAGACGGATATCAATGGAAACACTTCTTATGTTATTCAAAACACTTCAGCTGAAAATCCTCCACATAATAAAGAAGAAAGAATACAATATTTCATGAGTTACCATCCTGTAAACAGACCTTAATAAAAGTAACCCTTTGTGGTTACTTTTTGTTAATTGTAAAACGGATACATGATTGATCATTTTGCCGATAAAAAGCATTAATTTAACCTTTTCAAATCTCCTGTTCTAATGCAGCAACAAAAAATAAGAATATCACAAGCCATTATCTGGATAAGCTCTATTTTTCTAGGAATTTTATCTTCTGTTCCTCAGCTCGCCTCCCATGAGTTAACTGGAAGGAAGCTGCTGTAAACTCAGTCATCACAGCAGCATTTTCAGTGATCATGTGGTACATTAATATTTATATGCTGAACCGAACCAGCAAACGAAGACAACATATTTCCTACTCCAGATTATTGGTGGTTCTGGCCTTTGGAATGGTTATTATGTTTGGATTAGCATGGGTTCAGCAACTGATTCTATCTCATATCAACTTTGGACCGGTTATGCTGATGGTGGAAGTACGCGGAATTCTTATCAACCTGGTATGCTATATGTTTTTAACCTTATTGCAGAATAATTATGCCGGCCAGCAGATAGAACTTGAACTTGAGAAGGTAAAAAGCGACAATCTTGGTGCTCAATATGAATTATTAAAGCAACAAATCAACCCGCATTTCCTTTTCAACAGCCTGAACACCTTGAAATCAATGGCAGAAACCCATGATGAAGAAACGGTTGACTTTATTGTAAAGCTTTCTGATTTTTATCGGTTTACCCTTGAAAGCAGAAAACTCGACCTTATTAAAGTGCAGGAAGAGATGAAAATAGTGAATGCCTATCTTTTTCTTCAAAAGGCTCGTTTTGGTGAGGGCATCACTTTTACCCTGGAACTCGAAAAAGAAGTGTTTCAAACCTTAGTTCCACCATTTACATTGCAGCTTTTAGTTGAAAATTGCATCAAACATAATATTGTTTCACAAAGCAAACCTTTACACATTAAAATTTATAATGCAGATAACCACATTATCATTGAAAACCCTATCCAACGCAAAGTTTCCATAGAAGATTCTTTGGGTGTAGGTCTTGACAATATTAAAATGCGCTACAAACACTTATTGGAACAGGATATCATCATTAATTCAGACGAAAAAACATTTCAGATAAAACTACCATTGATCCATGAATATCATCATCATTGAAGACGAATTCAGGGCGGCAAAGTCCCTGCAGAATTTAATCTTAGACCTCAAACCGGACTCAAAGATACTGGGAGTCTATGACAGCATTGAAGGCAGTGTAGAAGCATTATCAAACGGTATAAAGCCAGACCTGATCTTTATGGATATCCAACTGTCTGATGGGCTTTCATTTGAAATTTTCAAAGCCGTGGAAATTACCTGTCCTGTGGTTTTTTGTACTGCCTTCGACCAATATATGCTGGATGCTTTTAAAAGTAAAGGAGTAGATTATATATTGAAGCCATTTTCCAGAGCAGATATTTCAGAAGCTTTGAAAAAGGTTGATGATTTAAAGAGTTTCTTTCAGAAAAATGAGCTGCCCGACCTTAGTGTTCTCCTACAGAAAATCCAACAGCCATCAGGAAAAACCAGCTTTCTTGTATTTAAAAATCAGAAATATACGACTGTACTTACTGAAGATATCGCTTATTTTTATATCCATAATGAAATTACTCATCTTGTGACGTTTTCCAAAGAACAGTTTCCTCTTACCCAGCCACTTGGGCAAATTGCAGAGCAGGTATCTGACAAGCAATTCTTCAGGGTTAACAGACAATATCTTGTCAATTTTAAAGCCATTAAGGAAATGGAACATTATTTTCAACGTAAAATTCTGGTAAAACTTACAATTGAAACTCCTGAAAAGCTTTTAATCAATAAAGAAAAAACGCATAGCTTTTTCACGTGGCTGGAGGATAGATAATCCTCTTTTCCTTATTAAAAATCAATCATTGCAACTTTACAATAGAGTTGCAATTTTTATTTTCCGGCTTATAAAAAATATTCTTCTTTTCATTTTCCAGGTTCACCCCTCAATTTGTCTGATTCAGCTATTTTGATATTCTTTTGAGCCTCAACAGTATCTACTTTTGAATCAAATTAAAAGATATGATACTAAAGAATACAATCACCGTCGGGATTTTTACCCTATCATTATTTACCATTTTTGCTTTTGTTCAAAAAGGCGGAAAAGAGAAAACAAAACAATATTCAACCAACGAAAATAAAGGATTCGCTGTTCTGGAACTCTTTACTTCAGAAGGCTGTTCTAGTTGTCCGTCTGCTGATGAACTAATGGGAAAGATTGAGAAAGAGTATACAAATGAAGATGTCTATATCTTATCCTACCACGTTGATTACTGGAACCGTCTGGGATGGAAAGACCGATTCAGCTCTACGGAAAATTCTCAGCGTCAGCAAATGTACAGTCGGATTCTGGGCTCTCAGGTTTATACCCCTCAATTGGTTGTCAATGGAAAAACCGAATTTGTGGGTTCTGATAAAAATGCAGTAAATAGTGTCCTTCAAACAGCTCTATCACGTCAATCAAATACCAATATCAGTATTTCTGCGAAGGTTATTCAAAACGAAATTCAGGTACAGTATGACATTCCTGACCCAGGTTCTAAAAACATACTTCTGGTAAGTTTGGTTGAGAAACACGCTTCAACAGATGTAGGAAAAGGCGAAAATGAAGGCCGTCATTTACAACATTGGCAAATCGTACACAAACAGAACTCAATAGTCTTAAATAAACAGACAAAGGGAGTAAGCATATTTCAACTTCCGAAACCATTTCTGCAGATAACTGGGAAGTGATAGCTTTCATTCAGAATCCAGGAACAGGAGAAGTCTTTCAGGCTGCAAAGGGTCATTTCAACTCAGTACAATAATCATTAAAACAATACGACAAATGAAAACAAAAACAACAAAAATCATTTATTGGTCAGGGGCTATTTTTATGTCATTATGGTTTGGAGCAAGCGGCTTCTTTGAACTCACAAAAAATCCTGTAGTATGGGATATTACCCGGCAATTAGGCTATCCACCACATTTCATTTATATTTTGGGGGTATTTAAGCTATCAGGTGTTCTGGTTCTTCTACTCCCCAACAAACTATTAAGGCTTAAAGAATGGGTCTTTGCAGGCATGTTCTTTGATATCATTTTTGCCTTCTTTTCAAAAATAGCAGTGCTTGGTTTTCCTGCAACAATAGATGCCATCATAGCTTTCTCTGTCCTTATCGTCACATATATCATGTTCAGAAAGCTATATTCTTCAGAACTCATATTGGGTGATATTTAAGTTTTGGCTAAAGCCGGATGAATGATTTATGATGATGAGAGCGGGCTAAAGCCCGCTCCTATTCATTATCTTAAACGATGTTCTAATTCATAAAGCTCTCAGGAATCCACTCAAATCCCGGAGTCTTTATTTTTGTAAAGCCCAGTCCTGGCCATGGCAAATGAGAAGCAAATGCTCTGGCTTTTGTATCCGCCAACTGCTTAAGAAATTTCTTTCTCGAAGCAGTCGCAATATCCAGATCTGTATCTCCTGAAAAACCCCAGTCAGGATGTGGAAAAAGAATAATATCTGAGTGAATGAGGTCAGCAACATACATCAGTTTTTCATTCCCTGATGATATTGTAGTAACAGTTAAACCGGGTGTATGTCCGGGAGCTAATTGAAAACTGAAGTGATTATACAGCGTCTTGTTTAAATCATAAAATTTCAACTTTGGCTGAATCGTTTTCAATATATTCTGAAGTGCCGGGATAATCTGGGTGAGCATTTCGGGATGGGCCTTCAAAGCACTGTTATTAAAATCATTAAGGGAAGCCTTCATCCAAAAATCGTGTTCTATTTTTGAAATAAAAACAGCAGCATTGGGGAAAACAAGCTTATTCTGTTTATCTACTACTCCACCCATATGATCGGGGTGAGCATGAGAAAGGAAAACATCTGTAATATCGTTGACTGAGAATCCTGCTTTTTGAAGGCTTTTTAATAAAAATCCAGTTCTTTCATCAGCAAATATTCCCATCCCTGTATCCATCAGAATCAGCTTTTCTTTTGTTTTAACAAGCAGAATATTGACTGCCATATCAATATAGGTATCTGCCCTGAAGTTGTCTTTAAGGATGGTTTCAATTCAGAAATATTTCCTCTTGGAGCAAATGAGTTCAGATCCTTCTCATGAATATATCCGTCTGTCAGAATAAACAGCTCTAATTCTCCAAGGTTAATCTTTTTAAAACCGGAAAGATCATCTCCTGTTTTTTCTGAGATGGTCTTCGTTTTTGCAAATACATTGGAAAAAGGAACAAGACTTAGTGTTCCTGCCAGCAATCCGCTTTTCAATAATTCTCTTCTATTCATAATTTAGGTGGTGTTTCTGCATTCATTATAACTAAAATAACATTTCCTGAGATGGAAATGTTTTAGACTAATAAGTGCAATATATTTTATAGAAAAACCTGGGCTTCTGATATTCAGAAACCCAGTGTAAGTTTAATGTTTAGTTGTTGACCAGTTTCATTGAGCCTTCGTTATACCTTTCTCCTACATTTGGGTATTTTTTCAGGATAGCATCAATAGTTGCCAAATCTGACTGAGACAGCTCTATACTAGCGGCTGCAACATTCTCTTCAAGATATTTGATGCGTTTGGTTCCCGGAATCGGAATGATATCGTCTCCCTGATTCAATACCCATGCTAAGGCCAGCTGAGTTCCTTTTACTCCTTTAGAAGCAGCAAACTCATTGATTTCATTAGCTAATTTTGTATTATTTTCAAGGTATTCCTGCTGATAACGAGGTAATGATTTTCTGAAATCATCATCTCCAAGATTTTGCACCTCACTAATGTTAGCAAAAAGCCCTCTTGCCAATGGTGAATAAGGAACCAAAGAAATTCCTAATTCTCTAATTGTTGGCAATATCTCATTCTCAACATCTTTGGTAAGGATGGAGTATTCTGATTGTAAGGCAGCAATCGGATGAATTTCATTGGCTTTTCTGATAGATTCTGGGGAAGCCTCAGACAAACCAATATATTTTACTTTACCAGCTTTCACCAATTCTGCCATAGCTCCTACCGTTTCTTCAACGGGAACATTGGGATCAATTCTGTGGGCGTAATAAAGATCTATTGTATCAATTTTTAATCTCTGAAGACTTAAATCTACAGCCTTTCTGATCCATTCCGGAGAACCATCAAAGTATGTTCCGGGAGCACCACTATGGCTTGCTTTTCCATCTTTAAATCTGAACCCAAATTTTGTAGCAATAAAAATTTTATCTCTATTAGGGACTAAAACTTTAGAGATTAATTTTTCATTTTCTCCGTCAGCATACATATCTGCTGTATCCCAGAAGTTAACGCCTAAATCCAATGCTCTATGCAATGTATTGATACTTTCCTGTTCATCTGCCGGCCCATACGCAAAGCTCATTCCCATACAACCTAATCCAATAGCAGAAAGTTGTTCACCAGTGTTTCCTAATTTTTTAAATTTCATGACGGTTTTGATTTTAATTTTACAGGACAAAATTAGAACATGAATCAGCTATCCTCGATATAGAATTCAAACTAAGAATTATAAAATTCAAACAAGGTTCAATCTTAGAGTATTGGGGGTTATTCCAGTTTGTTTTTTAAAATAATTGGTAAAATAAGCCGGTTCTTCAAATCCCAATCCATAAGCAATTTCTGCAATATTCCAGTCTGTATGGGTCAATAAAGCATTTGCTTCCTGTATGACTCTTGCTGTAATCTGCTGGCTTGTTGTTTTCCCTGTAATTTCTTTTACGGATCGGTTTAAAGAGTTCACATGAATGGAAAGACTTTGTGCATAATCATTGGGAGTCTTCAGCTTCAAACAGGCTTCAGGACTATCAATTGGAAATTGCCTTTCCAGCAGTTCCATAAATAAGGAAGCCACTCTTTGGGATGCATTTTGATAAGGTTCAAAAGTATCTGCCGGATGCATTCTCATCGTTTCATGAATCATCAAATGGAGATACGCTCTCAGCATATCATATTTATGGACATAATCTGACTGAATCTCCGTCATCATTTTCGTATACAGCTCAGAAAG
Source organism: Chryseobacterium tructae (assembly GCF_030409875.1). Taxonomy (NCBI): domain Bacteria; kingdom Pseudomonadati; phylum Bacteroidota; class Flavobacteriia; order Flavobacteriales; family Weeksellaceae; genus Chryseobacterium; species Chryseobacterium tructae. The sequence continues at coordinate 2,117,329 of NZ_JAUFQR010000001.1, read as the reverse complement.
AACTTTCTGCTGTTCTTCTTCCACAAAGAAAACCGGAGTTCCCCCAATTTTAAACAAAGGTGAATCTTGAAGATTCCCCAATCTGCTCCCATTCTGCAAAAATGATTCTGTAAAAAGGCAAAACCAACCTTTCTGGTCATCATCTTCAGCCTCCCAGGAATAAGGAACAATAGGATTGGAAAATAACAAAGCAGGGCGATCTACGTAGATCCATTTATCAGCATAATGAAGCTTTCCTTTTCCTATAATCAGTGAAATTTTATAATAATCTCTTCTGCTGTATGGTGATAATAATGAACAGTGATCTCTTGAAAACACATTAAAATGCCCCATTTTGTTTGGTCCTAAACATAGAGACCCGAATCCGGGAGCATTTCGTTCATAAAAACCTTGTATTGATTCATTTGATTCCATATTTCAAAGTTATAAAATTCAAACAAATTAACGGATATAATTTTAAGAAAGGGAATTTAGAGGTTGGAAGTAGGAAGATGGAGGCTGGAAGTACTATGGCCGTTGATTTCTATTGATGTTTTATATCTGAATAAGTTTTTGTTAGAATTTTATTGTGATAATAGATGAATCGTGGAGTTTTTAAATTTCGGCAAAGCCAGATGAAGAATCTTTTATTTATTTGAATGGGCTAAAGCCCATTCCTATTGATCTTGATATTCTCATGGAGAATAGATGATTATTAGCAATAGTACTTATAATAAAAATGGCCAGCACGAATGCCAGCCATTTCAATAGTGAATATATATAGTTGATAATGGTTAATCCCAATCACCATCTCCATGGTGTCTATGATGTTTATTTTGTTTTTTGTAATATTTGGCTCTCTCTTTATAGTATTTTTCCTGATCTTTACGATATCTTTTATAATCATTTTTATTTCGCCCGTATATGATCACAGGATTTTGTCCTCTATAATATCTCTTTTTAAAAACAATGTATTTTTCTCTTCCAAGAATTCTTTCCAATTCTGAATATCGGTCTCCTTTCCATCTTCCAGGCTCTACTACATACACTCTATTCCATGAATCGTAATCACGGTATCTGTCATTCAATGCATAGACTTGATTAGCTTGTGTTCTAGAAAGCAATAGATCTGCAATCACTGTCTGCCAATTAACATCTGAAATACTTCTTCTATAATCATTATAATAATCCGACTGGGCATAGCTCAAACTAAATGTCCCAATCAAAAATGCTGTTAACAATAACTTTTTCATTTCACTCCTCTTTTAAATTAAACATGATGACATAGTCAATTAAAGTGCCAATTATTAATCGTAAATCCCAATATTTGTTAATAAAAAACATAAATAACTGATTATCTTTAAAATAATTTACAATTTTCATAAAGTTTTATAATTATCAATTAGTGAATTGTATACTTTTTAACAGCTTTAAATATTTTTAAACAGCAAGGAAATAATATAGGATGCGGAATATTGAATACGCGTTACACGGTATTCGAAATAGAAGGTTGGTGGAAAGCTTTTAGGTTTTGGCTAAAGCCTTATGAATTCCATTTTTTTATTTAGGCGGGCTAAAGCTCACCTCTATTGATAGTACCCAGCCATCCTTGAGATATAACAACTATATCTTGTATCTTGTATCTTGTATCTTGTATCTTGTATCTTGTATCTTGTATCTTGTATCTTGTACACTAATAAAATTCGTTAAGATTCTCAAAAACTATTATTTCATGTTAAATAATTTTGTAATTTTAAGGAAGAGAATGTTTTCGGGAGTTCTCAATATTATTTTTTTATCAACCAAATCTCAATAATTATGGAAAATATAAAATTTATGGTATCTCCATATCAGGATGAATTGCAGTTGTTTATTGATGAAAAAAAAGCGGGTTATATGTCCATAGAGGTTGACGGAAGACTTCTTATTGTATATTATACCAAGCTTGATGAAGATCGTGAGGGTAAAGGTTATGCCAAATTACTATTGGATGAGCTGGTTCGTTATGCAGAAGAAAAAGATTTGCTTGTAGACCCGGAATGTGATTTTGTACGTCAACAATTTGAAAATCATCCAAGAAGATATAAGGATATCTGGCATGCTTAGTCCCACCAGACTGTAAACTGCTGATCTTGAAGATTCAGGTCTACGACTTCTCCAATTTTCGGAGTAAGGATATCTAAGTTTTTCTCTTTACCTAAGCTTGTTATTTTTTGCAATGGCTCATTCCATGGATGAAGTGCCAGTGCAAACTTTGCAGCATGCACCGGAAGAATATGCCTGGCATTTATATCAATAGCCGCCTGAATAACATCCTCAGGTAAGGTATGGATATATCTCCAGGCTTCACCATATTGCCCGTTTTCAAGGATAGCATAATCAAATGGTCCATATTTCTCGCCAATTATTTTAAAATGAGAATCATAGCCACTATCGCCCCCTAAGAAGATTTTCTTTGTAGGGGTTTCCAGTACATAGGAAGTCCAAAGAGTATCGTTTTGCTTTAATCTTCTACCGGAAAAGTGCCTGGCAGGCGTAAAGGTTAGTCTGATTTTATTTTTAATTCAACTACTGTATCCCATTCTTCTTCAATAAGCTGTTCTTCTGTATAGCCCCATCGCTCCAAATGCGCTCCTACGCCTAATGGAACAATAGCCATCGCTGTACGACTTTTGATTGACTTCACAGTAGGATAGTCAAGATGGTCAAAATGGTCATGGGTGATCACCAGATAATCAATATTTGGTATATCCTCAGGTGTAAAGATATCAGCTCCTTTGAATGCCTTGTTAAAATATTTGAAAGGTGAACCATATAAGCTTAATACAGGATCAATCAAAAATGAAATTCCGTCTGTCTGTATATAATAGGATGAATGCCCCAGCCATATAAAAACATCTGTATTTTTGTCCAGGCTCTTTAGATCTGTATGAATAGAAGGAACTTCCTTTAATGGCTTCAGTAATGGATGCTTTTTACCTAAGAGGAAGTCATAGGTTACCTTGCTCATTTTATATCCTTCTGCAATGGAAGGTGTATGACTGATATTCTGAAATTGTTTATTTCTGTAAAGCTTCGACTGTCTAATACGTATCAGACGTTTTCCCTTGGGAACAGCTCCAAATGCCATCCTATTAATTACGACACAATAGGTTGCTATCAATAAAATTACAATCGTAAAAATCCAATACATCATTTGTAAAAAAATAGACTTCAAAGGTACCTACTTTTGTCCTTACATGAAAATAAGATGTGTTTGAGTGTATTTTTTTAACTAAATTTATCATGTTTTTCAAAAAATTTATTATTCATTTAAGTAATGATTAATTTTAAACTTTCTATTTTAGCAGCTTAAAAAAACTCAAAGATCTATTGAAAAATTACTCGGTATTATTTATTCTGGCCATGCTTTCCTCATGTGCATCTATTAAAAGGCACAATGAACAGAGAGCTTCCTGTATTCCCCCTGAGCAGCTTAAAGAAGATGTAGATTTTGCTTATTCAAAACTTCAGCAGATGCATCCCCAATTATATTGGTATATTCCCAAAAAAGAATTGGAACGCAAGTTTGACAGTCTTAAACAAACCATTACCGAGCCACTTACTCCACTACAGTTCTATTTTAAACTTCAACCAGTGATTGCCGGAATTCGGGAAGGACATCTTTCATTAAGAATTCCCAGAAAAAAATTTACAAAAAGGGAAATCAAGACTTTGGAACATAAAAAAGGACTGTTCAGCAGATTTGAATATTATGTTTCCGGAGAACAGATGTATATTACAGAGAACAGGGATGGTATTGAAAACATTCAACCTGGAACCGAAATTTTATCGATCAACAATATTCCGGTTTCGGACTACATCAAAAAATACAGAAACCTCATCAGCAGTGATGGTTATAATACAACTTTTCAGCCTTATTTTTTAAAAGATCTATTTTTCAGTTATTATACCGCAGAAAATGGACTTGCCGACAGAGCAACCATTGAGACTCTTTATAAAGGTGAAAAACATACTTATATCTTAAGCAGGGAATCAAAATCCGATACTGATCTTGAAAAGGATAAGGAAATGAATAAACGAACTCAGGAAAAAAAGCTGAACGATTATGTAGCTGCCAGCAATTCCTATAACCGAAGTTTTAAATTTCTGGATAAGGACAGTACCATAGCTTATATCAAAGTGAAAAGCTTTTCAAGAGAATATTCGGATGAGTTTTATAAAAAGACCTTTTCAAAGATAAAAAATGCCAAGTCAGATTATCTCATCATAGATGTTCGAAACAACTATGGCGGTTCTCTTTATGAGATCAATAATCTATATTCATACCTTACCGACAAGCCTTTTACCCTGATTAAGCCATCCCAGGTTACTTCAAGAGATATCCCCTTGAGAACCAATTATTTCAGAAAAAGCACTCCATTAGATTATGCGATTAAGAGTATCTCCTATCCAAGTTACTTTTTTGCCCAGGCTTTCAGCACTTATAAAAAGGATGGAAAGGTTTTCTATAAAATGAAAGCTGACAAACCTACAAAGCCTAATAAGGAAGCTTTCCATGGAAAAGTTTTTGTTCTGATCAACGGCGGAAGTTTCTCTGCATCTTCCATCATTACCGCAAAGCTTAAAAATGATAAAAGAGCGACTCTTGTAGGAGAAGAAACCGGAGGTGCCAATGATGGAACCGTAGCAGGTTTTTATTCTTATCAGAAATTACCCAATTCCGAAATCAGATTTCCGATCGGACTTCTTCTTGTACAGCCGAATATTGATTTTTCAGATACCCACAAAGGAGTTGTTCCTAATGTAGAAATCAAAGAAAGCATGCAGGATATTATTGATAAAAAGGATCCTCAACTGGACTGGATAAGGAAGGAAATCGGGAAGGAAAAAGATATCAGTAATTAAACGGAAAGATTGACATTCTCTTTATGAAAAGTTAATAAATAGATATAATAAATAGAATCGGCGGGCTTTCAGCCCGCCGATTCTATTTAAATTTACTTTCTCAGTTCATTTAAAAGAGATTCAATATGATTGATGTATCGCCCATAATAACGATGGAACCAGAATTTACCACATAAAAAAAGTAAAAATAAGCCACCGACAAGGCTGCTAATCAAAATAACAGCTATTTTAATCTCACTTAAAGGCTGTGGCCACGGTATAAATTCCAGGACGATAAGAATTTCACATACTATAAATGGTGCAAAACTGATATAGTAAGATAGATAATATTGTTTATTCAGGTTTAACTGAGTAACGAGATCTTTCAGAGAATCACTAGTCTTAAGTTCTGTATTGCTGATATTATTATACAATTTGAAGAACTTACTGTAAAAGAAAATGGTAACAATAAGCATTGAAGCGATCAAAACTGTGATATACAATTGAAGTTTAAAGGGCTGGCAAACGGAACAGACCAGGAATGCAAAAACGAAGATGCCCACCACCCACCAGAATTCCATGCGCATATTTTTGCGCACTTTCTCAAGGGGAAGATTTATTTTATTTCTCTGATCTATGCTTATTTCAGGGGTTTCATTTGCAATATCTTCATTCCAGGTATTTTTCAATTCATCTATATTCATTGGATTAGGATTTAATATTGGTTAGGATTATGTTGATTTAAGATATCTTTTAATTTATTTTTAGCTCTATTCATTTTTACTCTTGCATTGCCCTCGGAAATCCCCATCTGATCGGCAATCTGCTTCCCTGAAAAATCTTCCAGATAATAAAAAATAAAAGCTTTATCAATCGGATTGAGTAACTGAATTGCTGTATACATTTCTACCATTCTTTCTTCTCTCTCATTATCATAATCTTCCTGAGGAATAAAATGATGAGATAAATTCTCATTGTTAGTAATAAAACTTCTTCTCTTTTCAGTTTTGAGGAAAATAATAGCTGTGTTTAAAGCTATTCTGTACAACCAGGTTGAAAATTCACTTTCTCCTCTAAAGTTGGGGTATGCTTTCCATAACTGACAGGTTATTTCCTGAAAAAGATCATCCTGATCATCTTTATCAGACATATACATTTTAGAAATCTTAAAAATGATTCCTTTATGTCTTTCAATCTTATGGATAAATGCTTGTTCTAATGAGGTCATAACTTGTTGCTCTATAAAGTTAGTTTTCATTGAAAAAAATTGTTACAGAAATTAATTAAAAAAAATAAAAAAACCCGACAGAAAATACTGTCAGGCCTCTCACTGTGTTTTTTTTTAATGTCTACTATTTTAGGATAGTGCTTTATTCGAAATAATTGTGTGTGTTTATAAAAGTAATAATAGCTCAGTAGTTAGTAGAAAAAAAACGAAAATGTTACATCATTACACAAAAAAACTGGTCGTTTTTTCCACCAGTTTTTATTTAATTTTCAGTAAAGTATCTTTAATTTAATCGATCTAAGGCTCTTTGCAAGGTTGTGATATCAATACAATTCAGCTTAGCTCCAATGATAATGATGATAAGAAGAACCAGAGTTAAAAACAATATAATAAAAATATAAACTGATACGTACCATATAATTGTGTTCAGGATATTCCCTTTAATCCCCATTTTATTCATGAAAAACTTTTGGGATCTCTCAAACCAGGTTTTCTTTTTTTCAATTCGTGGTTTTACTTCTACTCCATTCAGCTCATCTACCAGGTATACCACATCATCAATGTATCTTCCGTACATATAATAGATCCAGTATTTTATAATAAAGCATACCAATAATAAGGTAATAAAAAAACTTATTCCGAAAATGGCCAGATTGTACTCCATCTCAAAATGGAAATTAATCTTAATCAGAGATAAGAGAAAAGCAAGCGGGATATAGGAAATATAGTATGAGATATAGATTTCCCTGGAGATTAAAAGCTGGGTTTTAAGATTGAACAAATCATAATTGGTATTGATACTATTTTTTTGAAGTAATTTATAAAGCTTAAGAAAACGGGAATAAAAGTAACTCATAAAGGCTATGGTCAGAATAGTGACCAATGTTGATATGGTTCTTACATTGGAATCTGTAGAAGCAAATGGAAAACTCGTTAATAGTAATGGCAATGTAACAACCATCAGCCAAAATTCGGTTTTCATATTGATCTTCAGCATCTGGAGCGGAGAATGAATATCACGCTGTTTTTCAAGGGATATTTCAGGTGGTTCCTGTCCTGTATCTTTATTCCAAAGTTCTTTAAAGTTTTCTAACTCCATTCTTTTATCTTTTAAATTGAACCTGTTCTCTGTTTTGCAATGATCTCCTTCAGTTTTGCCTTCGCTCTTTTAAGTTTCACCCTGGCATTAACTTCTGTAATACCCAGCTGATGAGCAACTTCCTTCCCTGAAAAATCTTCCAGAAAGAAAAAAATAAGGGCTTTATCAATAGGACTCAACTGATGAATAGCCTCATACATCAACTTCATATTCTGATCATCAATATCATTATAAGGTTCCTGCTGGGCATTGAGCACCTCAATATCCTGATTTTGTATAAAGCTACGTTTTTTCTCACTTCGTAAAAAAACAATTGCTGTGTTAAGCGCAGTTCTATAAAGCCATGTTGAGAAATCACTCCGCTGCTGAAAATCGCCGTAAGATTTCCATGCCTGATAAATGATCTCTTGATAGAGGTCATTCTGATCGTCCTTATTATCCATATACATTTTAGAAATCTTGAAAATAACACCTTTGTGCTTTTCAATTTTCTCTAAAAATTCTTGTTCCGATGAAGACATGATTTACACACTAATCCTTACGGTAAGATTTTATAAAAACCTCGCCTTGTTATAACACAAAATATTCTAATTCCAGCCTTTAAGTTAAAAAATCCTTAAAAAATACAAGTATTTATTAAGGATTTTTATTTTATGTTAAATACAGCTTGGGATTAGCTTTAAAAAATATAGTCTGTGCTTAAAAAATTAGAATCATGTTCCCTTACAATAGTATTTAATAAAGTTTTATTGGAATCTGTAAGTTTTGCAGCTACCAGGGATCTGATGGAGAATGAACGCAAAGCATCAAACACAGAAAGTGTACCTTCTGCACTGTCTTTTCTTCCGGTAAATGGAAATACATCCGGACCACGCTGTGCTTGGCAATTGATATTGACACGGCTTACAAGATTTACAAAAGGATCAATCAGATTGGCTACTTCCTGCGGATCTTCACTGAAAATACTCACCTGCATTCCATGAGAGGCATTCACCTGATACTCTATTGGTTCTTCAATATCTTCAAAAGGCACCACAGGAATTACCGGACCAAATTGTTCTTCATGATACAGTTTCATATCACTATTTACAGGATAAACAACTGCCGGAAAAACAAAAGACTCTTCCATGTACCCGCCGTCTTTATTTAAAACGGCGGCTCCTTTTAATATTGCATCTTCAATACATTCTTTCAGATATGGTGGCTTATTGACTTCCGGAAGTGGTGTTATTTTCACATCCTTTTCCCAAGGCAAGCCAGCTTTCAGAGCTGAAACGGCTTCACTAAGCTTCATAGTAAATTCTGCTGCAATTTCTTTTTGAACAAAAATGAGTTTTAGCGCAGTACAACGTTGTCCATTAAATGAAAGTGCTCCTAAAATACATTCGCTTACCGCTACCTCTAGATTGGCGTTTTTAGTAACAATAGCTGCATTCTTAGCATCCAGACTTAGAATAGCTCTTAAGCGATTCACTTTTGGGTGTAATTTTTTCAATCCGTTAGCCACTTTACTTGAACCAATAAATGCCAATACATTTACCTTTCCACTCTCCATAATTGGGGTGATAATTTCGGAACCTTTTCCATATAAAGTGTTTACTGTTCCCTTAGGAAAAGCTTCTTTAAAAGCGCTCAATAAAGGGTAATGAGCCAGTACTCCGTGCTTTGGAAGCTTAAATAAAATTGTATTTCCCATGATCAAAGCAGGAATCAATGTTGTAAAGATCTCATTTAAAGGATAATTAAAAGGCCCCATACTTAGAACTACCCCAAGTGGTGCCCTTCTGATCTGCGCTATGGTTCCTTCTGCCTCCTGAAAACGGGAAGATTCTCTATCCAGATCTTTTAAAGCATCAATAGTCTGATTGATATAATCTACAGTACGGTCAAATTCCTTAGTAGAATCTGCCAGGGTTTTCCCTATTTCCCACATTAATAGTTTTATGATCAGATCACGCTGCTGGATCATCAGGTACACAAATTTCTGCATGCATTTGATCCTTCCTTCAACAGACATTGTCGGCCATTCACCAAGACCATTATCATAGGCTTTTACACAAGCCTCAAGAACTTCCATAGCTTCCTTCTGTCCAATATTGGGAATACTACCCAACAGTTTTCTCTCTAATCCATTTTCTGTAGGGATACAAATCGGGGAATAGATATTCTGAGTTTCTCCATTCCATTCCACCAGTTCCCCATTAAGAAGATAGACTTTCTGATGAATTTCGGGTACTTTATATTCTTCTGGAATTTCGCTTTGGCTTTTAAAAATATCGTGAAATGATGCACTATTTGCTGAACTCATATTGTTAATATTTAATCGTTTGAATTTGAACTTTTGAATAATAAAGGTAGATGTAAAAATTGATTTTAAGAATAGTGATTCAATAGATTTGCTCTATTTAAGAGCTATTTGAATGAAAATTAACCCAGCCAACTGAAAAAAACAATATTTTTGTTAAAAATAAATTTTCAATGTTTTCAAAAATAGTTTTCGGTACGTTACTCTTTTGCTCAGTATTAGGGTTTGCTCAAAAATCTAAGCCTATCAATACAGTGATGTTAAAAGGAACACCTGTACGTACTTACTCGAAATTACCGGATATAAACAAGCCCGCTCCTAAATTCACCCTTACGGACGTTAATATGAATGACCAGAGCTTAGAGGCTTACAAAGGAAGATATGTTATTCTGAACATCTTTCCTAGCGTTGATACAGGGGTTTGCTCAGCGTCTGTTCACCATTTCAATGAGGAAGCAGGAAACCTTCCCAATACAGTAGTTCTTTGTATTTCCAAAGACTTACCTTTCGCTCAAAAAAGATTTTGTGGTGCTGAAGGAATCAACAATGTGGTAATGCTTTCGGATTTCCGTTCTGATTTCGGTTGGAATTATGGGGTAGAAATGGTAGAATCTTCCATGAAAGGGCTTCTTAGCCGTGCAGTGGTAGTGATAGATCCTTCTGGAAATATTATTTACGAAGAACAGGTACCGGATATTTCTCAAGAACCTAATTATGAAGCGGCTATTCAGGCTGTGAAACAATAAATAAAAAGCTCTGGTAATGTTCTGTTACCGGAGCTTTTCTTATTATGCTCTCTTTCTTTTCTTTTTTGTTGTAATTATGATCGCTCCATTTTTAGCCTTTTCACCATATTGCTCTATCGCTTCTTTTCCTGAAAGCGTATAGATAGTGTCTACAATATCCGGTTTTATCGCACGTAATTCTTCTAAGGAAGCCTTTTTACCATTCAGCAAGATAAATGGTCTATTCTCCGTTTTTATAACAGCGGGTGCCCCAATTCTTACAGATGGATCTATGTTGAAAGGATGATTGGATATTACAAACATATTTACTCCTGATGCTTTCTCTGCAAGCTCTGCCTTTCCCAGTTTTGTTTCCTGTGCATTTACAGTAGTCATAAAACTACCTGCAACCAATAATCCCAAAGCCAGTTTACTCGATAAGGAAAAGTTTAAATTTACGCCCAACTGATCTTCCCGGAATCTTCCGCAAATATTTTCACTTGAATCGAAACTATTGATGAGTTCTTCATCTGAAAAACGGGTAAAATCGTGAACCGTTTTAGAACAAATCGTGCAGAACTTCCCCTTTTCATCATAGGTCATACTGTCCCAGCTTTCATGACAGGGTTTAGGGATGGTGATTTTCATAGTATTTCTTTTACTATAGAGATGCTCTTGGAATAGAAAAGGTTGGAAACGCTAAGATTTCTATGTTAATAAGCAAGTATTATGAGTGTTTTTTATTGATAAAAATTCTTCTTTAGGAAAAAATGGCTGTTTTCGTTTGATTACGGCCATTATCCTATGTACTAATTTATTTCTTATAGCATTAAGAATGCTCATTTTATTTTTACCCTCTTCTACTTTTCTCAGAAAAATAGGTCTTTAATTCCTTGTCTGTTCTTATACTTGCCATGGCAGATAAATGGAGCAGCTTTTTTTTCAGTTTTTTTGATTCGCCATTTTTCGATACACGTTCTTTTTTTTCACAATGGTTCCTGATTGATTTTTGAACGGAACAACTCCCGCATAACAAGCCAGATGTTTAGCGTTATCAAACGATTTGAAGTTATTGGTAATGATGATTAAATTAAGAGCACATTGAGTTCCGATTCCAGGAATTGAGGTCAAAAGTTCTTTGTTTTCCTTAATCTCATCTCGGATCTCCATGAGTTCTGAAAGCTCATTTTCTATTGCTTTTATTGACGTTGTCAGAGTTTTTAGCGTTTTTGAAAAGGCTTGGGTCAATAGCTTAAACACATACAAATCGTGGCTTTTAGCTTCCCTTAATTGATTTTCCAAAGCTGTTTTTTGCAACAGTAAAGTATCACGGGATTTTGCCAGTACATTCATTTGTTGTATAACTTCATCTGGTTCCTGATAAAACATTGCTTTATCATAATAACGCAGAGCATATTCTGCAATTCTTCTGGCATCTTTTCTGTCGTCTTTTCCTCTTAAATCACTTGCTGCTTTTTTGATTTTCATTGGGTGTTCTACCCAAAGAAAATACCCTAATTTTGAACAGAATTTTTTTCCAATGGCCGATTATAAATCCCAGTATTTTTCGCAGCAAATCAAAAAGATCTTCTTTTTGTTATTTTTTTAGCATTCTTAAAAATATCTTTCAAAAAAAGAAGCAATTCCTTTCTCTGTGTTGGGAATAATCAACTCGCATTGGATCTTATACTCAGAATCCATTACTGCACAATCTAATTTTTGATTTGGAAATATCAATTCCGATAATGTACTTTTTGTTTCATAACTTTTTTTGGGTTATCATCCACATTGAAAGTCTTGTCTAAGTCCTTGATAATAGGTCTAAAGCCTAAATTTTCTATTATGACCTTACTTTCAAAGAAGCAGGGTTCATAATCTTTGCATAGGTCTAGCATCCTCTGGCGCAAACTGATTCACCCTGTTTCTTGTGGATTAATTAATACTATAAAACTAATAATGAAATCATTAAAAAAATATAGTACAAACTAAAGGGCGCAAAATGATATTGAAAAATACTGTTGTAAGGCGCAAGATTATCTGCGATAAAATTGTATACTGCTAAATGGTCGCTATGAATGCATGAATTATTATATATAAAGTCTATGTGGTTTTATCTTTTAACCACACGGATACATAGAGTTGAAGGAAAACTCTATTTCAATACTAAGGCAACTTTCTTTCTAAAAATAAAAAGGATTAGTCCCGACATTAAAAGGGCGGCTAAAGAAAGACCAATTATCATTCCACGGAATTCTTTGGTTTCTGGTGCAAGAATAGCTGTTCTCTCATCCACTTTAGACAGATCAGAGGGATATAGATGGAGTCTTTTGATCAATATAGGATCATCAAAGCCGTAGTCTTTTGCCAGCTGATACTCTTCCATTGCATCTTTTTTCTTTCCTTCTAAAAAAGTAACATTTCCGAGATCAAACAAAAGCTGTGCTATTACCTTGTCTTTGGGCTTTATCAAAGATATTCTTTCATTCAGCTGATCATAAAGCTGTGTTCTGAGAGTCTTCAGCTCGTCCGGTGTAAGATGGGATTTTGGAGATTCTTCATTTCCAAAATCTTTTCCAATAAGATTCATGGAAGAGATAGAACGGTCTCCTTTTAGATGAGTTTTCAGAATATTAATATGAATCCATTCGGAAGATTGTTGCGATTTTGGATCTGCTTTTAAAGCTTTCTCAATCCATTGAAGAGCTTCCGTATTATTGCCCATCATTTCAAAGGCTGTTCCCATATTGGAATAGGTAGAATATCTGCCGGGTTGTATTGAGTCAATTTCTTTAAACTGTTCTATTGCTTCGCTGTATCTTCCTAAAACAATCAGGATATACCCTTTATTTGTAAGGAAGTCCAGGTCTTTTGTTTCATAATACCTATATCTCTGTATATGCACCTCTCTTTCCAATTGCTCTTGGGGTAAGAATTGACGACCATACGGAATTTCGCTTGTATTTTCCACATAAGGTACATCTTTACTGTTTGGGGGACTGTCTTTAACACCGCAGGTATAACGAACCTGCATTATAGATAGAATAGTAAAAATGAAAAAAAATTTGTTCATCGTAAATAATGTGCTTTGGTAAATGGTATGAGCTTCAAAAATAATAAACTTTTGCTTAACCGATAAAAAAATGTTCAGAAATCATTTTGGAGTTTTAATGATTATTACCCTATTTTTCAGGTAAAAATTTAAACTGAAAGTATTGAAAAGTTACAATGGGACTTGAATACAAATTAAAAGCAAAACTTACAGAACAACAAACCGCTGATATTCAGGATTTGTTGGAAAACGCTGTACTTTTTGAGAAAAAATATGAACATGCCCATCAGCTGTTCTGGGATTTCAGACATGCAGAAAACACTGGGGAAATGCCTAATATCAGTATTATTTTTGAGGAGGATGGCATTTATATTTGTCAGTACGGCTCTTCTTATGTCTGGACAGATCTTGATGAACTTAAAAATTATATCGAGAAAGAACAAATCGCATATAAAATCATTGATTATCAAGATTAAAAAAACCTGCTTAACAGCAGGTTTCTATTTTTTAAGACATTATCATTAAGAACCATTCGTAAGATGAAAATATCGCGGATCAGGATATTCAAATTCATAATCCAGCTCTGAAATTAATTTTGAAGGTGATATTGTTCTGCCTTGTGTGGTACGTTCACCTGAATACGGCAGATCTTTCTGTGCATTGATAATCTCTTCTTTATTAGGATGCACGGGTGCCACTACATTATAAACTTTAGATTGAGAGTTATTCTTTAGCATTTTCTCAACGACTGAACAAATATCAACGTAATGAATATGATTAACCAACAGATCCAGATTGGATATATTATAGTTTTTTAAAAGCCTCTGATCTCCCATTAATCCTGCCAATCTCAAAATATTAACTTCAGGAAATCTGTTTTTTATGATACTCTCGCTTGGAACATCATCTGCAAGCCGTTCATCTTCTGTAAACTCTTTTTCAATATCAGGATATACACCCGTGGAGCTCATCATATAAAGCTGACCTTTATAATCTCCAAGAAATGCTAATAAATTCTTAGCTCTATCATGTAAAGGAATTTCAGCACCTCTCACTCCCGAAAAAGGAACCGTGATAATCACAGCATCCAACTGTGGAGCTATTTTCCATTCGCTCATCGTTTCCGATATATCATCGTCTGGAAAGCTAACCTGAGTGATGTGGTATCCTTTAGCGGATAAATCTTTTATTTTAGATTCTGAAGTAGTGGTTGCAAAAATCTCATATTGACCCGATAACTTATCAGCTATATGAGTACCTAGCCAACCACAACCTATAATTCCAATTTTTTTCATTTTTTAATTTATGAATCTATTTGTTAAAAAACAAATGTTTCTTTACGAATCCACCAACACTTCTCCATCCTTCAAAGCCATATACTCCTGCCCCACTTCCTCAGAAACTCTTTTCAGATCATTCTCATCAAACAATTGTGGGATATAGCACTTCTCATGAGCAAATAATCCATAATGCATAGGAACCAGTTTTTTAGCATGGAGCAAATGAGCTGCTGTAAAGGCTTCCTTCAAATTAAGAGATGCCGGAACCGGACTGTATTCCAATCCAATAATTTCAAAATTGACGATTACTCCGTTAACAGGTAAAAAGGCATAATCTATGTCTTTATTCTCTTTTCCAAGCTTCCAGAATTGGTTATGCCAAATGGTATCTCCACCATGAAAGATCTTAGTTTCTTCATCTTCTACAATCCATGAAGACTGTATTTCTCCTATTCCATCCATCGCATATACAGGTTTAAAGGTGATTCCATTTTCAGAGAAAGTTTCATCCAGATTCAGAACCACTATTTCAACGTCTTCCACTAAACTTCTGACAATTGATTCTAATCCTGAATACACAATCAGTTTTCCTTCTTTTTTCAGGCATTTTTTTATAACACTTTTATCAAAATGATCCAGATGCATATGGGTAAATAAGATATAATCTGCTTCTATCTCATCTGTAAAACTAATCACTTCGTCTACGGCTTCTCCTAATACAGGTTTGTAATAAGAAAAATCTTCTACTGCATCAATCAAAATTATTTTTCCCTGAGAGATCAGTTTTACTCCTGCCCAGTTTAATTTTTGTATTTCCATAAATTCTTTTTTACAAAGGAAGATACTTGCGAAGGGCGAAACAATAAACAAAAGTTAATTAATTAAAGCTGAGAGATGGAAGTTAATTGCCGTCCTGTAATTTCTGATAGTTGTTTTGAATTGATGAGTAGTTCAGATGATTTTTTTAAACGCAAAGACTTTTATTATCACTCCGTTTTATTTTGAAGAAAGCAAAGATGCCGGCAAAGCCGTTGACTAAGCTGATGATAACAACACACTTCATCAAATCGATTGAAAATCGATCAACTCTTTGCTCACTTAAAATAGTAAGTATTTAAAATTGAAACTTTGCGTTTATATAAAATAGTTCCTATCAAAAACGCAATATGAATTGATATGACCTTGATAACTTCCCGCTTCAAGCTTCCTGCCTTTAACTAATCCTTTTTCTGATTCGGCTCAGAGAAATCGGAGTAATCCCGATGTAGGAAGCCAAATATTTTAAGGGAATATTCTGAATATAATGGGGTTTATTTTTCAACAGGTATTCATAAAGATCCTGTGGAGTATTTTTCAGAAGGAGCATCTCGCGCTTCATGGCAGCATTCAGTTTCCTGCTCAGGTAGTAATTTTGTACGAAGCGACACTCAGGATTCTCTGCAAACATTTCATTGACTTCCTCCAAGGTGATTTCCCAGGCCAGACCTCCACTAATGGATTCATACATCCCTTCAGAGCCTTTGTTTCCTACTGTAAAAATATCACCAGGAAAGTAAAATTCTGCACAGACTTCAATATCGATGTCTGAGGTGTTATTGATATAATATTTACGGACAAGCCCATCTTCAACAAGATAGGCTTTATTGTCCGAGAATATGTTTTTCTTTGAAAATTCAACCTCAGCAAATTTTCCCCAAACAGGATCACTATCCTCTACATTGAGGTGTGAAAACAATTTTTTGTTAATACTTGCCAATGCCGAATTCTTTAAAATTTATAGTAAATTTTCGTCTACAAGATTTGGAAGAGTTACCTTTAAATTAGGTTCTACTTCCATTGCTCTTTTAATGGCAAAAATAGCGCCTTCATTTCTGGCCCAGCTTCTTCTTGAAATTCCGTTGTTCACATCCCAGAAAAGCATAGATTTAATCTTCTGTCAGCATCTTCACTACCATCCAATAGCATTCCGAAGCCTCCGTTGATTACTTCTCCCCAGCCTACACCACCACCATTGTGAATGGAAACCCATGTTGCTCCACGGAAACTATCACCAATGACATTGTGAATCGCCATATCAGCTGTAAATCGGGAACCATCATAAATATTGGAAGTCTCTCTATAAGGAGAATCTGTTCCTGAAACATCATGATGATCTCTTCCTAATACGACAGAGCCAATTTCACCATTCTTAATTGCTTTATTGAATGCTTCCGCAATCTTCATTCTTCCTTCTGCATCTGCATATAATATTCTTGCCTGCGAACCTACAACCAGTTTATTTTCCTGTGCTCCTTTGATCCACTGAATATTATCCTTCATCTGCTGTTGGATCTCTTCAGGCGAATTTTTGACCATTTCTTCTAAAACAGCACAAGCAATATCATCCGTTTTCTGTAAATCTTCAGGTTTTCCACTGGTGCATACCCAACGGAACGGCCCAACCATAATCGAAACACATAGGTCCCATAATATCCTGAACATAACTTGGATATTTGAACTCTCTTCCTAATGTAGGATCGTCTGCCATTACATCAGCTCCCGCTCTGGAAGCCTCCAATAAGAAAGCATTTCCGTAATCAAAGAAATACGTTCCTTTTTCTGTATGTTTATTGATCGCTGCAGCGTGTCTTCTTAATGTTTCCTGAACTTTTTCTTTGAATAATTCAGGATCTTCAGCCATCATTGTATTAGATTCTTCGAAGCTTTGTCCTACCGGATAATATCCACCAGCCCAAGGATTGTGAAGTGAGGTCTGATCTGAACCAATATCAATTCTTAAATCTTCCTGATCAAATTTTTCCCAAACATCAACAATATTTCCAAGGTAAGCCAAAGAAACCGTCTCTTTATTTTCCTGAGCTTCTCTTACTCTCTTTACCAATGCATCAAGATCTTCATAAATTTCGTTCACCCACTTCTGATCGTGACGGATCTTAGTAATTTTTGGATTTACTTCTGCACATACCGTAACACAGCCTGCGATATTTCCAGCTTTTGGCTGAGCTCCACTCATTCCTCCTAATCCGGAAGTTACAAAAAGCCCTCCTTTAGGCTCTTTATTGATCTTTCTGAAAGCATTTAAAGCCGTAATGGTAGTCCCGTGAACAATTCCCTGTGGGCCAATATACATATAACTACCCGCAGTCATTTGTCCGTACTGTGTTACTCCAAGAGCGTTGAATTTCTCCCAATCATCCGGTTTAGAATAATTAGGGATCATCATTCCGTTGGTTACCACTACTCTTGGTGCATCTTTATGAGACGGGAATAATCCCATCGGATGTCCTGAATACATCACCAAAGTCTGCTCATTGGTCATTTCAGACAGATACTTCATCGTCAACAGATACTGAGCCCAGTTTGAAAAAACAGCTCCGTTTCCACCATACGTAATCAATTCGTGAGGATGCTGAGCAACTGCGTAATCCAAATTATTCTGAATCATCAGCATAATTGCTTTTGCCTGCTCAGATTTCCCTGGGTACTCCTCAATAGATCTCGCTTTCATCTCATAATCCGGACGAAACGATACATATAAATCCTTCCATAAGCTTCCAGTTCTTGCTTAAATTCAGGAATTAATTCTGCATGAAATTGAGGATCAAAATAACGTAAAGCATTCTTTAATGCCAATTTTTTCTCTTCCTCTCCTAAAATTTCTTTACGCTTTGGAGCATGGTTGATATTTGTCTCGTATGGTTTCGGTTGTGGCAGCTGATTAGGTATCCCCTGCTGTATCTGTTCTTGGAATGTCATATTGCTATTTAAAGTTCTATGTTTAAACAATGTTTGAAGTTTTAAAGATATTCAAATTATGAAATATAGGCAACAAAAGAAGAGAAAAGCTGAGAAAGCAGAAAAGACGAAATTGAGAAAAAGTAAAATTATTAAGAACTGAGCTTCTGTCCTGTCATTTTTGAATATAAATAACAATAGCTTTTAAATACTATATTTGAATAAATGCACTCACATTCCCCTCCGAAGGATGGGAATTTCTTCTTACAGAGTAAGGTGATCATCCGGAAATAAAAAACCTCACTGAAAATCAGCAAGGTTATTATTTTATCTGAGTAAATTTTAAGTTAAAACATCATCATTTTCCTCTTCATGATCGTCCTCATTATCACTGAGGCTCCAATAGTTGTTTTCTTCATCTTCCTCACCTATTTCTTCCATTTCATCATCTTCTTCTGCTCCTGGAATATCCAGTCCTTTATCTATTTTATCTTCATCTTCTTCCTCAAGAATAGGATTACCATCTCCATCGAGCGAAATATGCTTTTCTCTTTTGAATATATCTTCGTTGGGATCATAGTCCATACGTTCCAACCTTTTATTCTGTTCATTAATATTGTTTTCTGGTGCCATGCTGTTTAGATTTTAAGGTTTATAAACTAAGAACAAAAATAGTTCCAAGTTATTATAAATGATGGGAATAAACTTCTGGATTTACACAGTTAGGCATCTTCTCGCCGTTTGAAAAGGCTATGATATTTTCGGCAGCAAGTCTGGCCATACCATTTCTGGCTTCAATGGTTGCGGAACCGATATGAGGCAATATACATACATTAGATAGCTCCAAAAGAGGATTCTTTGCAGACATAGGTTCCGGGTGGGTTACATCCAGACCTGCTCCCCAGATTCTGCCTTCAGTTAATGCCTTATATAAATCCTGTTCCTGATGAAAACCTCCTCTTGCTGTATTGATAAAAATGGCATTGGGATTCATTTTTTTAAATACAGACTCGTTAAAAAGACCCTTATGCTCGGAAGTAAAATTGGCATGAATACTGAGCACATCTGAATTTCTAACCAACTCATCAAAAGAAACATAAGTTGCACCTAATTCTCTTTCAGCATCTTCATGATGACGACGATTATGATAAATAATCTCCATATCAAAAGCCTTTCTACATTTTTCAGCCATTTGAAAACCTATTCTTCCCAATCCGAAAATCCCCAGAGTTTTACCATAAAGTTCTTGCCCCAGAGCATGAAGAGGATCAAAATTACCCCAGTTTCCCTCTTTTACTTTTTGAAAATTATAGCTGGTTCGCCTTGCAACTGATTGCATCAATAAAAAAGCGACATCAGAAGTTGCTCTGCTCAGTACATCCGGTGTATTTCCTATTGGAATATTTCTCTGATTAGCTTCTTTTACATCTACATGATCAAAACCTACAGAATATAAAGCAATGGCTTTAATATTAGGACAGGCATCAAAAAATACTTTATCATATTTAAAATCACCTCCAATACTCAGAATTGTATCTGTATCTTTACAATACTTCAGCCATTCTTCATAGCTAAGATTTTCATTTTCAGGAATTGTGATCTCTAATCCTGCTTCTTCCAACATCTCGATTCCAATCTCAGGAATTCTTTTATTAATAAAGACTTTCATTATTATTTTTTGGATTTAAATAAAAAACCTCACTCGCTAAAAGTAAGGTTATTGAACTTTAATATTAAATTATTTCTTTTCATCAGAATGGTGTTTATTCTTCTCCCAAGCCTCAGAAGCGATTTCCTGAATTTCTTCCCAAACTTCTTTCACTGATTTCTGGGCATGTGTCATGAATCCCTGTTTTGTTGCCTCCTGATTTTTACTTTTCATATCATGAATGTACTCTTTAACCTGCTGAGAATAACTTTCTACACTATATCCGGGATTATTGTGCAGGTTCTTTTGAAGATTGCTAAAATCATGTGAAGCTTTGAATCTGTTTGTATCCATAATCATAAGATTTTAAGTGGTTTTGTTTTAAAAGAGTCCAATTTCCATTCCGAACTGAACACAAAATTTATTAAAAAAACACAAAAAACTTTAAATTACACCAACGCAAAGACTTCAAAATAAAACGGCATAAAAATCACCATAAGAGTTTTATTTTTAATCACTTATCTACAAATACATTATTTTTCTGAATGTATTTCTGGGTTAAACATTTTTAATTCGGGCATTCTTAGACCAAAAGCAAAGAACTGGTGTTTGAGACCAGTTCCTCTACCTATTCCGTAATCCGGATATATTTTTATAATTGGAATTTTAATTTTTATTGATTTGTATTCCCTAACATCGGAACAAACTTATAAGCTCCAAATTCTTCTTTTTCAAATTCTGTTGGTCCCACTTTCGTAAATCGGAATAAAACCTGCTCATCTGTTGGACCTAAAGGAATGACTATTATACCACCTACTTTTAATTGTTTCAATAATTCTGTAGGTAAAGTTCCCGCTCCACAGGTTACGATAATTTTATCGAAAGGAGCAAAGGTTGGCAGCCCTGCAAATCCGTCTCCAAAACTCTGAAATTTTGGGTACAGATGAAGTTCTCTCAATTTATTTTTAGAAAAGTCGAATAAATCTTTTTGTCTTTCCACCGTATAAACATGGGCTTTCATTGCCAGTAAAATGGCAGTCTGATAACCACATCCAGTCCCAATTTCCAACACTTTTTCACCTGCTTTCACCTGTAATAATTCAGATTGCTCTGCTACTGTGGAAGGGTGTGAGATGGTTTGGTGAGCCAAAATAGGGAAAGCTCTGTCTTCATAGGCAAAATCTTCAAAAATACTTTCAATGAAAAGGTGTCTCGGAACGTCATTCATTGCCGAAAGTACATTTTCATCTGAAATCCCAATTCTGTATCTGAGATATTCTACTAAATTCTTTCTTTTTCCTTTATGTACAAACGAATCCTGCATCTGACAAAAATAAGAAATTAGATTTTAGATTTTAGAAATCAGGTAAAAGAATTATCCACAAAAAATAAAGCTGCCAAAAATCTGACAGCTTTTATTCTATATATTAATTCCATTTTATAACCTGTGAGGTAACATCTGTATATGTATTATTTTCACATCTTTTTCTGACGTAGAAATTATAAGCAATCGTTTTATTTAAATTCAAAAAAGCCGCATCGTGCCCAGGAAGAATGGCATCACCATTCCCGGGAGCCGGAGGTGTACCACTTGTCCCTAAATATACTTCATACACAGATATTCCATCTCTTTCCCAGCTAACAGTTGCTGAAAAAGTAGGATCATAAACAGAAGCAGTGGTGGTGGTATAAGTAACAAAGCCTGGTTTTACGCAAGCCGTAGTATTTTCAGAAAGAATGGTTATAGGGCCTGCCCAGTTACTTTTCCCATCGGCTGTTCCGCAATTCTTTCTCACATACATATCGTATTTTTTACCTTTGAATATGGGAAGAGTGTAAGAGGTATTATTCACTTCAACTACAGTTCCATTTCCTAAAGAAAATCCCTGTTCTCCATACTGAACCTCAAAAAATCCCGTTCCCTGACCACTATTACTGTTCCAGGAAAAAAGATTATATAATGGTTTGAAACTTAAGCTTGTTGGGGTTTCGCACTTAGGTTGCGGAGGTGGATTATTGTGTACTTCAGTGGCAATATTATCACCTGATCCTGAACATCCAGCTGCCAACAATCCTGCTACGGATAAAATGAAGCCAATTTTTTTCATAGTTATAATTTTTTTAAGACCGCGAATTTAACACAATTCTTTTAATTGATAAGTATATACATTAATACTTAAGTCAGAAGAATATCCAAGTAAAAAGTCATGTATTTTTATGATGTACATTCACTATATTTACAGAAATTTAATACAGCTATGTTAAAAGCAGGTTTGGTAGGTGCCGGACACTTGGGAAAGATACATTTAAAACTTCTTAATCAGTCAGATAGATATGAGTTTGTAGGCTTCCACGATAAAGATGTTGAAAACGGGAAAAAATTAGAAGCCGAATTCGGATATAAGTATTTTGAAAATTTTGATGAATTGCTTGAGCAGATCGATATGCTGGACATTGTTACTCCAACAGTCTATCATTATGATTATGCTTTAAAAGCGATAGAAAAAGGACTTCATTTCTTTATTGAAAAACCGGTTACCCAAACGCTGGAACAAGCAGAAGAGATCCTTCGTTTATGTCAGGAAAAAGGAATCAAGGCGCAGGTAGGACACGTTGAGAGATACAACCCAGCTTTTATTGCTACTAAGGAATACATCAGCAATCCTATGTTCATCGAAATCCACCGATTGGCTGAATTTAATCCTCGCGGTACGGATGTTTCTGTGGTATTAGATCTTATGATTCACGACCTGGATATTTTATTAAGTATTGCTAAATCTAAAGTGAAGAGCATCCATGCAAGTGGTGTTTGTGTTGTAAGCAAGACACCGGATATTGCTAATGCCAGAATAGAATTTGAAAACGGATGCGTTGCCAACCTTACCACTTCCAGAATTTCTATGAAAGCCATGAGAAAGAGTAGATTCTTCCAGAAAGATGCTTATATTTCTGTAGACTTTCTTGAGAAAAAAGCGGAAGTGATCAAAATGAAAGACGCCCCTGAAAACCCTACTCCATTTGATATGATCATTGAAAATGCGGAAGGGGAGAAAAACCAGATTCTGTTTGAATATCCCAACATTCAGCCTAACAATGCTATTCTCGATGAATTAAATTCTTTTGCTGATGCCATCACTGACAATAAGAATGTAGAGGTTTCCCTTGAAGATGGAACTGAAGCATTGAAAGTTGCTTTAGAAATCATGAGGCTTATCAGCTAAAATAGAAAATATACTGTTTTCATTAACAGCAATAATTATAATGCTATCTTAATAATCAGAAAAATGATTATCAGATAGCATTTTTAGTTTTAGTTTGTATCTGATTCTTAAATATTTTTTTCTCTAAAAATTACTGATTTATCAATATAAAACTAATTTTAAAACAAAAAAAACAATATATTTGAACAACAATTCAAGAAACAATTGAAAAATTTTGTTTTATATACCCAATGGATTCCTGTAAAATAAGAAAAATGTATAGAGATTCTTATTTTGACATTACCATTTTTTATAATTAAATCCTTCCCCAATATTTAAAATCAAAACAACTATGAAAAGAACCATTCTATTATCCGCTTTATTATTGTCTCAATTTGGGACATCACAATTATTAAAGACTTCTGGGCAAAAAATCGTTAATGATAAAGGTGAAAACATCCAATTGAGAGGCCTTGGCTTAGGCGGCTGGATGCTTCAGGAAGGATATATGCTGAAAACGGCTGATTTCGCAGGCCCACAATATAAGATCAAGGAAAAAATAGCTGAATTGATCGGTGAAGATGGAATGCAGGAGTTTTATAAAGCTTACTTAAAGAATGGTATTACCAAGCAGGATATTGATTTTTTAGCTAAGGCCGGGTTCAATTCTATTAGGCTTCCAATGCATTATAATCTTTACACTCTTCCTATAGAAAAAGAACCGGTAAAAGGTAAAGATACTTGGTTGGAAGAAGGTTTTAAGATGACTGATGATTTGCTTCAGTGGTGTAAAGACAATAAAATCTATCTGATCCTCGATCTTCATGCAGCTCCCGGCGGACAGGGAAATGATGCTAATATTTCAGACAATGATAAATCAAAGCCGTCCCTTTGGGAAAGTGAAGAAAACCAAAGAAAAACAGTTGCTCTTTGGAAAAAACTAGCGGATCGATACAAAAATGAACCCTGGGTTGGAGGATATGATCTTATTAATGAACCCAATATCAATTTCACAGGGAAAAATCCAAATGGAACAGATGAAATGTCTAATGCTCCCCTTTGGAAATTACAAAAAGACATCACCAATGCGATTCGGGAAGTTGATCAAAAGCATATTATCTTTATTGAAGGAAATGGCTGGGGCAATAATTATAATGGTTTAATACCGATCTGGGACAGGAATATGGCTTTTAGCTTTCATAAATACTGGAATGACAATGATGATAAAACCATACAGTCTGCGCTGGATTTAAGGGAAAAACACAATATGCCGATATGGCTTGGAGAAACAGGTGAAAATTCTAATGTGTGGTTTACAGAGCTGGTTCAACTCCTAGATAAACATAATATAGGATATGCCTTCTGGCCTATGAAAAAGATCGATAATATTGCCGGAATCACCAATGTAAAAACAACTCCTGAATATGAAAAACTGTTGAACTACTGGAAAAACGGTGGCGAAAAACCTTCAAAAGAATATGCTAAAAAAGCTTTGATGCAAATAGCTGACAACTATAAATTCAGTA
This sequence comes from Chryseobacterium tructae, assembly GCF_030409875.1. Lineage (NCBI taxonomy): Bacteria > Pseudomonadati > Bacteroidota > Flavobacteriia > Flavobacteriales > Weeksellaceae > Chryseobacterium > Chryseobacterium tructae. Next base: position 2,092,668 of record NZ_JAUFQR010000001.1, on the reverse strand, counting down.
ATGTGGAAGTCAAAAATGATGTTATTGATGCGCTATTCAGACAAGTGACAGATGCCTCCACAAAACCGTTTAAAAATCATCAGATTCCCGGAAGAATATTCGCTTCAGAGTATGATTTAGGAAGAATAGGTTCTGCTTATATGGACAAAGACTTTATCAATCTCTGGGTAAGTGATCCGGCAAAAAGATCAGAATGGAATTCCGGTCAACAAATGAGAAATGATGGTGTAGACATTTATGTATGTAATGATAAAGTAACCAATCAGTATTATGTAGGAAAAACGGAAGCTGGAGAATGGCTGCAATATACCATCAACTCCAAAACTGCAAAAAAATATACGCTGGAAATCAGATATTCCAGTATAAATCCTTCAAAAGTAAAACTGGAAGATGCTTCAGGAAAAGTACTAGCAAGTATCGCGCTCCCCGCTACAGACAAAAATGAAAACTGGGCAACCACTATAGTGAAGAACATATCCCTTCAGAAAGGTGAAAATAAAATCAGAATATACTTTGAAAATAATGGGGTCAATCTCAATTATTTTGAATTAAAGTAGTAATAAATACCTAAATTGCAACTCCCTTTTTTATCTTAAAAGGGAGTTTTTTTAACTTCATCTCTATGAAAAAAATAACTTTTTTATTACTTATGGTTTCTGCATTGGCTACGGCACAGAAATCAGTACTGGATCAAAAAATAAACACTGTTATAAAAGGGAAGAAAGCGACAGTAGGCGTTTCTGTTTTAGATTTTGAAACTCCCTTCAAATACAGTAAAAACGGAGATAAAAAGCTTCCTTTACTCAGTGTTTTCAAATTTCATCTTGCATGTGCCGTGTTGGATATGGTAGATAAGGGAAAGTTCTCTACGGATCAGAAGTTTTTAATAAAAAAATCAGATCTATTAGAAAATACATGGTCTCCAGTACGCGAAAAATATCCTGATGGAAATATTGAGCTTTCTTTGGGTGAAATAATCACTTACACGGTTGCACAGAGTGACAATAACACTTGTGACTTTCTTTTAAGAATGATAGGAGGCTCGCAAACTGTTCAACGATACATGGATTCTAAAGGAGTAAAAGATCTTCAGATAAAATACACTGAAGATGACATGCATAAAAACTGGAAAACCCAATATGGGAACGAAAGCAGCACTAATTCTACTGTAAAGGTTTTAAAAAAATTCTATGATGGCAAGCTTCTTTCTAAAAGATCTACAGATTTCCTGATGCAGATTATGCTGGGAACAACTACCGGAACCAATAAAATTGTTGAACAATTACCCAAAGGGACGCCTGTTGCCCATAAAACGGGTTCTTCCGGAAAACCAGATAATATACTTACCGTCGCAGAAAATGATATGGGAATCATCACGCTTCCCAACGGAAAACATTATGCAATTGCCGTATTTGTAAGTAATTCTACAGAAACTGAAAAGGTAAATACCCGTATGGTTTCCGATATTTCAAAGATCGTCTGGGATAATTTTAATAAATAAAATATTAAGCTTAATTTTAGCGCAGGAATCGTATTGATTCTTTGAGTTCATTATATGAAGAAAGTACTATTAGCAGCGGCTTTATTTTATTCGACATTTTTCTTTTCACAGAAGAATCAAAACTATGTAAAGATCAGCTATGCAAGCGTATGCTGCGGTACGGCTTCCGACAAGCCGGTTACAAGCTACCTGAAAGAGTTTAAAAGGAAGAATCAGATAAGAAGTCTGGAAATCCTTCTACAAAGCGGACTAGGAAGAGAAGGTGAATATGCCTATTATGTGGGAACAGATTTTCTTACTATCAATCAAAGAAAACGTCTTGTACGTGGGCTCACCGCTGTAGTTTCCAATCAAAACAACAACAAAAAGCGACCTAACGAAGGAAATGTAAATTTTGAGCCTACCGAAGTTATCCATCAGAAGGATCTTATGAATGCAAACAATTTAACTATCTATAAAAAATAAAGGAAAAATGATCAAAAACATTGTAGTTATCGGAGCTGGGACCATGGGAAATGGTATTGCACATACGTTCGCGCAAAGCGGTTTTAAAGTAAATCTTGTAGATGTATCTCAAGACGCTTTAGACAGAGGATTGAAAACCATTACTACGAACCTTGACAGAATCATTGCAAAAGGAAACCTTACGGAAGAGCAAAAAGCTGAAACGTTAGGCAATATCACTACTTTCACAGCTCTTAATGATGCTGTAGGAGCTGCTGATCTTATCGTAGAAGCGGCTACTGAAAATCTTGATCTAAAATTAAAGATCTTCGGTCAGATGGATGAATTGGCTCCTGCTAATTGTGTTCTTGCTACCAATACTTCTTCTATTTCTATTACAAAAATTGCAGCGGCTACAAAAAGAGCAGACAAAGTAATCGGAATGCACTTTATGAACCCGGTTCCCATCATGAAACTGGTAGAGATCATCAAAGGATATTCTACTTCTAAAGAGACTTTCGATGCTGTATATGAAATGAGTAAAACATTAGGTAAAGTTCCGGTAGAAGTGAATGATTATCCTGGGTTTGTAGCTAATAGAATCTTAATGCCAATGATCAACGAATCTATTGAAACTCTTTATAACGGTGTTGCTGGTGTAGAGGAAATTGATACAGTAATGAAGCTGGGTATGGCTCATCCGATGGGACCACTTCAATTGGCAGACTTCATTGGTCTTGATGTATGTCTTGCTATTCTGAATGTTATGTATGACGGATTCAAGAATCCTAAATACGCTCCAAATCCATTGCTTGTAAACATGGTAATGGCTGGAAAACTGGGCGTAAAATCAGGAGAAGGCTTCTATGATTATTCTGAAAGTAAAAAAGCTGAAAAAGTTTCAAAAATGTTTTTGAACTGATTTTAAGTCAATAATTTTATTTATCTTTGAGAAAGTTAAAACATTAAAAAAATGAAATTACCTAAGTTTATTAGCAGATAATTCGGAATTTCCAGAAGATCTATTCGTAGTCCACACAGAATATCCAAGATTTATCCTAAACGTTGAGGAAGAGGAAGTTGAGTGGCTAGATGATCTTGAAGGAGATGATGAGGAGACTATGGCAGACGAAGCTACGAAAGTGGTAGAAGCAGCGTTTAAATGGTGCGATGAAGAGTTGGCTAAGTACGACGAAGAAGAGGAAGATTAATACTATCTAAATCATAAAAAAGGAACTCAAATTGAGTTCCTTTTGTTTTTTATTCTGCTTTATTGAATTTCAATAATAAAAGATTGTCTTTATAAAGCTCCAGGGTATTTCCTGAAATGACATACTTATTCGCTTTTCCTACCATATCCATAAAAGTCTGCTCTACTCCGATATTATTACACATCATTTTTGTAGAACCCATTTGTCCCGCAGAAAAACCTCCTGTAGAAGGATCTATGGTAGCTGTTCCGAAGTAGTTGTTACAACCAGCATTTCCATTGATTTTCTCTCCTTCGATATTTAAGGTTGGAATTTTGCCTTTTACATTATCAGCTAAAGTCCATTTTGTATTGGCAAGAGCTGGCTGAGCTTTCCTACTTTAGAAGCAGATGGGCTAGTCATGGATCCACATGATGCCAATACTGCTGCTGTACATATACTTAAAAAAAGATTTTTCATTTTTTACTTTTTGAATTAATCCAAATTTACGGATTTTATATTATTTAAACGGGCTGCTGTACATTTTATTATTTTTTAACGGTTGATATTTTGGCTTTGTTATGACAAACGAAGCGAAGGAATCTCAGCTTTTAAATGTAATCCAGTAAGTTGGAAAACGCTAAGGCGCAATGGTTTTGATAATCTGGTGCTTTTAAGGCGCTAGGATTCTATCTTCGATAAAATTGTATACCGTTTTTATAATTGCCACGAATGCACGAATAAAATAATGCATCACATTAAGTTCTATGTGCCCTTTAGTTTGTAAACTTAATTTCTTTTTACATACTAAAGGACACATAGAATATTGCAGCGGAAAGATAACCTGAGATCATTGACTTGCTGAGAATCTTTGATTCTCTTGCGCCTTAAAACAGTTCCTATAATAATTTCTTTGCGCCACTGCGTTTCCCAACCTAAAAAAAAAAACGGACTTTAAAAGGTCCGTTTCTCTGTATTTCTGTAATCTTTATATTAAGATCTTAATTCTGCATTGAATTCTTTCTGGAAAGATTTAATTAAGGAATCCATTACTTCGGTGATTTCTTTTTCTTCCAGTGTTTTTTCTTCGTTTAACAACTCAAAGCTCATGGCATAAGACTTCTTACCTTCAGGAAGGTTTTTCCCTTCATATACATCAAATAAGTTGATACTCTTAATGAATGGTGATTTGTTTTTCTTTGCTGTCTGGAATAAATCCTGATAGTTAACCGTTTTATCAATCAATAAAGCTAAGTCTCTTCTGATCTTATTGAATTTCGGGATATCTTTAAACTTCAATTCGTTTTTAGAACGTAACTCCTGCGCCAATTCAATTTCGATTTCAGCGTAGAAACAATCTTGATCGATATCAAAATCCTTCAACAATACCGGAGCTACTTTTCCGATTCTTACCAACACTTTACCATCTGCTTCATAAGCTAATGCATCTGAGAATCTTTCGTCAGATAAAGCAACTTCTTTATAGTTTACTGCTAATTTTTCTAATAAAACCTTTACATATGCCTTAAGGTTGTAGAAGCTTACTGAAGATTTAGGTTGTAACCAGTTTTCTGCAACATCTCTTCCAGAAACAATCATTGCTAATTGTTTTCTTTCTTCATATTTCTCTCTTTTGTGGTAGATCTTTCCTAATTCAAAGAACTTGATATCTTCATTCTTTCTGTTGATATTATAAACCGTATTCTGAAGAAGTCCTTCCAATAGCGATTTTCTCATAAATGCAAGATCACCACTTAAAGGGTTTAGTAATTTCACGGCATCCGTTTCATCTTTTACAGAAGTTAATGAATTGTTCATAACCTCATTGAATCCAAGACTTTGTAAAGTTCTTGCCCAGCTATTCTCCAATTCGTCCTGATCGTTGGCACTCAGCTTAACCGGTGTAAACGAAATTTTTTGTGGAGCATCAATTTTATTGTATCCGTAGATTCTTAAAATCTCTTCAATAACGTCGATTTCTCTTGTTACATCTGCTCTGTAAGCAGGAACAGAGATTTCAAAACCGTTAGGAATTTCATTTAAAACCTGAATTTCCAATGCTTTCAGGATCTCTTTTACTTTTTCTCTGTGAATTTTTGTTCCTAAAATCTGTTCAATTTTAGAGAATCTTATGATCACATAGTTATCTTCAATTTTCTTAGGATATTCTTCTAAAAGCTCCCCTACTAGTTTTCCTTCAGCAATTTCCTGAATCATTTAATAGCGTGAGTAATCGCCGTTCTTGTAAGGTTTGGATCTACTCCTCTTTCAAATCTAAAAGAAGCATCTGTATTCAAACTGTGAATTTTTGCTCCTTTTCTTACTGCAATTGGATTGAAGTAAGCGCTTTCAAGAAATACCGTTTTTGTAGTTTCAGATACTCCTGAATTTTCGCCACCAAATACTCCGGCAATACACATTGGGGTATCCTGACCATCTTTGATCATGATCTCTGTACCGTTTAAAGTTCTTTCCACTCCATCCAGAGTTTTGAACTTTGTTCCCGGTTTTACCACTCCTACTTTCACTTTTTTGTCTGCAATTTTATCGGCATCAAATGCGTGAAGAGGCTGTCCGTATCCGTGAAGAATATAGTTGGTAATATCTACAATATTGTTAATCGGGCTTAATCCGATCGCTTTTAATCTGTCTTTTAACCAGCTTGGAGATTCTGCAACTTTTACATCTTCAATCACTGCCCCGATATATCTAGGACAAAGTTCGGCATCTTCAATTTCAAGTTTGAAATCGTGAGATCCTTCATTATTTAAAGCTTCAGATGCTACTTTATTAAACTGCGATTTCTGCTGATTCGTGGAAAGAAATGCATGAAGATCTCTTGCTACTCCATAATGCGACATGGCATCAGTTCTGTTGGGCGTTAAACCAATTTCAAGAACCTCATCATTGGTCAATTCAAAATAGTCTGCAAAGTTCTTCCCTACTTCATATTTGGTTTCGTCTAACACCATAATTCCGCCGTGATCTTCGCTAAGGCCAAGCTCATCTTCTGCACAGATCATTCCCTGAGAAACCTCGCCTCTGATTTTTGCTTCTTTAATTTCAAAAAAGTTTCCGGTTTTATCATAGATTTTTGTTCCGACAACGGCTACAGGAACCGTTTGGCCTGCATCTACATTGGGAGCACCACAAACGATATTCAGGATCTTCCCATTTCCAACGTCTACTGTTGTCTTCTTCAGCTTATCAGCATTTGGATGCTTTCGCAGGTTAACACTTTACCTACAACAATTCCTTCCAGACTGCCTTTTACACTTTCGAATTTATCTATCCCTTCAACCTCAAGACCTATGTCTGTAAGGAATTCACCGATTCTTTCAGTTTTCAATTCCGTTTTTACAAAGTCTTTCAGCCAGTTGTTTGATATTTTCATTTGCTTATCTATCTACTTGTTTAATTGGTCAAACGAAACCTAAGGTCTCATCTGCACTATTTTTGAAACTTTTATTTGAAATTCCGTTCAATGATTGAGTCGGTTTTTCGCGGTACAAATGTCGTGTTTTTTTGAGAAATACAGAAATTTCAGAGCGATTTTAAGAGAATTAATTTTGATTATTTTCTCTCCAGGAAACCAAATAAATTACTATATTACTTGCTACCTTAAAAAGTTCCGGTAAGTAATTTTAAAATAGAATCTAAGATGGCTTCAAAACTTTCTTTACACTATCGGAAAATAAAACCAATCCGCCTGCCATCATAATAATATCTTTTAAGACAAGACGTCCTGCCCCAGAAAGATAAGGAAACCCATATTGAGGCGTTGAATAATCACCACCAAGATTAGGAACATATACTTCAGGTGTTGTCACCAGAAAAGACAACGTAACCAATGACATTAAAAACGTCAGAGCTCCTCCTATTGCTCCTATTTTAGGAAACCACATTCCTAATAAGACCATTATTCCTATGATGACAATCATCGTTCCCAATCCGTAAGCAAAGGTATAGGTTCCGTTTTGCGTATGCCAATCCATGTTTTTCTTTACCACTTTTCCTTCCGGATTTTTATATAAAGTATATTCTGAAACAAGCTTTTTATCATCATTCAGCACTTTATTTCCTGCATTTTTGTAGAAGAAACTCATGAAAGGACTATTGGCAACAAACGGTACAATTCCATCAGCTTCATATTGAAAAGCCTTAAGTCCGCCAATCCATGCCATAACGACAAATATTGATATTCTCAGAAAATTCAAGGAATAAACATCCAGTCTTAATAAACGATTGTATACATTACTGTTTTGCATATGATTTACTTTTTTTAACAAAGGTATTCACATGTCTACAGCCTTACCATAGATATTTCAGGACATTACATGGACATTTTTGCCACTACAGAAATCCCTACTTTCTCCCGATATTGTTTCGGAGAGCAGCCTACCGATTTTTTGAAATACCTGCTGAAATAGAATTCATCGTCAAACCCTAATTCAGAAGCGATTTCTTTTATGGAACGATAGGTTAAATGAAGTAATTTTTTAGATTCAAGAATGATTCTCTCATTCAACAATTGAGTAGGTGTTTTAGAAAATTCTTTTTTGACAGCCTTACTCAAAGTACTGTTGGTTATATTCAGTTTATCACTGTAAAATGAGAGTTCTTTTTCATTTTTAAAGTTAATTTCAAGCAGCTTCTGAAATTCTACAGCGTTTTTATTCGGCAGTTTTTCATTGGTAACCGAAGTGTTTTCCACCCCACTTTTCTGCTTACTGCAAATGGCAAGAATCAGCTGGATATAAGTTTTAATAATAGATTGTGAAAACTGGTGATTTTCTGTTTCTTCCTTTTTTATATGATTAAAAAGCTCCAGAATGTATTCATAGTTTTCTTTTGAGAGTTCTATGCCTGGATTCAAATAAATATTATTGAAAAGTAGTCCGTTACAGGCTACTTCTTCTTTATGATACTCTATACAGTAAAAATCACCATGAAATAAAAGAACATCAATATTCTCATCTGTCTCTGAAGCCAGTTTCAACCTTTGATAGGGTGAAAGAAATAAGATATTATATCCTTCATAAGAATAATTGATATCATCTACAGAAAAAACACCTGAACCTTTCCATAAAACAACACTGTAGTTTTCAGTAGTAAAATGAGAAGGAAAATCTGAAATTCGGTAAGACTGTATTTTTATTTCCATAATGAGCGTTGTTGTGCATTACAAAGAACGTTATAATTTTACTTATATATATTCTTTTAACGCGGTGTACGCAAGGATTTTATAATTACACCGTATTATTTTTAAAGATCGCAAAGGTGTTTTACTCAGCTAAGGCTACTCTGTTGATTCTAAACATTCATTTACCCTATCATGCATCATCTCTGCTGAATGAAATGCCCCCTTGCAAACGAAAACATACAGCCTTATAATCCTTTTTTGCGAACTTAGCGCTTAAACAAGATTATATTACTGAGTTTTTAACGCAAGGAACGCAATGGTTTTATAATGATAATGTATAATTTAAGGGCGCAAAGGCGTTTCACTTAGCGATCAGCATCCTGAATCCATCTTTGATGCAACTTAACTTTTCTTAAAATCTTCATATTTCTTAACGTTCAATATTTTGACTATAAAAAACAAAAAAAGCCGGATTACTCCGGCTTTTACTATTTGTCATTCTAATCTTACAACCCGATTACCGGCATTGATAACATTAAGATATTTTCGTTTTCTTCAAGACCATCAAGCGGTTCAATGATCCCCGGTCTGTTTGGCTGAGACATTTTCATGGTAATATCATCAGATCCCAGGATTGTCAACATTTCCGTTAAAAATTTAGAGCTGAATCCGATATTGATATCTTCTCCGTTGTAGTCACAAGGAATCTGCATATCTGCTTTGTTTGCATATTCAGTATCTTCTGCATGAAGGTGAAGAATATTTCCTGAAAGCTTAAATCTTACCTGGTTGGTAGATTTGTTAGACATGATAGATGCTCTCTTGATTGCTCCTAATAGAAGGTTTCTGTTGATGGTTAATACATTTGGGTTTTCTTTAGGGATTACCGCTGTATAGTTTGGATATTTACCGTCAATCAGTCTACAGATCCAGATATGTTTACCGAAAGTAAATTTAGCCATATTCTCATTGAAGTCGATTTTCACGTCTTCGTTAGAACTTGCCAGAATATTTTTGAAGATATTCAAAGGTTTTTTAGGCATGATAAATTCCATTGGTTCAGCATTCATCAGGTCTGCTCTTTTGTAAACAACAAGCCTGTGAGAGTCTGTAGAAACGAAATTGGTTTCATTTTCTGTAAACTGGAATAATACTCCCGTCATTACCGGACGAAGTGAATCGTTACTGGTGGCAAATAATGTATTGGTTAAAGCTTCAGACAAAACTCCAGCCGGCATTACCACGCTTTGAGAAGCGTCGAATTCTGGCAATTCAGGATAGTCATCAGCGTTATCTAATGCTACTGCGAAATTATCTTTTTCATCTAAAATCTCAAGCTGGCTTCCAGTTCCTTCTGCATTGTCCTTTACAACAAATGTTAAAGGCTGTTCTCCATATGTCTTGATAAAATCTTGAAAAATTTTAGCAGGAACAGCAAATTTACCTGAATCATCAGACTTTACTTCCAGAGAAGTTACAAGAGTTGTCTCGCCGTCAGATGCTGTAATGGTAACATTATTTCCGTCTAATTCAAAAAGATAGTTTTCTAAAATCGGTCTCGATTGAGAGCTTGATATTACGCCACTTACAGTTTGCAACGCCTTCTGCAGTTCACCACTTGAAATAATAAATTTCATAGATTTATAAAATAAGTTTCTACAAATATAATAAATACATACAACAAAGAAAAGAATAATCCCGACGAGTTTTGAACAAAGATCGTCAATGGGGTTTCAGACCCGATATTACGTTCTGGTTTCCATAGCGGTATATTTTTGTATCAAAATATTGACCACTGAATATATTTTAATCTTAATAATCCAAATATAGCAGATTAGCGGCAACAATCAAAATACAAAAGCTATCTTTGTTGAAAAAAGTAGAAGAAATATGCGAAAACCTCCCCTTCATAAAAGTTTTCTGAATGCTTTCCGGGGTGTTTTTGTCATGATAAAAACGGAAAGAAATTTTCAGATTGAACTTCTTGCTTTTTTTGTTAACCTTTTTCTTATTTTTTATCTAAAGCTTACTTTTACTGATGCGGCACTTATTCTTCTGGCTTCTGTAGCTGTTTTAAGTGCTGAAATTTTCAACACAGCCATCGAAAGATATGCGACATCATTCAACCTGATTTTGATAAAAGAATCGGCTTTATTAAGGACATTGCAGCCGGTGCCGTTGTACTTATTGCCATTACCTCTGCAGCTATTGGAGTTCTTGTGTATTGGAAGTATATTTTTTAACCACCCCGTCAAATCTTTGATTTGGCAATCCTCCAGAGGAGGGGAATATTACGTCTTCAATTCAAAAGGTTGTCAAGATAGGAGACTTTGTTTTTTGAATTTTATTTCACTGCAATTAAAATATCAACTTCTGCATCGGAAGGATTTTGTGCTTTTTCACCATACATTTCAAAATCAGCTGTAAAGGTTCTGCCCAGATCCATATTCCAGATTTTAAACCATTCATTGATTACCAGGCCTTCTGCAAGATTCCCTTTTGTGGTAAATTTCACATAATCTCCTCCATTAAAAGACTTTCCGATCATTCCATCCGGAATATGATCAAGGTTTTCTACCTTACAGCCTAATAATGTAGTATAGGGCTTTGTATGATCCTTTTCATAATCTGTATAGATGGAATAAACCGTATTATCTATTTTGTTGGGGATGTTATCCAGTATATTTTCTTTTATAAACTTCTCCCATAATACCGGAATATCTTTGGCTGCCTGTTCACTCTCATTGGTTGTTCTTACTGCAATACCGATTACCTTAAAAGGTTCCACTTTTACGTTGTTCATTTTATAATTTTTTGTTGTAAGCCAAAGATAGAGGGAAGTTGTGACAACTGTTTGTCAGGAGAGATCGTTAACATTCATGATTATTGCTACTGGGAACAACAAATAAATTGATTTTTATATTTTTAAAATTCTCGCAGATTTGCAGATCAGGCAGATTTTTTATGTTTTGGCTAAAGCCCGTTTCTATTGATATTGATATATTCAGATTCACAAATGTTGTTTAATAATGAATAGGATATTTGCTGCTATTTTCTGGAGGAGGCAGCCACGTAGATAAATCCTTTTTTTCCAGATTTAAATACGGTTTCAATTCTCTTGTAGTCGTCTACTTCATATTCATCTGCCTGAAGGATTTCTGCTTCAGTCACTTCAAAAAGCACTCCTTCCACTTCATCATCATTGTTTTCAGAAAATTCAAGGACAGGATGGTATTTCTGGCCGCTTTTTCGTAATACTTCAGGGTCTGTAATTTCAAGCACACCTAGTCTATATTGGGATAAAGTGTCTTTTTCACCCTGCAAAATCCGTCCGAATGTTTCGATTTGAACCTGTTCTTTCTGTAAGGTTCCGTAAGAAAATAAATAGGGCATTATAAATATTTTTCAATGATTGGAATGGCAATTTCGGCCATTATTCCATAGCCTTTTTCGTTGGGATGAACTCCGTCTGCGGACAGCAAAACTTCTTTATCATCCAATACTGCGTTATAAAAATCAATATATCCTAAAGAATAGTCTGCTGCAATGTCTTTGAGAATCTGATTGTAAACAATCACTTCCTGATTGGATCTTAGCTTTCCTGAGCTCACTACTACTCGATCTATATTTTTAGAAACAGGGAGAATACTTACCAGGAAAATATCATTGGAAAACTTTTTCGCATGGTGAACAGCCGTGATGATGTTATTTTTAAATTTTTCAGGATTCACAACCTGTATTCCTTCTTTTATAGCAAGGTCATTCGCTCCATAGCTTATGAAAACTAAGTTTCCATCGGCAGAATTTCTTGCCTCTAATTCTACAGGCATTCGTTTCAACAAACCTTCTGTTGTTTCGCCACCGATTCCTAAATTGAATAGAATCAGTTCATCACCATTTCCTTCATGGAACTGCTGTAGTGCATACCTCTTTAAAATATCTACCCAGCCTCCAAAAACGCCATCATACTCACCATACGTTATACTGTCTCCAAAGAACAGTCCATATATAATTTTCTTCATTCAATTAATCCTATTGTTTTCTGATTTTAACCCATCACAATGTATAGATCAGAGTTTTAAAATAATTTTCAAAGTAAGATAAAAATCTGCTAAATCCGCCTAATCTGCGAGAGATTTTTTACTATAAAATCGTGTTGAAAGGATTTAAACCATTAAGAGTTTTTAAGGGATTAAGAAATGCCTTTGCGAACAAAAAATATTCACTCTCATTATGACTTTCCTGCGATCTTAGCGTTTAAATCATAATCAGTAGAAGTTTTTGTTTTTAACGCAAAGTCTTTATCATTATTCTACAGACCTTAGGAGGCAAAGGAGGTTTTAACAAACGTGATGGGATAGATTCGTATAGATTTATGATATTTCAAACCTTATAGGTTCAATTTGAAGGGATACTCATCAATCCAGCGTCAGAGTAATATTTGGATGGGATTCAATAATTTCTATAAGGATTTCAAACAATATTTGTCCTTTTCCTTCATTCAAATCATCCAGTTTTTGCTGAATAAGTTCTATGTTAAATGGTTTTCCCTGCCTGATTTTGTTTTCGTAAAATTTCTGAGTAGCTTTTAAGCCTAAATCTTCCTTTGATCTTTGTGAATCTTTCCAAATGATTTCAATTTCTTCTTTATTTTCAAAGACTCCAAAACCTCCGTAAAGAATATCATCAAAGCCGTCTAAGGTTCCGACTTTCCAATCTGTGTCTTTCATTAATACCTTGGAAACTTCTTCGTAAAAACCTTCTAAAGATGAAAAAAGATCACCATGGATGACGATCATTTTTCCTGTATTGTTATTTGAGGTATTCAATTTCATTTTTAATGATAGGTGATGATTCTTAAAATGTTGTAGTTTTCTTATTAAAATACATTTCACTTAAAAAGATGGATCAGGTAAGCCAATAGAATCAAAGTGTATTTGTAGGTAACAACTCCTAAAAATAAACAAATTAAACTTTTAACGTAATTTAAAAAGACCTTTTCTCCAAAAAACTGCCCTATTGCACATACAAAGTAAATCTGAAGCAAAAACACCCCAATTTGGGTGATCATCAACAGGCCAGTAAGCTTTGTGAGCAATAGAAAGAATAGAAGTGAAATAAAAAACACGCCAAAAATATAGGACAGTAATACGAAGATCTCAAATAAGTTATATCCCTTTTTGTAAAAGAATAATTTCGTCCATAAAGCCATAAAAAATCCAATGATCAAAGCAGAATATGCAAGATGAGAATCTATCCAGCTATTGATCGCTTCGGTATTTATATTATTTTCCCATTGTTTCGTTTCCTCAAATCCTTTTATATTAAATATAAGAACGTCAATATGCAATAAATGAATAATGAAAGTATAAAGAACTGCTGCGAAAACTAAAAACACGATTGGTTTCACATATTTTTCACGGTTTTCTCTAAGATATTCTCTTACGGCTTTTCCCGGGCGTATCAAAACTTCTTTAAAAGTAAAAGGAAAGCCTTTATCAAAATGTAAAAGGTGTTGTATCTCGTGGGAGATGTAATGGGCATCTATTCTTTTGATTTCTTTTTGGGGTTCAGAAGAATGGTCTTCGTTCATCGGTTATCGTTTTGTTTTCTAATTGTAATGGTACAAAAATATAAACTTATTGATTAAATAGTAAAAAAAACCTCATAGATATTGAAATTCTATGAGGTTGATTTTTTATTTGAAGTATTCTACACCGTTTTTGAATATATTGTGATAATTCGCGGTTGGTATATTTTTCATGAGACCATCCGTAAATCTTTCCGGGTGTCCCATTCTGCCGTAGATCTTTCCACATGGGCTGGTAACGCCTTCAATTCCAAATAACGAATTGTTAGGATTAAATGGCATTCCGTGGGCAATATTTCCATCGAAGTCGATATACTGCGTTGCAATCTGCCCGTTTTCATATAACTTCTTGATTTCTTCTTCTGAAGCCATGAAACGTCCTTCTCCGTGAGAAATCGGAATAGTAAAGGTCTGACCTTTCATTCCTTTTAACCATGGACTTTCATCGTTCACTACTTTTACAGTTACCATCTGAGAAATGTGTCTTCTGATCGCATTGTGAGCCAATGTTGGAGAGTTTTCATCCAGATCCTTGATTCTTCCGTAAGGTAATAATCCAGATTTAACCAAAGCCTGGAACCCGTTACAGATCCCGATAATCATCCCGTCTCTGTCTAATAATTCGTGAACTGCATTTCTCATCTTCTCGTTCTTTAAAACGTTGACAATGAATTTTGCAGAACCGTCAGGTTCATCACCTGCTGAGAAACCACCTGAGAACGCTAGGATCTGAGAAGTTCTGATCTCTTCTACCCATGCATCAATACTTTCATCCAACAATTGATGGCTGATGTTGATCAAAGGCAGGCTGCTTACCACAGCTCCTTCTTTCTGGAATGCGTTTAGGGTATCATACTCACAGTTTGTTCCCGGGAACACCGGAGCAAATACTTTAGGCTGTGCAATTCCGTGTTTTTTGATGATGATATTTCTTGGATTGATTGAGTTTGATTTTTCATCAATTTCAACCGTGATCTTTTCTTTTTCTGTTGTTGGGAAAAGGTTTTCGAATGTACCGGTGTAAGCAGATACAAGATTCAAGATGCTGGACTCAAGACCATTGATCTTTAAAATGCCAGAATCTTTTACTTCTCCGATTAACTGAAGAGATGCATTGCTTAGTTCTTCTTTAGTTTCGATGATTAAGCTACCGATATTTTTAGCTAGTAAAACACTTTCATCAGCGTTGATCTCGGCTCCCAATCTGTTTCCGAAGCTCATTTTTGCTAATGCTACTGCGATACCACCATCTTTTACTGTTTTTACAGAAACGATTTTTCCTGATTTGATGTTTTCAAAAATGAATTCATACACTGCTTTTAAAGCATCATAGTTTGGAAGACCGTTTTCCTGAGCGACATGATTGAAGAAATATACTTTGTTTCCTGCTGCTTTAAATTCAGGGGAAATGATATTTTGTTTTTCTCCGTTAGCGCATGCAAAAGAAATTAATGTTGGCGGAACATTCAGATCCTGATAGGTTCCACTCATGGAATCTTTACCTCCAATCGCCGCTAATCCAAGGTTGATCTGTGCATCATAAGCTCCTAGAAGAGAAGCCAAAGGTTTGCCCCATTTTTCAGGTGCCTGACCTAGCTTTTCGAAATATTCCTGGAAGCTTAATCTGATGTTTTTATAATCACCTCCCATTGCTACAATCTTCGCAACACTTTCTACTACAGCATAAGATGACCCCAGTAATGAGTTTTGTTTTGAGATTTCAGCATCGAATCCCCAACTTGCTAAAGATACTGTTTTGATATCTTTTGCTCCTAAGATTGGTAGTGTCTGAACACTTCCTTCCATTAGGGTTTGTTGGTATTTTCCACCTAAAGGCATGGCAACAGTTGTTCCTCCTACTGAAGAGTCGAACATTTCCAATAATCCTTTTTGAGAAGCTACGTTTTTATCTTTTAAGGTATTTACGAAGTTTTCTTCGTTGAAAGCCTTAGTTTCTGTTTTTACTTCTTCAAGATGGTTGATTTTTACCTCCTGAGATTTTGAACATCCGTTGGTATCAAGGAATGCTCTTGAAAGGTCTACAATTTTGTCTCCTTTCCAGAACATCTGCATTCTTCCTGAATCTGTTACTTTTGCTACTTCTACAGCAACAATGTTTTCAGCTTCACAGAATTTGATGAACTTTTCTTTGTCTTTGGATCTACCACAACGGCCATTCTTTCCTGAGATTCAGAGATGGCTAATTCTGTTCCGTTTAATCCCTCGTATTTTAATGGTAATACATCAAGGTTTACTTCTAAAGAGTCTGCAATTTCACCGATCGCTACAGAAACACCTCCTGCACCGAAATCGTTTGATTTTTTGATTAATCTTGTCAGTTCAGGATTTCTGAATAGTCTTTGGATCTTACGTTCTTCTACGGCATTTCCTTTCTGAACTTCAGAACTCATGGTATGAATAGAAGTTTCGTCCTGTTCTTTTGAACTTCCGCTTGCCCCTCCTACTCCATCACGGCCTGTTGCTCCTCCTAAAATAATGATAGAATCACCATTTGCTGGTTTTTCACGTCTTACCCAGTCTACAGGAACTGCTCCGGTAACAAAACCTACTTCCATTCTTTTGGCTTTATAGCCTTCGTCGTAGATTTCAGAAACCATCGTGGTTGCAAGACCGATCTGGTTCCCATAAGATGAGTATCCGTTCGCAGCTTGCTTGGTAATCGTTTTCTGAGGTAATTTCCCTGGTAACGTTTTGTCTACCGATTCTAAAACGTCTGCAGCCCCTGTTAATCGCATTGCCTGGAATACGAAAGATCTTCCTGATAAAGGGTCTCTGATGGCTCCTCCTAAACAAGTGGACGCTCCTCCGAAAGGTTCAATTTCCGTTGGGTGGTTGTGTGTTTCGTTTTTGAATAGTAAATACCAAGGCTCTTTCTTCCCGTCATATTCTGCTTCGATCTGGATGGTACAAGCATTGATCTCATCAGAAATGACAAGGTTATCAAGGTTCCCTGTTTTATGGAAATATTTACCACAAACTGTCGCTAAATCCATTAAGGAAATAGGCTTCAGCTCACGGCCTAAGAATTTTCTTTTTTCGATATAGTCATTGAAAATAGTATCCAATGTCTGTTTGAATTTCCCTTCAAACTGAATATCTGACAATTCTGTTTCGAAAGTCGTGTGACGACAGTGATCGCTCCAGTACGTGTCTAATACCTTCAGTTCTGTTTCTGTAGGGTTTCTTTCTTCAGTTTTAAAGTATTCCTGAATAAATTTCAGGTCATCTAATCCTAATGCAAAGCCGTGATTGTTATAGAAGTTTTCAAGTTCAGCATCGTTAAAATTGATGAAGTTTTCGTGGATTAATACTTTTGAAGGGGTTTCATCAGCAGGAATATCCAACACAGAAAGGTCTTTTTCTTGAGATTCTACTTTATTGATCAAAAGGTCTTTGATTTTCACCAAATCAGCTTCTGTAACTCCTTCAAATTCGATCAGCTTTCCACTTCTTACTTTTGACTTTTCATTTTCTGTCAATAAAGCGATACACTGTTGTGCAGAGTCTGCTCTCTGATCGTACTGACCAGGCAGGAACTCCATTCCGAAGTGGATGCTTGTTGCAGGGTTTTCTGTATGTAAAATATCAGTAACAGGGTCTACGAAAGTATTGTTTACTACTTTTTCGAATTCCCCATCCTTCAAATTAAAAATGTCATACACATTGTAGACTTTCACATTTTGAATTGCCGGAACAACTGCTTTTACTTCATCAAAAATTT
The DNA here is from genome assembly GCF_030409875.1 of Chryseobacterium tructae. Taxonomy (NCBI): domain Bacteria; kingdom Pseudomonadati; phylum Bacteroidota; class Flavobacteriia; order Flavobacteriales; family Weeksellaceae; genus Chryseobacterium; species Chryseobacterium tructae. The sequence goes on along the minus strand of NZ_JAUFQR010000001.1, from coordinate 2,075,058 downwards.
TTGGACTTTCAACATCGAAAATTCCTCTTTTTTCTACGAAAATTCTTTTGTTATTAGACATTAGATGTCAGATTTTAATATTAGATTTATTTTTCTTTTTACTTTTACTGAGTCAGAGCAGTATTAGCTCATCTTTAGGCGTTATCATCCACCCTTATATTATTGAGTACAAATTTACTCTTTTTACTTTCTTTTTCCTCAATCTTTTTTTATAATACCAATGCAAGATGATTATATTTTGAACCATCACTATTGGATGCATTTCTGGGAGCTTCCATCCAACCTTCTTTATTCAGCACAAATCTAAAAGAATAGGTTTTTCCTTTTTCAAATTGAGATACCGGAACTTCCAGTTCATAATGGTTTTTATCTTTTTTTACCATCTGGTAATCTTTATTTTCAGCATTCCAGTCGTTAAAACTTCCTGCCACAGCGACTGTGTGAAGAAGGTCTGCATTTAAATTTGTAGGATGGGTGTAAGTGAAAATTACTTTATCACCTTTCACTGAATATCCATACACCTCTTTCTTATCGGATTTTGAGATCAGATCACCTACTAATCTTGTAGTTCCGTTATAAATTGTATTATAGATTTCAGGGCCGTTGATATTCACAATGATACAAACACCTATGTTCAGCTCCGGAAATATAGTAAACATGGTATTTGTTCCATAAGACCCGCCATGCTTGAATCCTCTTTTCCCATTGTCTGTAATAAAATTCTTATCCCACAAATAGCCATACCAGCCTCCTTTACTGTTATTAAGGTTTCTTTGTGACTCCTGTACTATTTTATTTTTTGAATCCAGTTCTTCTTTTAAAAACTTCATCATATCTCCCATTGTAGATTCGGTTTTTGAACCTCCGGATCCCCACAGCAGACTTTTCGAAACCGGCATCAGTCGGTAATTCTCGTGATATCCGCTGGCCTGCACTTCCCCTTTTCCAAGTTCCAGTTTGGTATGGTTCATTCCGTTTTTTGAAAAGATATTTTCTTTCAAAAGGGTTTCGTAACTTTTCCCATATATATTTTCCAGCATAAGGCCAACCAGCTCCAGACTTAAATTGCTGTATTTATATTTTGTTCCCGGCTTCATATCTAATTTGACGTTGGCCAGATCTTTTTTAAAGTCTTCTTTTGTGTATCCTTCACCAAGCTTATCATATAAAAAAGGAGTTTCATCTGTCATGTTTTTCCTTAATTCATCATCATTAGGAAGGTTTCTCGGCAAAGCGGTTTCATAAGAAATCAAATTTCTTACGGTAATCGGAACGCCATCATATTCTAAATTGGGATAAGATCCTTTCAAATATTTACGGATATCATCATCCAGTTTTATTTTTCCTTCCAAAACTGCCTGAGCCAATAATTGACCTGTAAAAAGCTTAGTAACTGAAGCTATTGCAAAATACGTATCATCATTGGCTTTATTTCCTTTTCCTTTATCTATTTCACCATAGTGCTTGGTATACACTTTTCCATCTTTTATAACTCCGATGGAGACAGAATATGCTTTGGATTCTGCTGCAACCTTTTGAGCTGTGGCATCTATGATTGAGTAAACTGCTTTTTCACTTTGTGCATGATGTTTTACAAATGCTAAAGCGAATACAAATAATAAGAGATTTTTCATGGTATTATTGATGAATTTGTTGGGTTATCAGGATGTTTTTTTTAAATATTTTCCGGTTTGTCTTATTTCTTCTTACCGCTATCTTTTGAAAGAAATCATTTCATTTTCATCGTTTATAAAATCCCAAACTTCTGATACTTTCTCCTCCATCTTTTTCTTACAATACTAATGTCAGATTATTATCTTTGGTACCATCATTATTGGATGTTTTTTTAGAAGCTCCTATCCATTCTTCTTTATTTAATACCAATCTAAAAGAATAGGTTTTCCCTTTCTCAAAACGAGATATTGGAATTTCCAATTCATAGTGGCTTTTATCCTTTTTCACCATCTGGTATTCTTTATTTTCAGCATTCCAATCATTAAAACTTCCTGCTACTGAGACCGTATGAAGAAGACTTGCATCTGAATTTACAGGATGGGTATAGGAGAAAACAACTTTATCACCCTTCACAGTATATCCATATACTTGTTTTTTATCTGAAGTTGAAATAAGATCATCTACTAAGCTGCTTGTGCCGTTATAAAGTGGGGTAAATGTTTCCGCTCCGGTAACATTTACAATGATGCATACTCCGAGATTCAAATCGGGAAATACTGTAAACAGGCTGTTTATCCCATAAGATCCACCATGTTTAAATCCTCTTTTGCCATGTTCCGTAATCCAATATTTATCCCAAAAATATCCATACCAGGCTTCTTTGCTATTATCAACATTTCTTTGAGATTCCTGAACTATTTTATTTTTTGAATCCAGTTCTTCTTTTAAGAATTTCATCATATCTCCCATGGTAGATTCGGTTTTAGAACCTCCTGCTCCCCATAAAAGACTTGTTGAAACCGGCATCAGACGACCGTTTTCATGATATCCATTGGCCTGTTTTTCATTTTTATCAAGTTCCAGTTTGGTATGATCCATCCCGGTTTTTGAAAAGATATTTTCTTTTAAAAGGGTTTCATAACTTTTTCCGTACATATTTTCCAGCATAAGACCTGTCAATTCAAGGCTTAAATTACTGTACTTATATTTTGTCCCTGGTTTCATATCTAGCTTTACAGTAGCCAGGTCTTTTTTAAAGTCTTCTTTGGTATATCCGTCATTGAGCTTCTCATAAAGAAAAGGGGTCTCATCGTTCATGTTTTTTCTGAGCTCATCATCAATAGGAAGGTTTCTGGGCAAAGCAGTTTCATAAGAAATTAAGTTTCGAACTTTGATAGGAGTTCCATCATATTCTAAGTTTGGATATGACCCTTTCAGATATTTTCTTACATCATCATCAAGATTTACTTTCCCTTCCAGAACGGCCTTAGCTAATAACTGCCCCGTAAAAAGCTTAGTAATAGAAGCTATGGCGAAATAAGTATTATCGTTTGCTTTATTCCCTTTTCCTTTATCTATTTCACCAAAATGTTTGGTGTAGATTTTTCCATCTTTTATAACCCCAACAGAAACTGAGTATGCCTTAGATTCTGCGGCAACTTTCTGAGCTGCAGCATCTATGCTTGAATACACTTTTTTCTCACTTTGTGCATGGTTCATTACAGACACCACGGCAAAAATAAATACAAGGATATTTTTTCTCATTAAGTTTAATTCTGGTTATTTTTGAATTTGTTCGGGTTATCAGGATGTTCTTTTTGAAATTGTTCAGCTTGTTTTATTTCTTCTTTCAGCCAATTTTCGAAAGGAAACTCTTTCTCATTACCCGCTTTTATGGCATAAAAACTCTTTCCATCTTCTGAAGCCAAAAATTTAAAACGGTAGAGCATCCCCAAACCGTACTTTGTATAATCGTATGTGTTGACCTGATAATAAGGAAAGTTTTCTTTTGGCTTTTCTACAATTTCAAAAAATAGTTTTTTTTCTTTTTCAGGGATTTTATTGTACTGATTTACATAATAAAGATCTGATAGCAGTGCATTCTGTTTATCAAAAAACTGAAGAATCTTTTTTTCTTTCTCGTTGTATTGAAAAGGATATGGGTAATATTTCCCAACAATTTTCACATCATTTTCTGAGTATGTTGTCAGAGGCTTCACCGTTTCTCCTTTTGCATTCATCATTCCCCATTTCTCACCTGGTACTTTTATATAGCCACCTTCATTATTTCTTTTACATCCATCACAAAATTGAGCATATCCATACGTAAAATGGTTAACAAAATCATGTTTGGGTTCAATAACTATTTTTCCGTTTCTATCTACAAAACCGATCTTTCCGTTTTTAACGAAACGCCTTACTCCTTCTATAAAATAGTCAGGGCCATTATCATATAAGAATGGGGTGTAAAGAAAATTTCCTTTTCGGTCATAAACATATCCCCAGGTATTTTTTTGAGACCTCTCGCCTTTTTTCTCACCGTCAAAAAGAATTGTCTCTCCTTCTACCAGATCCCCATCTTCAAGATCTGAGTAAATTTTAAATTGTGCAGGGACGATAATATCTCCTTTGTTGTTTTTCACCCCAACTAAGGATTCTTTGGTTTTAAAATATCTTAAAACTTCCTTCTCCTGAGAGAAAGCAAGTACAGGGATTACTGAAATGAGTAAAAGGGCTTTGTTCATGGTTGGTTTAAAATAAAAAATGCAGCCCAAAAGGCTGCATATTGTTTTATACTTTAAGATCAGCTTCTAATCCTATCAAGTCTTTATTCTGGTCTATAATCGGCTGCACTTCATTTTTGACAAATTCTTCTGTCTGAATCGGTGCGAACCCGATAAAGTTCTTCGGATCTAAAACTTCTTTTAATTTTGATTTATCTAATTTTAAAGAATCATCGTTTAAGATTCTTTCGATCAGGTCGTTTTCTTTTCCTTCTTCCTTTACTTTCTTGGAAGCTTCCATAGAATGAACTCTGATTACTTCGTGAATTTCCTGACGGTCACCTCCAGCTTTCACTTCTTCCATGATGATGTATTCTGTTGCCATGAAAGGAAGTTCTTCTTCGATGTGTTTGTTGATTCTGTTCGGATATACTACGATTCCGTTCATAATATTGTTCCAGATTAATAGGATCGCATCAACAGCAAGGAATGCCTGAGGAATCGTTAATCTCTTGTTGGCAGAGTCATCCAATGTTCTTTCAAACCATTGTGTAGAAGCTACCATTGCAGAACTTGTCGTTAGAGACATTACGTATTTTGCCAATGCTCCAATTCTTTCACTTCTCATTGGGTTACGCTTGTACGCCATTGCCGATGAACCGATCTGGTTTTTCTCGAATGGTTCTTCAATTTCCTTAAGGTTTTGAAGTAAACGTAAATCGTTGGTGAATTTATGTGCTGATTGAGCGATATTTCCTAATAAAGCAACTACTTTAGCATCAATTTTTCTATCGTAAGTCTGTCCGGAAACTCCGAAAACTTTTTCGAATCCGAATCTTTTTGAAAGTTCTTTATCTAAGTGTTTTACTTTAGAATAATCTCCATTGAACAGTTCAAGGAAACTTGCAGCAGTTCCTGTAGTCCCTTTCACTCCTCTGAAACGTAGTGTTTCTAGGAAGAAATCTAATTCTTCAATATCAAGAACCAAACTCTGTAACCAAAGGGTTGCTCTTTTTCCAACTGTTGTTAATTGTGCTGGTTGAAAGTGTGTAAATCCTAATGTGGGAAGGTCTTTGTACTGAATTGCAAAGTCTGCTAAGTTCTTCATTACGTTCACCAACTTTTTCTTCAGGATTAAAAGTCCGTCACGGATTTGAATTAAGTCTGTGTTGTCTCCTACAAAAGCTGAAGTAGCTCCCAAGTGAATAATTCCTTTTGCTGAAGGTGCTACATCCCCATACGTGTGAACGTGAGCCATTACATCATGACGGAATTTCTTTTCGTATTCTGCTGCTTTATCGAAATCGATATTTTCAGCATTAGCCTTTAATTCAGCGATTTGCTCGTCTGTAATTTCCAGCCCTAAGTCTTTTTCGATCTCTGCTAAAGCGATCCAAAGCTTTCTCCAGGTACGGAATTTGTTATTGTGTGAGAAATTAAATAACATTTCTTCACTGGAATAGCGCTCTTCCAATGGATTTTTGTAGGAATTCATTCGTTCTTTTACTTTTTAGATGTACAAAAATACGGTTTTTCGGTGAGAGATAAAAATGTAGGATTTATGATTTTTTTATGGTTTTTTTTATGGGTTTGAAAGGATTTGTGAGACAGTGGTTAATAATATCAGTTTTTTGTGCTGTAAATAGGGAATCTCTTTTGGATTTTTGGATCGTTTATTATATTTGTTTTGAGGTCAATATTGTTCATGTGAAGTGAGTCTGAATCTATAACCTTAAAACAAAATCTTATATTTGCAATCCAAAAAACTATTCAGAAAACTAACTATGAAGAAATTTTATAAATTATTGATGGTATCTACGATAGCTGCCTCATCATTCAATACTCTACAAGCTACCATACGATATGTCAATATTTCCAATACGACAGGAGCTGCCCCTTATACGTCTTGGGCTAGTGCCGGGAATGATCTTCAGGCTGTTATTAATGAAAGTGTTGCAGGGGATGAAATCTGGATTGCTTCAGGTACTTACATTCCGAATTCACTTCCTCAAGGAGCAATAGGGACAATTTTGGGTGGAGCTACCGTTTTAAACTCCAGAGATTATACTTTTTTTGTAAAAGATGGAATTAAAATTTATGGTGGATTTTCAGGAACTGAAACCCTATTCACTCAGCGTAATCCCAATATCAATACAACGATTCTCAGTGGCGATCTTGGTGTCCTAGGTTCTAAAGATGATAATTGCTATCATGTTGTTGTTGCTTCAGATGGTACTTTAGGGGTTACTATTGATGGATTTTCAATCACAGGAGGAAATGCTGACAGCTCTTCAGGGGGGATGGAAGTAAATGGGAAGAGTATTTTCCGATGGTATGGAGGAGGTATTTATGCCTGCTATGGAAAGAGTATTATCAGTAATAATATTTTCTATGACAATGAAGCCGGAAATAATGGTGCCGGAGTCCACTCTATGAACAACAGCAATATTACAATTTCCTCTAATACATTTTACAACAACAAAGCTCTTGGAGGGGGTGCTATTTACTCATACACTAATAATTCCATTATCATTTCAGATAATATCATTCGAAATAATACAGCGAGTACAGGAGCTGGACTTTCAACCTACTACAGTACCAATACTATTAGCGGAAACAAGGTTTATGACAATAAAGTTTGGGGTGAAGGTGGAGGAATATATGTAACAAGCGGCACCAGTACTATCAACAATAACATTATCCATCATAATACCACAGACCATAACGGAGGAGGTGGCATCTACCTTAATTATGGAAACAATACTATATTTAATAATGCTATATACGAAAATACTGCGCTGGGCGTGGGAGGAGGAATATTACTGTCGGGTAATAATAACTTAAGCAATAATATTATATATAAGAATAGATCAAGCACTTCTGGTGGTGGAATGTATTTATCAGCCGGAACCCATACAATAGTTAATAATACCATTTATAGCAATTCTATCAATAGCAATAACGAAGGAGGCGGAGTTTTCACTGCTGTAGGCTCCTGTACGTTTAAAAATAATATTTTCTGGGATAATAAAAAAGGAGGATTCAACAATACAGTAAGCTCAGACTTTTATAATAATAAAAACTCTTCACAAGTGAGTTTCTCTAATAACCTGCTACAGCTTCAGAGTACGATGTATACCGTTGGAAATTTTAATTCCTTAGGATCTAATGCTCAGGGAAATATTTTTGGTCAAAACCCAGGTTTCGGTAATCCGGCCAACCCACTTGGAGCAGATGGAATCCCACTGACCAATGATGATGGTTTGGCATTACTTAACAATAGTATTTGCAGATCTGCAGGTACTATTTCTGGTGCTCCTGTTACAGACTGTACAGGCGCAACCCGCACCGGAATACCTAATCTTGGTGCCTATGAAGTGATTTTCCCTCTTGTACTTGGAGTGCATGATATTACCGACAAAACTACTTTGAAAATTTATCCGAATCCAGCAAAAGATTATATCTACTTTTCAGAAGCAATATCAGATATTTCAATATATACTATGGATGGTAAATATATGAACGCCTCTTCCACAAAAGAAAAAGTGAATGTTGCTCATTTACCCCAGGGACTATATATCATTACAGCAAAAGATCGTAAAGGAAATATAATATCTCAAAGATTCATTAAAGAGTAAATTAGTGGAATTACAGAAAGACAAAGGGCACCTAAAAGTTTAATCATGGTGTTATTATGATTATGGCTCAAAGTGATAGACTTTGTATAGCGGACGTCTTTAATAAAAATATAGACGAGCTATAAAAGTCATAGAATGCGCTAGCGGGAGAGATAAAAATCCTGGTTTTATGATTTTTGTGGGGTGTTTTTGTTATTGAAAGCACGAGCATTATGCCCATACCAGCAGGAGAAATCATCCACTAAAAATGTGAATTGAATTCCAGATATAGATCTGGTAATATATAAACAGGCTATCCCATTTCTGAGATAGTCTGTTTTTACATTATTTTCATCCATCAGATTAGTCAATCAGTCCGCATGGTGACCCTACCGGAATACACTTTTTCACAAATGAACACCAGAAATACCCTGAAAGACACATCGGGATACCTCCCTGAACTGTTTTCAATTCTTTTTTTGAAAGTTTTCTTAAGTTTTTCATAATATATTTTTTTTGATTTTTTCCTACTTTATTTACTTTTCGGATTTCGCTTTGATTTGACAATACCAATATAGATATTTTTGATTGAAAATACAATAATTGAAGCCAGAATATAAATAAAACCAAAACATTATCAAACACTTAATCAGAACATCTCATCATTATATAGGATATATGGCCTAATACAAAAGGATAATAATTGTTGGTATCGGTTACTTCAAGAACGCCTGCTCTGTTTTTTCTAAAGCTCACTCTGGTATTTCCCAGGTGATCTTTATACTGATGAATATAACCATTTTCTAAACCAATATAAAAAAGCCATTGCTGGTTCTGGTCTGCAATGACTTTTGTTATTATTAGCATGAGCATGATGTTCGCGCTAGCGGGGGTATGTATTATTAACAATATATAGATTATTCTAATAATAAATAATAAAATAAATATACAAATTATTGCTAATGGAATAATCGTAAATAATTTTTCGTTTTTAGAGTTTGCAATCTTAAGGTTTTTTGTCCCTATAAATATGAAAAGAAGTATCAAAGGAATTACATAGAAAAAATTTATTAATGATAAGTATTTTCTATGAATATCTTGTTTAAAAACATTTAATAAAATTATGCTGATTACAAATATTAAAAATAATAATAACACTGACTTTGGAGATAGTAGATATTTTTTTTTCATAACAAATTATTTTCCAGTTTTTAAAAATCTTCTTCCATTAAATATTGCTCTTTGATCTGCAAGTGTGCCCTCGCTAGCGCGAGCTTTTAGCTCGTGTCATTTATCAAAAAATAGGCTTAATCTCAGATTTAGTAATCATTTCTTATATTACAAAAGGATGTATGACTTATTCGTTGTAAAAATAATTAAAGATAAAATACAAAACCCTCACTATTGCGAAGGTTTGTTATTTATTTTAGCACGAGCATGATGCTCGCGCTAGCGGGGATCATCAATTTAATCCTTGCTTTTATATGGTAAATTATTTTTATACATCTGGGGTACAGGAATTCGTTTTAAAAATATACCATGTGCAATAGTACTATCCAGCCTAGATCCACCATAAATTAATAATGTATCTTGTAAAATCATATGAAAATCACTATAACAAGTGCTACAATGGAATATAGTATCTTTTGAAACCTTGTCTACAATGATGAGCTCATTGGGGAAAATTTTATCCGTATAATTATCATATGTATAACCTTCAACCAAGTAATCTGCTGTTTCAATTTTTTTATACATAAGTTTTTCTTTTTTGCAAGAAACTAGAGAAAGAAAGATTAATAAAAGTATGTAACGCATTTTATCTATGTATTTTTTGATTTGTAAATTGATGAAAATAACCTCTATAAATATTCATTCCTGAATATGTATGTTCTCCATAAAAAGGGAATCCTTTATTATATCCATTTCCATTGAAGAAACCATTCCTGTTATTTTTAAATTGGTTATACCCCCCTACGGCCTGCATGGCATATGTATAAAAGTCTCCTGCAGTTGGGAACTTATCTATAAAATTTGAATTACTACTATATTTATCATAAATCCTACGCATATTGTATCCAAAAAGAATATTGGAAGCGGCTCTTAAAGATGTTATATTGCTTCCTGCTTTTACTGGTGTATACATGTCCAGTCCTAATGATTTTTTCAAATCTAATTTCCCCATATTACTTCCTTCACTATAGTTAGCAGACATATAAGCCAAGTTCATTAAGTCTAAATAAAAATTATCAATATTATTGTCTGTATTATAACTATATTTATTTAATATTGAACCCAGATTTAATGATGTTTTAAGTACTATATTTGAAGCATTATTACTATTTTGGGCAACTCCTTTTTGAAATGTTCCAGTATCGTCATTGGTAAATAAAAAGTCGAAAGCATTATTTAATGTACCAACTCTTTTACTTTTGTTTACATCATAACTTCCGTTCGCATCAGCCAAATAGATCCCAAAATCTCCATCATTTTTTGCACTTATAATTTCATATTCTCCATTTTTATTTTTTGTAACTCCAATACTCGCATGTATTTCAGGTTGTTGACCAATCATTCCAGTTGGATCATTAAAAGATATAGGATTATCATTAGCGTAATTATATGGTTGGAAAGTAGCATCGCTTAAAGGGTCATGTGTTCCCCATCTTCCTAAATCAGGCATATACATCCTTGCTCCATAATCATACATCCCGGTTTCCTGAAGTTCCTTTCCATTGTACTTATAACTATATAATGCTCCAAAATTAGAAAGACCAAACATTCCTGAAATATGGTTTAATCCAAATGGATAGTAATTGTTTGTATCTGTAACTTCAAGAACACTTGCGTTCTCCCTTGCAAAATTTACTCTTGCATTTCCTAAATGGTCTTTATACTGGTAAATATAATAGTTTTTGATGATGGAAGAGCAAAAACCACTACTGACATAGTGGCTTTGTTTTATCTCTGGACACGAGCGAGACGCTCGCGCCAGCTGGGGGCAGAGAAAATTAGAAAATTATTATATGCCAATACTCTCAACATCAAACCTACTTTACTCTATCCATATTGGTTTTAAAAACAATTAATTTTTGCGCTTGTTGTCCTCTTTCTTCAATAGGTTTATAACCATCTTTTTCTATATACACATATACGTAAGCACTCTTTTTTAAAATAGCAGAATAATATCCTTTATTATCAGTCCTTAGTTCTATTTTATCTTGGCCTAAATATTCATCATAGTTTTTATATCCATTATCACTTTCATATCTATCATTTACAACTGTCACTTTAGCATCTCTCAAAGGTTGAGAGCCATTAGAATCTAAAACGTAACCTTCAATCTTTACATCATTTACATCTTGACTATTATAATAATACATTAAAAAATATACACTTGCTAAACCTATTATAACAAGAGCTACTATTAACAATTTACCTATTGTTGGCTTCATCTAATCTTTTATTTATTGCTGTTTGAATATGAGCACCTGCTTTTGTTTGGACATTTCCATGGGTTAGGTTTTTCCCACTAAGTTTTATATTTGTAACTTTTGCTTTTCCTTCAGAAGTATGTCTATATCCTCTCGAACCTGGAGAATTACTACTCCCACCATCGCTCCTATTACTACTATTGCTAGATGAACCAGAAGACGAACCAGAAGCCCTTGATGAACTGGATGCACCAGAATTGTTTTCTTGATAAAAAACATATGCTGAATTCACATTATCTGAAATAGAAGTATTTACAGTTGAGCCTCTCAATGGTCCATCTGAGCTATCAACAATTATCATAGTGTCGATAGGAACATTAGATACTTCCTCAGCCAAATTTACAGCATTATCTCCACCATAACTATAACCATATACAAGTACTACATCTCCTTTTTGGTAGTTTTTTTCTAAAAATTCTTTTCCTGTCTCAACACCTGCACCTTGTGTTAATGCTGGTGATATCATAGCTCCTTTAAAATCCATCCCCAATGATCTAGCATAAGAAGCAGTTGCATTATATCTAGTACCAGCTCCTCCAGCATCTTTGGTATTACTTCTTATTTTACCATCACCAGTAGGCCCTCCATGATAGAATACAGCTAAAACTCTAGGCTTAGGTCCTCCAGGAATATCTGGTTCCCTCCCATCTGGATCAATATGCATTACAGGATTATTGAATACATAATTATAAGGACTGTGTCTTGTCATCTTCTCCGCCAACGGATCTACCACACCCCATCTTCCAAGATCAGGCATGTACATCCTTGCTCCATAATCATACATACCCGTCTCTTGCAATTCCTTTCCGTTGTACTTATAATTTTTATAAGTACTCTGTCCAAAAAATGCATTTCCTGACTTCAAATGATTCATTCCAAATGGGTAGTAATCATTGGCATCGGTGATTTCAAGTGCGCCTTTGCTGTTTCTTCCGAAACTTATTCTCACGTTGCCAAGATGATCCTTATACTGGTAAATATACTGATCTTTTTTGTAATCATAATACCCTTCTGCAGTGGGGAAAAAAGATAAATTGTTATTCTTTTTCTCTACAATTCCTCCTTCAATTGGTGGATTAATTCCTAGGTCAACAGGATTAATAGTATTATTGAGCGTGTAAGCCTGTATTTCCATGGCCTTAGACATTTCCCGGCTTTTAGACAATAACTCGGTCTCGCCGCCATTCCCTCTGCTGGTTGAAGTACTCATATACTGAAAGCCATCCAAATAATCTGAAACAGCATTCACTGTATAACAATCTACAATACCACATTCATAAGTTGAATTTATTTTCTGAAGTTTTGTACCGTTGGCTCCATATAAGTAAGTAAGACCCACTCCTGACTCTAACATACTCATTTTATTGGGAAGATTGAGATAGTTGTAGGCGATGGAACTAATTCCTTTATCCTTCATATTCTCCATATTCCCATTCAGATCATAGGTAATGGTATTGCCCCCGCCTTCATATCCTGAGGGATTATTTTTTGTATCATGAACATTGGTAAGTTTATTTCCGGAATACATATAGTTAAGTTCATCAATAACAGTGGCTGTATTGTTATTTTCAACAATACTGGTTCTGTACATTTTCGAAATATTCCCATTCAGGTCATAGTCTATAGATTCTGTATTTTCCTTACTCCAGGCATTGGTAGGGTTCTGGTAATATCCTGCAGTTAATCTATTCAGACTATCATAGACATAACCGTATCTTTTAGGGGTAGATAATGGATGGGCTCCAAGAGATTCCACGGCTCTCCAATCTACTTCTGCAATATTTCCATTGTACCTGCCTTTCACATTCTTTCCCGAAAATAAAGCGGTATCCGGATTTGTAAGTCCTTCTACTTGATTGTATTTTATCTTATAGGAAAATAATTTCCCTCCAAGATCCAGCAGTGACATTTCCTTTTGATTAATGTCTGTCATCCAACCACGAATATTATAAGCATAATCAATACTTTGAAGGTTATTTCCTACTTTTTTATTTGTCAATTGGGACAGTTCATTATAAATATTTTCCGTCAATAAGACTTCCGGCTGATCATCTACTTTATGCCAGTGTTTAACAAGTCTGTTGGCATTATCGTAATCAAAGCGCTCATTGATCGTAATACCAACATCATTCTGTCTTCTTAAGTGTTTGGTAACAACCTGAATTGGAACTCCCACAAAATCCAATTTAGATTCTGTTTTGGTATATCCGCTCAAATGGTTGATAGAATGGGTTTCAATCGCTCTTCCTTTGGTATCATAATAGCTGTAGTTTTCAAAAATGCCACACGAAAGGATTCGTGCTGCAGCGAGGGGATATTCTACTAGATAAAAGTATTGTCGCTAAAATTTTAGATATACAAAAACTAAAAGAGAACGATAAACAACACATCTTCGCTCTTCTGGATGCATTCCTTAAACAAACTAAGCTGCAAAGCATTTTATAAAACAACAAAGCCAACTCAAATTGAATTGGCTTTAGTTTAGTTATGAGCAGTTTCTAAATTATATATATCTCCACCTTCTTTTGTACATTTTATGAATATTTGTTTAGGAATACTGTCTTTCAAACTGATTTTGGTAGTTTGATTACAAAAATCATTTTTATAACTAAATACTAAATCTTGTCCCTCAATTTTTGAAGGTACTCCCCAGTAGTCTCCTAAAAAATAAATGCCAATAAGCTTATTTTGAGTATCGTATATATAAACACTGCCATTACCTCTTTTTGATTGCTCAGACAAACCAAATAGGTTTTGAGAATTAACAATTTTAAGTGTATCATGTTTAGAGGTAATAATATTTCCTAAATATTTTACATGTATTTCATCAATCTTTCCCCCAATCAAACTAAACTGATACTCTTGACCTATTTTATTTTCGCTTAAAGTAAGTTTTCTGCATTTTTCGTAGAAATCATCAATACTGTCTAAATGATCCTTATTAGAATGAGAATCGCAACAAGTCAATAACAATAACAGTGCGAGGAAAAAATATTTTTTATTCTGTTTCATAATTAATAATCTTGAGGGTTAGGTTTTTTAGAATTTTCATACATACTTTGGACATTTTGTTGATAACCTTTTGTCCCTGCTGTACTATTATAGGCTCCCGCTGCATTTAACCACCCTTTAAATTTAAAAGTAGTTTTTCCTGTACTTGAATTATAATCTATTCCTCCTTTAAATCCTTTGGTTGCTAAAATTCTTGTACCTGCAAACAATGAGTTTGTAACGCTTGCTCCTTCTCCATATTTTAGCGAATATTTAGATTTCATTTCTCCTCCTTGCCAATCTCCTTTTACGTTAGTTTGCATTATATCAGTTTTTCCTTTTGCTCCGGCATTTGACTCTTGAATTGTCATTGCTTTAACTTGTCTAGTCCTGAAATAGCGATACACAAAAAAAACAAATCGTTATGGAAGAACAATTAAAATCACAGTACATCAAACGTACGCAGAAAGATTACAGTTTAAGTTTAAAACTTCAAATAGTAAAAGAAGTTGAATCCGGCGAGTCAACTATTACCAGTTGTCGCAAAAAAATATGGCATACAATCCCATGCTACAGTTTTTGAATTGGCTCAGAAAATATGGTAACTTTGATTGGGAAAACCAAAGACCTTATGCCATGGAAAAAACACCTGAACAACGAATTATGGAACTAGAAGCCGAAGTAAGACTTCTTGAAAAGCAAAAAGCTTTCTTGGAAAAGCAGGCTTATATTGCTGATAAAAAAGCTATATTTTTTGATATGATGATTGATCTTGCAGAGAAAGAATATCACATTGATATTCGAAAAAACTCACCACCCGAACAATCGATGACTTCCGCAGTAAAGAAAAAGAAACTTTGATTTTTACTTGTGGATTGTTAGGGTTAAATAGACAAATCTATTATAGAAGTATCAAGCGTACAAAAGTTTGTAAGAATAGGGCTTCAGAGGTTGTAAAGCTGGTAGAGAGTATTCGTGTTAAAATGCCCAGATTAGGAGGCAGGAAACTATATTTTATGTTACAAAAATCACTAAGTTCTATCAAAGTGGGAAGAGATAAATTTTTTGATATCCTAAGAGCCAATCACTTATTGATTGCTCCCAGGAAAAATTATCATGTTACTACCAACTCCCATCATCGCTTCAGAAAGCACAAAAATTTGATTCTGGACTATCAGATAACAAAACCCAACCAGGTTTGGGTTGCCGATATTACTTATATAGGAGACAGAAGAAATCCAAGCTATTTAAGCTTAATAACTGACGCTTATTCTAAGAAAATAGTGGGACATTTTGTAGCAGATAATTTAAATACAGAGAGTAGTCTTATGGCATTGAAAAGAGCTTTAAAGAAACATAAAGGTATGGCGGGATCCTTAATCCATCATTCTGATCGTGGCTTACAATACTGCTCGAATGAATACCAGAACGTTTTGCAAAAGCATCAATTAAAATGTAGTATGACACAAAATTCCGATCCTTATGAAAATGCAGTAGCGGAGAGAGTGAATGGCATTTTAAAGCACGAATTTAATATTGACAGGCATCATATAAACCATGCTTTAAGAAGAAAGTTAGTAGAGGAATCCATCGAAATTTACAATGAGCTGCGTCCTCATTTTTCAAATTACTATCTAACCCCAAACCAGATGCATAAGCAGTCAGAAATTAAAATGAGAACTTATAAAAATAAAAACCAAAGCAAAAAAAACTTTGCTCTGGTTTAATTATTTATTTTTGTCCTATAATCTGTATCAGATTTTCAGGACTAGTCAGACACGAGCATGATGCTCGCGCCAGCGGGGGCAGCGGGGCTTTGATATCTACTTTATTATTTCTCCATTAAGTTTAAACTTTATTTTAAAAACATTATCTCTAATAGTGTTAATTTTTCTAATTCCTTCTTCTGTTCCTAACTTTTTTAATACTATTTCTCCTTTCTCTGCAAATGAAAAGTGTTCATCAGAATAAAAATAAAGAGGAATTAATTTTCCTTGTAAAAATACAGATCTGTTTGAATGTTCTGCCCAAAAATTTTTAGGAGAATCAGGATTACTCAAATAGATAATATAAGTATCTATATTTTCTTTGTCTAAAACTATATAAGTATTACTATTTCCAGTCCTTTGCTGAAACTCTTTGTTAAGAACTTCAGTAACAGAAGATGGTAAAAAGTATATTATATCTGAAGTAGCCTTTTGTGAGTAACAACTCACAAAACAAAAGTTCAATAATAATATTAACACAATTTTTTTCATTATGGATATTTTTGTTTATTAACCATATTATTTAAAACTTCTTGTCCTATATTATGGCTTGAAGTTGTACCTGCTTTATTTGTACTTCCATTTGAGATAACTTTATTAATTGTATTCCCATTTTTTTGACTTCCTATGTATGAATCAACAGCATATATTGGAATATTTTGGCTTTTAGACGTTTGTGCGTCTTGAGGAGACGTTCCAGGTTGCGTTACGTGATTGGGTTTCTGAGACTTATTATGTGTATGAACTTGAGCTCCAGCAATTAACTTAGTTCCTTCGAAAGTAGTTTTAATAATTTTTCCTGAGGCATCAGGTAATATATTAGTTATTACATCTGCTTCACCATCTCTACCATCAGGTCCTCTAACAGATGTTAACTGTGCTGTTGGCACATCTCCTCTTGTAACTTCCAGGCCTATCCAAACTTGTCTCTCTTTGTTTGATCGGCAATGGTTTCATTATTAGCATTGTTAATATCAGAATTTATTTGAGTATTATTTATTGTAACTATGGAACTGCTTTCCTGTAGAGCTTGCGTTGCCGCTGTTGACATAGTACCTCCTTTTTCTTCTTTAATATCATTCCAATTAGATCTATTAATAACTCTTACGTTTAGTTGCAGCACCATCACTTCCTAAATACCTACCATTAACATCTAAATAATCATCAGGTGGCGTGGCAAACATTCCATCCGGATCAATAAACATAATTGGATTATCCCAAGCATAATTATAAGGACTATGCCTTCTCATCTTCTCTGCTAGTGGATCTATAACTCCCCATCTTCCAATATCCGGCATGTACATCCTCGCCCCATAATCATACATCCCAGTCTCCTGCAATTCCTTGCCGTTGTACTTATAATTCTTATAGCCTCCTAGCACTCCTTTCTCCCCTCCTATATGGTTTAGCCCAAAGGGGTAATAGTTATTAGTATCTGTAATTCCAAGAATGCCTGCAGTGTTTTTGGCAAAGCTTACCCGGATATTTCCCAAATGATCCTTATACTGGTAAATATAGCGATTTTCTGTAAAACTGTAAAAGCCTTCTGCAGTAGGAACAAAATCCAGTGTCCAAGTTCCAACAAGAGAGGGTTGATTGCTAGTCGTTTTTACGATAAGCCTGATCTTCAAAAAGCTGTTTCTGTTCTGCATCCTAAAACATATCTCTCCATTACCGGTAAAAACTATATTGAAAAACCATCAAGATAATCTGTTATATGTTCTATAGGGTTTGCCATAAGACCTGTTTGGCTAAAAAAATTTTACTAACTTTTTACTCCGTCTGCCCGATAAAGATGGCTAATATCTGTAGTCGTTATCCCCCCTAAAGTATTAGCTTGCTGAATGGCAATTCTATCAGGAAGATTCAGATAGTTGTAAACAATATTTTGAATTCCTTTATCCTTCATATTGGTCATACTTCCATTCAGGTCATACTCAATAATATTACCACCACCTTCATAGCCTGCAGTATTTTGGGTACTGTCTGTTACTGTCTGCAATCTGTTTCCAGCGTAGGTATACGTAAGATTATCTACCTGCATTGCCGATCCAGTAGAGGAATTTTTAGCATTACGATATAATTGGCTGATATTTCCGTTCAGATCGTATATAATATATTCACTGTAAAAGCTGTTTTGGGGAGCTGTAGCCCAAGGCTCAGAGTAATGTCCAAACTTTAGTTTATTATCTGTATAATAATCATAGGTATATCTTTTCAATACATTATCATTGGAGGTATTCCAATCAATTTCTGCGATATTCCCATTATATCTTGCTGTTGCATAGAGGGGGTTAACAGGATTAGTGTATTTTATTTCATAGCCAAATAACTTCCCATTCAGATTCGAAGGATCATTAATCTGAGTCATCCAGCCTCTGATATTATATTTATAGTCAACTTGTTGAAGAGAAGAACCTAAAGAAGCTCCACCTACTTTTTTAGATTCCAACTGGGAAAGTTCATTATATGCATTCTGGGTAAGGATTTCTATAGGATTAGAATCTACCTGATGTTTGTGAACCAACAATCTGTTCTGATGATCATATTCAAAATTTTCTGTGATCACTCTTTCAGGATCTGTTTCCAGTCTTTTATGTTTGGTAATAACGGTTTGAGCTACCCCGGCAAAATCCAGTTTGGATTCTGTCTTCGTATACCCACCCAAATGATTGATCGAATACGTTCCTATCGCTCTTCCTTTGGTATCATAATAGGTATAATTCTTCGTCCAGTTGTCATCTTCAATGTTTTTAACTATACTCATCACAGAAAGTCCTTTGGTACTTCTTCCTTCTGGTGATAACGTTTCCGTTAAAGTAGGCACGCCCTGAATGGTGGATGGAAATGAAGGATTAAAATTGTAACCGGGATACGTATCATAATAATTGACACTTAAAATAGTTTCTGTATCTACCATGAAATAATTATTGACATAATAAATCGTCATTCCATTTCTGGTAAACCCTTGAGCACTGCGAGGCTCTGTAATGACTAAGTCTTTAATCAGATCTTGTAAAACAGCTCTTTTGGCAGTAGATGCTAAAACTCCTGTATAAATTACTCTTCCAAAAACATCATATTTTGTGAGAAGCCATTTGCCTTTGGGTGCCATTACGGCATCCTGCGTGAGGATCAGTCTATCAGCTTTATCATACACCATAAATTCCCAGCCTTTACCAGGTAATTTCTTTTCTACCAGACGGTTTCTGCTGTCATAACGATATTGATAACAGAGATCATTAAGTAATGATTCTGCGGTTCCTTTGTTTACCGCCTTAGGAGGAATGACAAAGGCTAACTGATCATACTCATTATACACATAGTAGGTATCTGCATTTTCAGTAGAATTCACCTTTCTTACCATCAGAGTTTGACCTCGCCCATTTTTGAATTCTACCGTTGGATTTCCATCTTCATCTGTGACAGTATTCTTATACAATGTTCCGGGAGCATAAGTTGTAGCAGGAGACAAACTTAGCTCGCTTTTAGTGGCTCCGTTTTCCCATATTGTCTTGGTTGTATATTGGTATACTTCATTGGCCAGATTGGCTTCATATGAAAATCCTACAGGCTTATTCACCCAGTCGTTACCTGGCTGAACCTGTTGCAAGATTCTGTCCAAGGGAGATTTTTCCACTACTTTCTCAGAATAGATCTTTTCTGAGCCATAAGAGATTGTAACATTAGATAAAGGATTAGGAGTAATTGCTCCATTCAGTGTTCCTCCCTGAGGAATGGGTAAATAATCTTTTACCTGCCTCCCAAACTGATCATATTCGAAATGCATAACCACATCTTTTCCTTGGGGAGATGCTTTTACATTTACCATTTGCTTAGGTCTTCCCAAGCCATCAAAATACTGAACACTCTGAGCTTGTTTAGCCGCAGGATCACTCTGGCTCTTCTCCTCCAGATAGGTTCTGGTATACACATAATTTTCATTGGCTGAGCTCGCTAAGCCACTGGGCAGCTGAACCTGGGCTTTTATAGTACCCATCAATAGAAGGGTTCCTATGGGGATTATAAGTTTTTTCATCAATTTTAGTTTTTATAGTTGTATTTCAGCTCTTTCAATATTTTACCATTGGCATCAATCACTTTTTCAAGCCTGTTGGCGGAATCATAAAGGTAGATTTCTCTTATTCCGGATGGCGGGGTGATGCTTCTTACTCCAATTAAGGGATCATAACTGTAGGTAGTCACCGTATACCTTGATAAATTGCTTCTGAAGGTTTTAAAAGCATTGAGCAAATTGCTCTCGTCATTATTTGACCCGGCAGAGGCATCCAAATCGGAGGCATTCACAATGCTGTCTATAAAAGATTGCTGGATATCTGTTAATCGTATATTTTCAATCTTGGCAATAGGCTTGGTTTGATTATACCCCCAGATAATAACCGTTACAGCACCGTCTTTAGTAGTATACTGCGTAAGATTTCCTTTGGAATCAAACTTCTCATAAGTGATTTCTGTGGACGGAGCCTGAGTCTGCATTCCATAAGATACTAATGAACTTGGAAATAGATTAGCAGGATTATCATATTTAGTCTCATTTTTTGAAATGACATTTCCAGAATCAGTTGGATTCTGCTTATTGGACACTGTCGTCTCCAAAGGAATACCCAACATACTGGCACTAATCAGCTTTTGATTTCCTTTTTCTCTGGCATACAAATAAGATGTTTCCTGGATTCCGGCACCAGAGAATGAAGTGATACTCTTTGACAGTTGGTGGTCTGGATTATTATACAAGTAATTTGTACTTGTCATTATCTTTTTATAAGGGCTATCATCTGGAGCATTCAAGGGAACATCTTCCAGATATTCTTTAGATATACTTTTATCAAGAGCAAATGAATACGAAGGAAGCCTATATGCTGTGATGTACATATTGTTGAGATAAGTTCCGACATTGGTTCCCGGTTGTATGAAAACAAGTGGAAAAAGCGTAACTCCTGTAACACTTGATATAACACCTGTCAGATCCTTCCCATACTCATTTTTTACGGCATTCTTCAAATAAAGCTGTCCATTCTTATTATTAAATATTTTGTGGGATAAGAGTTTCCCACTAAGATTTCCCAATGGGACATTCCAAAATAGTGAGTTCTCTGCAGATAACGAGATCATACTAAGGTCACTTAAGGAATTGGTATACATCCCGTCCACCGTAGGAGTTCTGAAAGCATAACTATTATATTCAGAAGCTGGTATTGAAAATGTTTTTTCCTCACCTCCCTTCTCAAATTGATCTCCACCATAACTGATTGTCACAGTAGGATATATTGGATCATAGATACTATATAAAGCTCCCGTATTCTCTAAAGAATCAAAATTCACCATTGAAACTTGAGGTTCCGAATGAAAAATAGTCTCAAATAAACTACCCACCCTAGTATCACCAGCAGGAGGAGCAGAATTGGGGTCAGTCCAAGGAGCATATACTTTTTGATCAAACCTGTAGGATCTGAATTCCGGTTTATACTGAGATGGAATCTTAGCTATATTATTGATATCTTTATACGAGCTATAATAAAGTCTTTAATGTTTGTAGATCCGGCTTCTGAAACATCATATTGTTTCTTCAATCTGACATTTCCATCTTCAATAATATTCCATTTATCCTTTGCATTATACCTGATGAGTGCCGTGGCTGAGCATTCTTTGCATAAATCATCCAATATTTTGAATTTCATCATATATGTGGTACCACTTATAACTAAATTGTCGGTAAGCCCTATGTATTTATAATTCTTGGATAAAAATATTTGTTTTGTATATACCGTTTGTCCTGTAGAAGCTTCCACAAGAGTAAAAAGAGCCTTTCCTTTTGTTCCCCAATTTACAGAATCGTTTGAATGTAACTTTAGTTCTATCTGGATTTGATTTCCTATAACTTGTGAAGCATCAAATGTGCTTATCGCCTCATAGGACAAAGGAAGTCTTGCTTCTACCAGATCATAATCAATCAATGTTTCATCATTAAAAATAGGTTGTGCATTCCCTATAGCTACATAATGCTCTGCTTTTACATTTACCGATTCCCTTGCTTGTTCTGGTTCATATTCAAAAACGGTTCTTCCTTTCGTTGGATAAGTGACAGAGGTTAATGTTCCTAGCTTTGCATAGGAAAAACGGGGTAACTTGTCTGCGTAATAAGAACCACTATTATTAAACAGGCTATATGTATTTCCAAACAAATTCAAATTAGGTAGTGAAGTGTTTCCATTATTGGTTCCATTATAATACCCTAAATAATCAGTAGTCTTAGATAATCTTGCAGGGAGTCCAAGAGGATTATCATATTCAAATTTATATTCCTGTACAAAAGTTTCCTGATTATTTTTGATGGCATATTCTTTTACTTTCTCAAGAAAAAAACGCTTCTTTTGACGATCACTTTCCGTATTGTTAATATAATCGAATACAATTTTTTTGACATTTGTTGTGCTTGTAGTACGGTTGGTGATACCATTAGTACTGGTTACCGTTGACATTACAATATTTCCTATTTTTTGAAAAATTTCTGAAGGATCTGTTGAATAATTGATGGTAATTTTTTCGCTTCCCGTACTAATCTGAGATAGTATTTTAGGATCAGTTATATTGAGTGTTCTAGTTGATTGGCTGTAGGGAGTCAATAAAGGAGATGATGTACTCCCGTCACCTGCCGGACCTTCATCTTTGAGCCGGGTATCCAAAGACTGCTGTTCGCTTATACCAAGTATAGTAGCATTAGATCTCATTTCAGAATATGAAAATTCAATTTTATTTCCAGCCACATTCTCTATTTTGGTAAGAAAAAAGCTGGTCTCTCCACTCAAGCCCCCATTAAGCCGCACCCAAGTCTTTTCAGTAGCCCCCGTTCCTCCGAAAGTATATTTTGTACCATCATAAGTGGTGATAATAAAGCTATGACTATCCTTGAACGCTCCTACCGTTTCAATTTTGAGATTATTGTCCTGGGTCAGAAGAACAGGCTGGAAATTAGCATCAAGATAAAAACTTCCACCATAACCTGGAAAAGAAAAATTAAAAACATCAGGTTGGTGATCATATTGTCCGGAAGACCCTTTAGTATAAGTTATCAGATCAGCTTCTCCCTGTGCACTGTACAGACGGGTGAGATCATTAAGGCTTAATAAAATTCTTTCATATCCAAATTCATCCGCCTTATCATAAATAGTTCTGTTGATGACTCCACCGGCCTCCAATATCCAGTTCATTCCCAATGTATTGGGAGTATCATTTACTTTTACGCCGGCTTTACCATATTTTAAAGAGATTGTATGCTTTAATCCATGATCCGAGATCGTATGAATCGGAATATTGATATTGGGATTTCCTTTAAATTCATTGGCTTCCAAGTTGCCAAATTGTGTTCTGAAAGAAGACTCGGGAGAAGGGGGATCTATATTGGGAAGTTCTATTCCAGATCCAGAATTTGGAACTCCCTTAGAAGTTTCCTGAGCAGAGTAAAAATGAGCAGACAAGATGGCTGCACAAATGATAGCTTTCTTCATGATTAATATCTTTTATTTTTTGATCAGCTTTGCACTCGCTGTTTTATTATTATCCGTTTTTATCGTCACCAGATAAGCTCCCTGTACCAAGGCTTGGGTATTTATCTTAGTCACTCTGTTCTTTGTCTTGAAGTTCTGAAGCTGTCTTCCGCTCATATCATACAGCATAATATCAGCTTCCTTAAAGTCAAAGCCAATTTCTATATAGGCGTAATCGGATACTGGATTCGGATAAATTTTAATGTCATATTTTTCAATCAGATCATTGACCTGCTTATCACCCAGCTTTACAATTTTCCAGTTTTCTTTGCCTAATTCTTTCCCACTGGTTCCGGCTAAAATGATAGAACCATCTCTGTTCAGTTTCAGATCTGAAAGTCTTTCTTCTTTCTGTCTGGATTCTCCACTTACGTGTTTCTCCATTGTTCGTTTCCGTTTCCGTCCAGATAAAGCATCCAGAAGGTCTCATCATCTTTTTCTATTCTTCCTTCTGCCTGGGTATAACCGCCTAAAAGAATTCCTTTTGAGGATTTGTCATCCGCTGAATGAATCACACTCATTCCCATCAGGATATCACGGTTTTTGAAGTTGTAGGACTTTTGCCATTGTTCATCACCTCTTTCATTAAGAGCAATCAGCCATAGGTCTGTCCCTTCTTCAATCCCTACCGTTTTGTTTCCTGATCTTTCGGATCTGGATTCACCACCAATGATGTAGCCATTTGAAGTTAAAGCCAGCGTTCTGATATGATCGTCTGCTTTACCCCCAAAGTTCTTTTCCCATTCTACTTTTCCGCTTTTATCCAGTTTAACGATCCAATAGTCGCCTTCACCGAAATTTTCTGTGGATTTTGCGGTGCGGGCTGTGGGGGTTGTGGTGCGAGGTTCGGGATTTGGGGTGGTTTCACGAGGTTGATCTCCGGATCTCGGATCACGAACCTCTGAACTTCTTGAATAAATTCCCAGAAGAGCTCCGCCGTCTTTTGTCGGAATCATTTTCTCTACTTCGTCTAAGCCTTTTCCACCTAATACGAGTTGGGAGAGTTCTTTTCCATCTTTGTCCAGTCTGATGATCCAGACATCTTTAGAACCATACCCTTTGGAAGAATTTTGTACGTTTCCGGCAACAAAAAAACCAAGATCTGTACTCTGAATGACTGCTTTGGCTTCTTCATCGGAAGAGGTTCCTAATGTTTTCTGCCACATTTCATCGCCAAATTCATTGATTCGGATCAGCCAGATATCGGATCCGCCTTTAGAATCATCTTTCTTATCCAGTCCTTTTCCGGAATAGGACGTTCCAGCCAGTAGAAACCCTCCATCCTGAGTGCTGACAGTAGCTGACAAGTAATCATGGTTATTTCCTGAAAAATGTTTTTCCCAAGCTTCTTGCCCTTGTTGGTTTAATTTAACCAAATGAAAATCGTAACCGTTGTTCTGCTTACTTTCTGAAGTTTGCTGTTTGTCGCTCTGAATAGAGCTTCCTGTAATAAGATACTGCTGATCAATAGTGGTAGTGACCTGGCTTAAAAAATCCTGAGTAGAGGATTGGACATCTTTCTGCCAGAGAATATTCTGAGCAGACACGCCCAGAACTGTGCATAAGGTTAATGCACTGAGATAAATCTTTTTCATTCCCGTGTTTGTTTTTGAGTTTAATGATTAGTTTTTAAATTGCCGCAAATTTAACTTTTTTTAGTTCACGCAAATCATATCGAAGTGACATAATTTAAAATATTTACAAAAATAGAAATGTTTTATTATATTCTATATCCTTCATTAATCCTACAAATCTACTACAGCGTTGCGACAGAGTATGTCGTATTTTTCAGAATTCAGAATGTTGATAGGACAATCACAAATGGTTCAGATATTTCAAGGTTTTTGAGAGTGATACAGGTAAATTTTAAACGGTTCTGAAATCAGAAATAGGGAAAATTCTGAGAAATAATCAAAAATTATTAAGACTGTTTACACTTCTTTATTAAAGTACAAAGGAGGTGCAAAAGCTTTTTAAATACTTAAGCTATTTAAGTGATCTACTTGATGTATAAGACGTAAACTAAAGTTTTATTGAAAATTAAAGATTTTCATCTTATGTGAACTTAATGGTGGGATATTTCCTTACATTTTATAAAGTGTAGTAAAGTATTAAAAAAAGCTGAGCAATCTGATATTGAACCTAAATGCATTACTTATGACTCATAACCCTAGCCTCGATGTTCTATGTTAATTTGCAAATTATTTAAGTTAAAATTTTATCTTTTATATAATCAGAATTATAAGGGACTTTGTTTTTAACTACTCCAAAGCATATTCTTAAAAGTTTATTGCATACAGCGATGAGTGCTACTTTTTTAGGTTTTCCTTTAGCTAACAACCTTAAATAAAGTTCTTTACAATGGGGATTGTGTTTAATCGCCGTCCATGAACACACATACAATAAACTTCGTATATGAGTCTTGGAAGTGCGACATTTTCCAGGAGAATACGATTTTTTTCCAGATTGATATATTCTAGGAGCTAAACCAAAATACTTAACTAATGATTGTGCTGAATTAAAATTTTTAAATCCTGAAGTAGCCGTCATCAATTGTAAAGAGGTTTTTTCTCCAATTCCGGAAACGGACTGTATAAGTTCTTTAGTTTTCTTAAAGTCTTTATCCTGAAGTTGGGGGAAGGCGCTTTTTCTACTTCTTTGATTTCTTTATCCAAATGCTTAAGCTTTCTTTCATAATGCTTCTCAGTATCTGGATTAATTTGTGAATGGTAGCGTAATGCTTTAAGTCTTGCAGCATAACGTCGCTTCTCCTCTTCGAGATCAGTCAGAAGTTTGATCTCCTGATCCAGATATTCTATCTCCATGCTTTTGGGTACATAAAGAGCGGGGCTGAACATCTCTCCATAGAGCCTGATTAATCTGGCATCTTCCGCATCTGTTTTACTGATTATATTTTTCATTCTTGCAAAATGCTTTACAGACATACAATTGATCAGACTTACTTCTAATCCATGGCTCAAGGATAAATGAAGAATACGGCTGCTGAAATTCCCGGTTGCTTCAATAACAAGGCTATACTCTTGGGATGATATTTTTCTTATAAAAGAAAGAATCGAACGCTGGTTATTTTCTATATTGAAAACACATTCTTGATTTTGTTCATTAATAAAGCTTAGCGTTAAAAATTTAGCGCCAACATCAACACCGATAACTTTTTTTGATATTTTTGACATAAGCAATGACTTTATTAAAGAGGTTTTCTTCTGATCCATCATGGTAAAAGTTATTACCAAACAATGTTCTATCCGGATTTAGAAGAAAACAGCAGCAGGGGGATAAAATCAGGGGCGATATCTAGTATCTGAGAAGCGTCTGCCTTAATCCTGCTGCTTTTACTCTTTAGGTTTAATTTTTACACTAATTTACTCAAGTATTTTAAGTAATGTAAACTTACCATAGAAGCGGTTACCCCGCAGCATTATTTGGAGTGTGGATGGCCTTAGCACGGGAAAGGTTGGTGCGAGGAGTATGAGTGGATAGCGGGATGAAGCTCCTAAAAAAGGGCATAAAAAAACCACCCTTTCGAGTGGATTCATTTTTTTTAATTTGATCTTATTGATAAATTACGACATCATCTTTTTTAATTTGGTAACCAGTCTTTTTGTAAGGAACTAATACATATGTTTCTTTAATATGACTTCCGCTCTTCCAAATTTTATCTTTTCCTTCTTTTTCAAGGATAATACTTTTTGCCATTCCCTCCGGAATGAAAACCTCAGCCCGTTTCATGTCTTTACTAAAAATAACCGCCGTCATAGTAGAAGAGCTCTTATCTGTGCTTACTTCCTTTAATTTAATTTTCTGTTCAAAAACTCTTACACAGTTATTTCTGAGTTGTGAATAAGTATAGCCTGCTGAGCCTATACACCCGTGAACATCCCTATCTCCTCCTAAAGCCGGAGTTTTTTGTTGAGCAAAAATTAAAGATCCCAGGAACATCATGCTAAATAAAATTGGTTTTTTCATATTTAAATTATTAATGTTTTCAGTTTGGTAAAAGTGTTTTCGGAAATAAAGATATTAATTTCATTCTTAGTTTCAAAAACATTCCTTGTATACTACAAAAAAAGTCACCCTTTCGAGTGAATTTATCTTTTTGAAAATCTGATTTTATTGATAAATTACAACATTATCTTTTTTAAGCTGAAAACCGCTTTTTTTGTAAGGAGTCAATACATACCCATCTTTTTTCCAAGCCTTTGATTTTCCTGCTCTGGTAAGAATTACACTTCCTCCTTCAGCATCTTTTACAAAAACTTCAGCTTTCTTGTTGTCTTTGCTGAAAATAACCGCAGCGATATAATCACCTTTTGAAGCAACTTCTTTTAATTTGATCTTCTCTTCAAAAGTTCTTACACAATCTTTTTTGATCTGTGAGTACGTATATCCTGCTGAACCGATACATCCGTGAGCATCTTTATCGCCACCTAATACCGGAGTTTTTTGTGCAAATACTAAAGTACCAAGGAACATTGCGCTCAATAAAATTGTTTTTTTCATTTTTTTTGTCTTATTATGATAATTGTGGAGGGTATGAATAAAAACCATGCCAAAAAAACATAAAACACATTAACGTGAATAACTTTTTTATTTTTTTACTTTGTCCAGTTGATTTTTGAAAGCTTCACCTCATCAGAGCTTGTACCGATCATAATATCGAACTCGCCTGATTCCCAATCGTATTTTAAATCTCCATTATAGAATTTAAGACTTTCCGGAGTGATATCGAAGGTTACTTTTTTCGATTCTCCTTTTTTCAAAAATATTTTTTGGAACCCTTTCAATTCTTTTACCGGTCTTGTAATTGTTCCTACTCTATCTCTGATATAAAGCTGAACAACCTCAGCTCCATCATAGTTCCCTGTATTGGCTACTGTAACTGATGCCTGAATGGTCTGATCTCCCTTCGGATTGGTATTGGAAACACTGATCTCTGAGTAGTTGAACTTCGTATAACTTAATCCATACCCAAATGCATACAATGGGGTATTGCATTCATCCATATAATTGGAACGGAATCTTTGGTATTCACATTTATCAACTAATTTCTGATCTAATGGGCGTCCCGTATTTTTAGCATTGTAATAAATAGGGATCTGTCCTAAACTTCTTGGGAAGGTCATCGGAAGTTTTCCTGATGGGTTTACTTTTCCAAAAAGAACGTCAGCCATTGCATTTCCCGCTTCTGAACCCGGAAACCATGCATTTAATATGGCATCAGGAGTGTCTTTTACGTTCGTTAAAGCTAACGGACGTCCTGTAAAAAGGATCATTGCAATGGGTTTTCCGGTCTTTTTAACTCATTTAAAAGATCAACTTGCGATTGAGGTATGGTGATTTCGGATCTTGATGAGGATTCACCACTCATTTCTGCCGATTCTCCGATAGCCAGCACAATTACGTCGGCTTTGTTGGCAACGTCTACGGCTTCTTTTAACAACGTTTCTTTTGAACGGTTGTCTCTATCTGTTTTCTTTCCGTGGGCTGCATAAATTTCCTCCAGCTTTGCATCATAATCGATGTTTGCTCCTTTTGCAGAAAGAAATTTTACTTCTTTACCGTAATTCGCCTGAAGTCCCTGCATTAAATTAACTGAAACGCTATGCTTAGTAGCAACACTCCAGGTTCCAGCCATATTCATTGAATTATTAACCAACGGCCCAATCACAGCAACAGTTCCTGATTTCTTTAAAGGTAAAACCTGATTTTCATTTTTCAACAACACCATTGACTGGGCAGCCGCATTTCTTGCGATGTTACGGTTTTCCAGATTGTACACTTCTTTGGCCGCTAATTTTGCATCTCCATGTTTGTATGGATTATCAAAAAGGCCTAAGTCGTATTTGGCTTCAAGAATTCTTCTGGCTGCCATATCAATCTCAGCCTGAGTTACTTTTCCTTCCGCTAAAGATTTTTTCAAGGTTGTTAAGAAGCCTTCTCCTACCATATCCATATCAACACCTGCTTTTAAAGCTAATGCTGAAACCTGCTGAAGGTCTCCCATTCCGTGATCAACCATTTCATTGATCCCGGTATAATCGGTTACTACAAATCCTTTAAATTTCCATTGGTTTCTCAATATTTCGGTCTGAAGCCATCTGCTTCCTGTTGCAGGAACTCCGTCTACTTCATTGAAAGAGGCCATTACGGAAGCAACTCCAGCGTCTACGGCAGCTTTATAAGGTGGAAAATATTCATTGAACATTCTTACATGGCTCATATCAACGGTATTGTAATCTCTTCCGGATTCTCCAGCCCCATATAATGCAAAGTGCTTCACACAAGCTAATATATTGGTTCCGTTAGCCAAATCTTTCCCTTGATACCCATAAACCATATTTTTTGAGATCTCACTTCCTAAATACGGATCTTCTCCGGAACCTTCAGAAACTCTTCCCCATCTTGGTTCACGGGAAATATCTACCATTGGCGAAAACGTCCAATTGATCCCGTCAGAAGCAGCTTCTCTTGCCGCCACTTTGGCAGATTGCTGTACCAGATTCATATCCCATGAAGCGGCTAAGCCCAATGGAATAGGAAATGTAGTTTCATATCCGTGAATCACATCCATTCCGAAGATCATTGGAATTTTCAATCGGCTTTTTTCAACAGCTACTTTCTGAACTGCTTTAATTTTATCTGCTCCTTTTATATTGAATAATCCGCCTACTAATCCCTGTTCTACCTTTTTTCCAATATCTGAGCTTTGGGCCATCCCGGTCGTAAAGTCACCGGAAGTCGGGAGGTTCATTTGTCCTATTTTCTCATCTAAGGTCATCTTAGATAAAAGATTATCTACAAAGGCTTTCTTCTTCGCCTGATATTGTGCAGTCTGATAAGACTGTACGGGCTTATCCACCATTTCCTGAGCGGAAAACACCGGCGAAAGAGCCAGGGTTGCAAGTATAATTAACTTTTTCATAAATCTATCTTCTTATTATTATTGTTTTATATTTTTGGTATTTAATTGAAAATTGATAATCTTCAATCGTTAATATCTGAGTTCTAATTTTTACTGATATAATATCTTCAGTGTAGTTGTTTTAGTGAAATTGGTAGCTTTATGCTCAGTGTACAATTCTATAACATTTCCATATTCGTCATATTTTTTAATGGAAAAATAATCAGGTGAGAAAAATTCCGCATGAGTTTTCTTTTCATTTTCAATATAATATACAGCAACAAGCTCATCCTCCTGGTTATATTCATTTACTTTTCCTTCAAGATATTCAAGCTTATGTAAAGTTCCACTATAGTCATCATAATCTTCTTTCGTTTGCAATACTCGCTTCCGTAATGGATATTGTATTGATCAAAATGTTCAATTTCTTCCAAGTAAGGAGTAAGGCGATCTTTAGAAAAATCCGGACGATAAAATGATACCTCATGTAATATCAGATTTTCAAATTCATCATAATTAAAAGTTTCAAGGCGAATATCTTTCATTATTTCACTGAACGTCTCCTCATCTTGGGTTTGCATATAACATCTGAACAGATTCAGTTTTTCTTCATTATATGAGAATTGTCCAATTCTTACCACCCGTTCTCTTTCAGAAACAGTATATTTGATCTGATTATCTTCTCTTTCAATAACCATATTATCAGCAAATTCATAAGTTTTCATGATCGTAGGATACTCAGCATTGACATATTTCTTCCAGACCTGACATGTTTTTCCATCTTCACTGTAAGCAACATTGATACGATAAGACTCTTCATACCCTTTGATCTCAAAAATCATTTCTGTAAGCTTTTCCCCGTTGAAAGTATAACTAATTTCATTTTCATCTGTTTTTAGAATCAGAAACTGCTGCCAATCACCTTCTTTTTTAATTTTTTGTTCCAGAAAATTCTTATCTGCAGAGTAGATATCAAATTTTTTATACTCATCAAATGGATTTTTAACAGAGACAAAATACTCCACATTATTCTGATCATAATCATATATAATTTCTGCGTCATAATTCTGATGATATTCATAAATGGTTTCAAAGCGTTCATCATCCCTGAAATCTAATTTTCTTGTCCTCCTTGAGTTTTCAAAAAAAGTAGAAGCTACAAGTTCTCCATTTTCATATCGGTGCATCTCATGGATATTTTTTATATTTCCACTAAAAGGTTCCAGTATTATGCCTTTAAGTTTTATTATCCCCATTACTATTCAATTAAAAGATGTAACTTCTTATCTACTTTTTCTTTTTAGACAGCATCCATTCATACAATTCCGGATTTGAATACGCAGAATCCCATGAGTTGTGATTATCATTTGGGAAAATCACCAATTCAGCTTTCGGGTTTATGGGATGAAGCTTCTGATAAAATTTCAAGGCATTCTCCGGCAATACGACATCATCCATACCACCGTGGAATATTTTCATATTCAAATCTTTAAACTGCTGAATATTGGCCGTCATCACCTGATCTGTAGGGGCACAAACTGAAGCTACGGCGGCAAACATTTCTGGATGTTCCATAGCCAGCTTTAAAGTTCCCCATCCGCCCATAGAAAGTCCTGTAAGGTAAATTCTGGAGGCATCAATTTTATATTTTTCCTGAATTTCTTTAATCAGATTATATATTGTGACAGTATCCCACCAGCTATCTGCCGGACATTGCGGTGCCAAAATAGCCACCGGTTCTTTGATCAGATTTTTATAAGTGAATGGGCTGTGTGCTTTTACCAACTCAAGGTTATTTCCTCTTTCTCCTGAGCCATGAAGAAAAACGATCAAGGGGACATTTCCTTTGACATTTTGAGGATAATCCAGTATATAGGACATTTTCTCCTGGCGTTTTACTTCTTTGTTCATTTCGCCTTTGATTTCCTGAGCATTCAGCTGTAGGGAAAACGGAAGCAATAAAAGGGGAATATGTTTTAATTTCATAATATTATTAGGTTTTGGCTAAAGCCATTGGATTTGGTTTTTATTTCTCTCGCAGATTGTGCGGATTGTGCAGATTATTGGGGGTTAAATGATCATATAAAACCTCCATTATCTACTAAATCAATGAGATATATCTTTATTATTTTATTCCATATTTTGTAGATTGAAAGCTTAGCTTTTTCAATCCTTTTTGGATTTCCGGAGCATTCATAAATAACTTCCAGAGAAATCCTGTTCTGTAATTTTCGATCATAGGCGCTATTGTTCCTTGATCAATTGCCAGATATCTTGGGGTAAACCAATTGTTGTAATTGATAGATGTCGCATCGTAAGGCCCTGCTGAACCTATAAATTCAGGTTTTTGAGTATATATAAACCTAAGAAAATTCATGGATTCTTTTGGGGTGTATGGGAAACTGCTCAAAGCCGCTGTAGGAGTGATTACTCCATTATCATTACTTGGCATATGAGCGGTATAGCCTGTGCTGCCATCCTCATTTCTTGTATATCCTGCAGTCAGCCCCCAATAATTAGGGCCATAGCCTTTCCATTGTTTAGGGTTTTCAACGCAGTATTTGTAATCGATAAGAGTTTGATTTTTATTAATATCAAAATAGTTTTTCACTAGTTTATCGGATAATCCTGTCGGATCAAGTCCTATGTATGAATATTGAGCCCAGAAAAGTGGCCCGCCGTATTCTTCGGCATAGTTATGTTTTACATACAGAGGTAATCCGTATTTTGTTTTGTCTGTAAGGTACGTTCCGTTTCTTGTCCAGCCTTTATAATAAGTTTCAGCATCTATAGAATAAGTGGGTGAAGATGCCGCAAGGATATAAGTAATGAGACATTCATTGTAGCCTTCAAGCGGGAAATTCATTTCCCATTGATATTCCGGTGACCAGTGCCAATACAGTACTTTTTCACCTCCTTTGGTATACCAGTTCCATTGAATTCCTTTCCAAAGTTCATCACATTTTGCGGCTAATGCTTTTTCTTCTGCGTTTCCGTTTTTGAAGTATTCACGAACCATCAATATTCCTGAAGTAAGAAATGCTGTCTCTACAAGATCTCCGCCATTATCTTTCTTTCCGAAAGGAACTGTTTTACCTGTTTCCCCATTGATCCAATGCGACCATGCTCCTTTGTGGCGATCTGCTTTGGCCAGAAAATCCATGATATGAGTAAGTCTTTTTACAGCTTCTTTTCTTGGGACAAACCCTCTTTCCACTCCTACCAATAGGGTTGCTAATCCAAAACCTGATCCTCCAGTGGTAATCACATGCTTATCATGATCCGGATAAATATCATCTTCATGGTAACGTTCTCTTCCCAGCATAGAATTGGGTTCTGCGTAGTCCCAAAAGTATTTTAACGCATCTTTCTGCACCTTATCCATGAGCTGTTCGTCTGTGATTGTACTTTTAACCACATTATTCTTCCTCGTTTCCGGTTTTGAAACCTGGGCATTTTTGCAAGAATAAGTAAAGAATAAAGAGGTTACGGCAATTGATAATAGAGTCCTTTTCATTAATATCGGGTTATGGGTTATAAAATTAGAGGAGAATTTTCACTCTCCTCTAGTTTTTGGTTATTGGTTAATATCCTGGGTTCTGGGTAAATACTCCAGCACTTTCGGTGATGGCATCAAATGGAATTGGGAATAATTCATTCTTCCCGGTCTTGAATCCATAAGAAGCAAGTACTGTAGATGCCTGTCCTGTTCTTACAAGATCTACAAAACGATCTCCTTCCATTGCTAGCTCTACTCTACGCTCATTCCAGATAGCGGTTCTAAGAGCTACTTGTGTTGTAGCAGTAGTTCCTGATAATTTTGCTCTGGTTCTTACTCTATTAAGATTTGTAGTCGCTGCAGCGGTATTCCCAAGTTCGTTAGCTGCCTCTGCATTGATCAGAAGAATTTCTGCAAATCTTAAAATTCTGATATTCTGAATAGATCCGTAACCACAAGCACTCTTATTCAAAGCTTTTGGTACATATACCTTTTGGTTATAAGTAGTTACTGATTGAGCATCCCCCATCGCGATTAAATCGCCTTCCGGAGTAGTCTCTCCGTTTCTAAGGATGGTAAGCTCTTTTCTGATATCACCAGGTTCAAATGCATTTTCAAGAGCGCTTGAAGGAGTAAAGAAGCCCCAGCCAAACTGGTCTCTTACACCCTGTACTTCTGCATACTGACTTCCTTTCAATGGAGGTATACAATCACAGTTGACTTCAAAAACAGATTCTTTTCCAAATTCACCTGATGGTCTGAACACATGATTGAAATCAGGATCTAAATCATACCCCATTGCCATTACCTGGTTAGAGGTATCGTATGCTTTTTGCCAGTCTTTCTTATAAAGATATACTTTGGCAAGTAAGCCTAATGCTGCACCTTTTGTTACTCTTCCTAAATCAGAAGCAGGATAGGTCTGAGGAAGAATTTCTGCGGCACTGGTAAGATCAGAAATAATAAAGTTATACACCTCTTCTACTGAGTTTCTAGGAACTTTGTAATTACTCTGAAGTCCATCAAAAATAGGAACGCCGCCATATATCCTTACTAAGTTAAAATACAGGTATGCTCGCAGCATTTTTGCTTCAGCAACTAATCTTGTTTTTAACGCTGAATCCATATCAATTTTTGGAACATTGGTAATCACCTGATTACAACTGTTCAGACCTTGCCACTGTCCGATCCAATACCCTCTTATCCCGTCATCACTAACGGTATACGTAAAATTATCATATACGTTGATAAAAGAAGCATCTCCGGGGTTAGACCCTTTAACCACATCATCTGCCGGTACTCCAAATACAAATTGATATGGAAAAGCCGAATTTTCCCAACTTCTCAGAAAGCTATAGATCGCACTTGTTGCCTGTATCGCATCATCTTGCGTTTTGAAGAATGATGCTGCCTCCGTATACCCTTCTTGTTTTATATCTAAATAATCATTACAACTTGCTGCAAGTGATAATAGCGCGATTGATAAAAATATCTTTTTCATAATTCTTTCTTGTTAAAATGTTAAATTAAGCCCAACAGTATAAATTGCTGAAATCGGATAGATGTTATTATCCACACCCATTTGTACTCTGTCGGTATTTAAGATTTCAGGTGAGAATCCGTTATATTTAAAACTAGTCCAAGGGTTTTGAGCACTTACGTATAATCTTAATTTGGTCATTGACATCGATTTCGCCAATGATGTAGGCAAGTTATACCCCACTTGAATATTTCTGATTCTTATATAACTTCCATCTTCTACATAGAAGCTATTGGGTAAATAATAGCTTGGTTATTGGTTGCCATCGGATACATATTGGATGTTCCTTCACCATGCCATCTGTTATTATAGAAATCCAGATCCCAACTTTCGTTTCCATAGCGTTGTTCTCTGTTGAAATTGTAAATTTTGTTACCAAACACACCTTGGAAATCAATAGCGAAGTCGAAATCATATACGTTCATATTCAACCCGAATCCATACGTTCCTTTTGGAATAGGACTTCCCAAAAATGTTTTATCTCTTACATCTATTACCCCATTGCCATCTAAATCTGCAAATTTAAATCCACCAGCTTGTGCTCCATTCTGAACAGCTGAGGCATTTACTTCTGCCTGATTCTGGAAATCCCTACAACTTGATATCCATAGTATGAACCTACTGCTTCTCCTTCCTGTAATCTTATGATTGAATTACCGTATAAACTTGCTCCTGCATTGAAATAAGAATTATTAGCTACAGAAGTAATTCTATTTTTAAGAGTGGTCATATTTCCATAGACCCCAAATTTTATATGATCATTGATCTTAGCATCATAGCTAACTGAAAATTCAAATCCTTTATTATTAAAAGAGTACGCATTGGTAACATAGTTATTCCAGTTAGAGGCACCAGAAACGGTCCCCTGAACAATACCATACACTACATCCTTGGTATCTTTATCAAAATAAGTAGCGTCAATTTTCAGTTTATTATTGAACATGGCCATTTCCAATCCAAAATCTTTACCTGTTGTGGTTTCCCACCCAATATTTGGATCTATCACCCTGTCTATTGTTTGTGCAGGATATCCGGAATTTCCGAAATAGGCACCAGCATCCAGAATAGTTGTATTTAAGGTATAGGCTCTCTGTACATCCGGATTTCCTAGTTTACCCCAGCTTGCTCTTAATTTTAATAGATTAACAACATTCTGCTCATTCATAAAGTTTTCTCTGGAAATCACCCATCCAGCACTCACCGCCGGAAATACACGAGATCTGTCATTCGCAGAATATTTAGACGTTCCATCTCTACGAACTGAAGCATTCACTAAGTATTTTCCATCATAATCATAATTAACCCTTCCAAAAAACGATTGAATCCTATCCTGATATGGAACAACATCTCTACCTCCTAATTCAAAATCTGTTCGATAAATGTCTGTTCCTTTAGAAATATCTAAAGAAGTATTATTCCCATTATAGTTTACATTTAACGCTTCGGCATAGGCTTGAGAATAGGAGTTTCTTGTTCTTGAAAAACCTGCTAATAATTCTATATTATGTTTTCCAAAGTCCTTCTTCCAGCTTAATGTATTATCCCAGATATAATTTCTCGTTCTGGAATCTCTTGTTATTAATTTATTCGGTTTTTGGTCTGCTACAGGAACATATCCAAATGTTGGAGTATACTCATACTTATTTGAATTGATATTATCTGAACTATAACTGATTCGTAATGTAAAATCTTTTAAGAATTTATATTCTCCCCAGATGTTATTCAACAATCTCTCATCTCTAATTTGAGATCTGAATAAATCCATTTTTGCTCTGGAGTTAGGAACTTTAGCCAAACTAAAATATTGATAATCTCCTGTTGCTGGATTGATGGGTGCATATACCGGAGGAGATGAATAAGCATCCAACAAAGTATTAAGCACAACATCAGTACGCATTTTTGAAAAAGTGAAATTATTTCCGATCGTAATGTTATCCGTAATTTTATAACTCAGGTTCACTTTGGTAGTAAATCTGTTAAATCCACTTCCTGAATTAATTCCTTGTCCTGCTGCCAGGTTTCCTTCATCCTGAAGATTTCCTGCGCTTACATAATAATTCAGTTTTCCAAGAACTCCTGAAGCAGAAATATCATTAGAGTTAATAATACTTGTTCTAAAAATCTCTTTAAACCAATCGGTATCAGCAGGATATGATGACCTGTCTAAGAACACAGGATCTTTCGCCTTATCATTGATAAGTTTCTCATTATACAACTGTAAATATTGATCTGAATTGACCATTTTAGGAACATTCGTCACGGTTTTAATTCCTAGATAAGAGTTAAAATTAAAAACCGGTTTTTTCCCTCTTCCTGTTTTGGTTTTAATGATCACAGCACCATTGGATGCTCTTGCTCCATAAATAGCCAAACTTGAAGGATCTTTCAAAACACTCATAGACTCAATATCCTGAGGACTTAAGAAAGAAATATCATCAGTAATCATTCCATCAACAATAAAAACGGTTTTACCTGTCAATGATCCAATACCTCTGATATCCACTCTGGGTGAACCTCCCGGCGCCCCGGAATTTAATATCTGAACCCCAGCTACTTTTCCTTGTATAGAACTCAGAGGATTGGCATTCGGCTTATTCGCTAAATCTTTAGCAGAAACAACCCCGATACTACCGGTCACGTTCTCTTTTTTCTGAGATCCATATCCAATCAGAACCACCTCTTCGATCTTCTGCTCTTTGGCAGCAGTATCTTTAGGCTGAGTCTGAGCATTGACATTCATACCGAAGTAAAGAACAGCAATAAGACATGAATATTTCAAATTACTTTGTTTCATATAGTTTCAATTTTATTCGTACAATCAGATTTTCAACATTGTCTCATTTTGAAGCAATTAATTTCTCAAATGAAGACATTAGCCAAAAATAGAAAAAAAACCGAAACTTGTTAACATATCTTAAAAATTCAAAAACTATTGTATTTTTTTATACAAAAAATTCAATACGATCACATTTTATAAATTTAAAACCAAAATAAGCATCAATTTAATATTATATCACTAATTACAAAATCAGATTTACCACCAAAATAATCACCAAATAATTCACTAATCATTAATATTTTGTTAAATACAAAATAGTATTTACCTTTGGTGCAGTTTTTGAAAAAAGCAATAAAAAGAACAATGAAAAAATATATCATTGCAGCGGCTCTTATTATAGGAACCGGTGCTGTTATCACCACTACCGTACAATCCTGTACAACTCTGGCCACTTCCGATATGGGACTCTCTATTATTAAGAGGATGCTACTCAATGGTATTGATAAAGGAATGGGCGTTTACACCAATAAAGAAGCCTTTTTACAAAACAATATGGTAGACAAGGCGCTTCCGAAAGAGCTTAGAGAAATCAATTCCATGTTGGAAAAAGTAGCACCTTCATTAGTTGCTAAAGAAAGGGATTTTATTGCCCAGGCAGCTGCTTACACTGTAAATACTTCTAAACCGATATTACAAGGAGCTGTAAACAGTTTAAATGCTCAGGATGTAACCCGCATCATTGATGGAACCACTGCTACTCAAATTTTGAGGGAGAAAACATCTCAACAGCTTATTGCGGCTATTGCGCCCAAGGTAGATGAAAAGCTGAATGAATATGGAATTGTAAAAACAATCAATACAGCTTTAGCTGGAAGTAATTTTCTTGGCAACCTTTTAGGAGGAAATAAAAATACAGTCAACGCCGGAGGACTGAGTCAACTTGCCTCTGAACAACTGGTAAGCGGTCTATTTAATATCATCGAAGATTATGAACATCAGAACTCTAAATCGCTATTAGGGCCATTTGGAAAATAGGAAAAAAATCGTTATATTTATATTATATTAACAATTGCAGATGGATATATTACAAGGAAATCAACACGCAAGTCCTGAAGATTTTTACGAGTCTTTAAAGGAGAAACTGGAAGGTCATCATGATTTTCCTGAGGATTATTTATTTAAATTTATCATTCCTACAGATCAATCAAAACTAACTGAAATTTATAAAGTTTTTGATGGTATTAAATTTACATTGGGAAACCGCGAAAGCAAAAATGGAAAATACACAGCCTGCAACATTAACGCATTTGTTCTAGATGCAGATCAGGTAGTAAAAATTTATAAAGAAGTATCAAAAATAGAAGGCGTTATTCTATTGTAAACAAGAAACCGTTTCATGATCAAAATGAAACGGTTTTTTTATGCTTTTTATTCTTTTGATAACTTTACTCCTTCAAAAAAATATAATTGTTTTTAAATAACAAAAACCGCCCCTGCTAAGAGGCGGTTTTATCAGCTTATTATTTTGCTGTATTTATTTTTTAACGAACTTAATGCTCTCTGAAACTTTAGCATTATTAATCGTAATCACATACACTCCTTTTACAAGATCAGCTACATGAATCTTACTATCATTAATTTTTCCTTTTTTCACGATCTGCCCTACAGCATTATGAATTTCAAATTGAGATTCTCCTGAAAGGCCTGTAACATTTAGAATATCATTAACCGGGTTAGGATATACTCCAAAAGTGTTTTTCTTAGCTGTTTCTGAAGTTGATAAACTTTCTTTTGTAGTAAACGCTTTAGTTTCATAAGAGAATTCACCATTCAATTCAAAGATAGTCTGTCCTGTACCTGCAGAACCTGTAATAAGTTTTACATATCCAGTTACACCACCTGCCAATTGTCCGGTTAAACCGTCACCAAAATCATCAGATATTGTAAACACATAGCAATCCTCAGGTAAATCCCACACCTGAGTAATAAGTTGTGGATCTGCCGCACCAGGATTGGTATTACCATATCTTCCTGATTTTACAATCTGTCCTGCGCTGTTTTTAAGATTCCATCTTGTCTCCTGTCCCCATCTGTCTCTTTGTAACTTAAAGGTAACTGTAGTTGTTCCAAAATACTGAGGAGCAACAGGTTTTACATAGTTACCAGTTGTAGTATTGTTAGTACTTCTCTGGTCCGTAGTTCCATTTACAGAAGCAATAGAGAAAGAAACCGGTGAAGAAGCTATAGATGCATTAACAGGAATATTAATCACACTTGATTTATCCTGAGTAAGATTTCCTGTCCAGTTATATGTCTGAGCAGCACCTCCATTCATGCTATAAGAGATTACAGCTGATGTCAAATTACTAGTACCTCTGTTTGTGATAAGCAGACGTAATGCTCCTTGCCCGCAATTCACAATACCTACTGAACATCCACCATCATATTTTATTTCAGCATCATTTGGGAATAAAGCAATTGGCTGATCTTTAGTAGATGCTTTCAGCTCCATTCTCCTTGGAGAATTATCCATTACCGTTCTGATTCTTGTTTTCTGATCGTTAGTGTAGATATTCATACAAGTATCATTAGTATAGTCCATATAATTCTCAACCATTTCAAAAATGTTTGGACTAGTACAACTCGGTATAGGATCAGTACACTCATAGTTTGCAGTATGTGCCTGAGGCGTATCATCACAAAAATCAGTCCCACAATCATCATCTCCCCAGATATGTCTCAATCCCAGGAAGTGACCTACCTCGTGAGTCATTGTTCTTCCTCTGTCATAGCCAGGCTGCATGATGAATGTACCATCATTATAATCCATACTACCAAAAGTAGAATATCCTGCAACTACTCCATCTGTAGTAGCAGGCCCATATTGGCATTCAGACCATCTAGGCCAGAATTAGAAGGAAACTGAGCATATCCTAATAAACCGTTATCAGCAAAATCCACGCTCCACATATTCATATATTGGGTAGGATCCCAAATGGTCTTAGTCTTTACAATACTGTCTAGATAATTGGTATAACCCTGGCTTTCATCACCTCTTCCCCAGTAATCTCTACAAAGGTTTACTCTGTCGATTCCATTGGTAGGGTTTCCGTTAGGGTCTACTTTTGCAAGTACAAATTCTATTTCAGTATCAGCACCTACAGGATTGGTATTATAACCCGGAGTATTAATTTTTCTTCTGTAGTCATTAGTCATTACAGTAAGCTGAGATATTACCTGAGCATCTGGAATATTAGGAGCAACTCCTACATTCTGACCACTGTGAATAACGTGCACTACCACCGGAATTGTAATTACATTCCCTATCTGAGACTTGTCTGCTTTCGCTTTTTCAATCAAAGGAGCAATCCATGCTTCAAACTGTTCTGTAGATAATCTTTTCGGAAACTTCTTCTGTAAGTTTTCTTCGTTTTCAACCGTTCCACATTTTTCTGTTCCTTTAGAGTCAAGTTCCCTTTTCTCCCACACTTTTTTTGAAGGTTTTCCTTCATCTCTCTTCTGTGCATTTGAAAATCCTACGCCCATAAAAAATAATACGGCTAAAGAGGATTTTAAAATAATAGAGTTTTTCATTAGTATATTTTTTATAATTTAGCAAATATATATAATTAAATACATTAAAAAAGCAACTATTTAACAAAAGTTAAAATAACATAAAAAATAACACAATGAGAGTATTTTTAACATTAGGAAGCATTATTTTAATAATATCAACAATTTGCTGTGCAAATCGAAACAAAAATGGAAGTAATGAAGAAAAATCAACCAACGCAACTCAACAACAAAAAATAGAAAAAATACAATTAACAGAAAGAACAAGAGGAATTAACCGTAATTCCATTTTTACACCCACTTATAAAATTACCGTTTACAATGATGATTCTACAAAATACGCAATGAATCCTTCTGAATGGGAGCAAATTGCAAGACAAGCAGGAGCTCTTGATCTTTCCAAAATATCAAGTTATAAAGCTCCTACAACAGGAAGGTATTCTGATCGGGCATTATCTGCTACTTTGATCATTACTTCAGGAGGTACTGCCTACACTTCTGCTATGTTTGATGCAGGCTATCCCCCAAAAGAACTGGAGGGACTATATCATACCATTCAACAGCCCAAAGGAAACAAAAAGGAAAACACCAAAGATCATTAGAGCTTTCAATTTCCAGCAGCATCGTATTTTCTGGAAAATAAAAAGAGTCCGTTTTAACTTGTAAAACGGACTCTTTTTTATTTTATATGTATCAATGATTATTTCTCAATAAAGAACTTCACATTTTCAATTGGTCTTCCCAGCATCGCTACTGAACCTTTTACCAAAATTGGCCTTTGAATCAGCGAAGGATTTTCGGATAGAATTTTGATCCATTCTTCTTCAGAATAATTTTTATCTGCATAATTTTCGATATACATCTTATCTGTTTTACGAATGATATGAAAAACACTTTGATTAAGTTTCTTCAATACGGTTTTAATCTCCAGAATACTTAAGGGATCTTCTATGATATTAATGATCTCAAAAGACACTCCGTTTTCATCAAGATACTCTAATACTGCATTTGATTTTGAACAGTTTCCGTTATGTAAAACCTTAACTAACATTTCTAATTATTTTAAAAAATTAAACTTGCATATCACAAATTTAACAAGAATTCAATGGATCTTGTCTTAATGCTTTGATAAAAGTTTGTTAAAACAAACCGTGCAATTCTGCTTCAATTTTCTCCAAAATCAATCCAAAATCTTCCGGTTTTTCTACAAAATCAAGGTCATCTACTTCAATAATCAAAAGTTTTCCTTCTGTATAGCCGGAAATCCATTTTTCATACTTCTGATTCAGTTTTGAAAGATATTCAATACTGATAGACGCTTCGTATTCACGTCCTCTTTTGTAAATTTTCTTTACCAGGTTCGGAACGTCTGATTTCAGATAAATCAAAAGATCCGGTGCTGAAACAAACGATTTCATCAAGTCAAAAACAGATGAATAATTATTAAAATCCCTGTCGGAAAGAAGGTTCATATCATTAAGGTTCTCAGCAAAGATGTGAGCATCTTCATAAATAGTACGATCCTGAATAATATTTTTACCGCTTTCTCTGATTTCTTTTACCTGACGGAATCTGCTTCCCAGAAAGTACACCTGCAGTGCAAAGCTCCACTTACTCATATCTGAATAAAAATCCTCCAGATAAGGGTTGTGATCTACGTCTTCAAACTGTGCATCCCATCCGTAATGCTTAGAAAGCATCGTAGTTAAAGTTGTTTTTCCTGCTCCAATATTTCCTGTAACTGCAATATGCATAATTCTTTTTCCTTGTATTTACTGATT
The DNA here is from genome assembly GCF_030409875.1 of Chryseobacterium tructae. NCBI lineage: Bacteria > Pseudomonadati > Bacteroidota > Flavobacteriia > Flavobacteriales > Weeksellaceae > Chryseobacterium > Chryseobacterium tructae. The sequence goes on along the minus strand of NZ_JAUFQR010000001.1, from coordinate 2,031,356 downwards.
AATTGATAAGCTTTTCTAAGCCTGCTGCCTGAACTTCGGACGTTTCTTCAACCAAGTTTTCCAATGTATTCTCAGAAACTTTCTTTTCTATTCCTCCTCCATTGGGCTTTTCTTCAGAATTTTCTACAGGTTTCCCTGCAGATTGTTCTATGGACTGAAGTTCAGCTTCCTGTTGTTTTTGCTGTCTGGCTTTTTTTACTTTTTCAAGGCTGTAAAGATAAAGCTTGTTCCCCTTGATTTCAAAATAAGAAAGGATGTTTTTATCCACAATTTGTGCATCAGGATCTTCAAAAACAACACTCATCCCTTTCTCCGGAACATATTTTACAATTGAATTATTGCCCACCACCAAAATATTATCATTCTCTCTTCTGAAGCGTTTTCCGTTATCCACCGGTGCTTCAAAGAGTTTTTCAAATTTCAGATTATAGATTCTGATATGCTTTTTCGTAAGAATATACACTTTCGTTTCATACACCAACAGATCCATCAGATCTTCAAAACTGATGTCAAAAGGAAATGAGTTGATGGTAGTATCATTTCTGAAGTTATATTGTATAAGACGTTTTGTACTATCGTCCAGTAACCATAGCTGTTGTAAATCTTCAGCATAGGCCATTCTGATAAAGCCAAACTTCTGCTTAAAATCTATGCGCTGGATTTCATTCATATTTTGGTCTACAAATTTCATTTCCTGGGCATTTTCTGAGAATAAAGGGACATTTAAAGGATTTTGTACCGTTTGTACTTTATAAGGAACTGTAAGCATCATTTTCCCGATCTGTTTCCCTAAAGAGTCATATTTGGTAAAACTAAAGTCTTTATTTTTATAGATATACAGATTTCCGTAGTCATCGGCGAGCATATCTTTAGCTTCTTTCAGCTTCAAGGTATCTAAAGGAAGAACGTTCTGCGCCGCAGAGGTACAGAAAATGAAAAGGGATATCAGGTAAATTAATCTCAATGTTTTATATAAAAATATTTTCTTTAAATAGAATGTCAGCAATTTACACTTTTAATTATTTAATGGCAACTTCATAAATCTTTGCCCAATTTTTTCCTGTCACCAACATATTATCACCTTTAAAAGCAATTCCGTTCAGAACATGTTCACTGTCACCTTGATTATTTTCATCTGTCAACTTTGTGAAGTCGTATTTCTCTACCACTTCTCCAGTCATAGGATTAATTTTTATAATGACAGGTTTATGCCAAATGTTTGCATAAATAAAACCTTTATGATATTCAAGTTCATTAAGATGTTCATATATTTCTGTATTCCCCGCTACACCAACTGTTTTTACAACTTTAGAAGGCTCGTTTACATCAAGAAAATAAAGATATTTTGAACCATCTGTAGCCACAAGATTTTTTCCATCATAAGTTAATCCCCAGCCTTCTCCAATTACATTAGGCAAGGGAAATTCTGAAAGTTTTTCTAATGTATTCTTGTCGTAGACAAAACCAATTTTATTACGATAAGTAAGTTGATAGACCTTGTCTCCAACTATTGTACAGCCCTCTGAAAAGACATCAGCAGCCTGTTTTCTTACCATAGTAGGAACTATTGAACCTAAAGTATATTTTATCAGTTGGGATTCTTTCTCTAAGCCATCACTTTCATAAACAGTATTTCCCTCCAGCAGAAAACCTTCTATAAAGTTATCAGGATTATGAGGATAGTCTGCTACAATCTGATAGACCCCATTTTTCTCTTTACCTTTTGTAAACACATTGATTGTAGCATCCTGATTAAAAGTTTCTCCATTTTTAGCTTTAATGACAAACACAACTTTATTATCTCCCAAACTAAAAAATTTAGGATCTATTGCTAAACTTGAACTTTCTCCCTGCATAAAACTAATGGTAATACTTTCTGCATTTTCAATAACTTCTTTTGGAAGCTTGAGCTTATCACCAAAATGATATCCTGTGGTTTCCATTGCATTATTATAATCCGCAAGAGAATCCATCATTTTTTTATTTTTATTACAGGATGTCAACAAAAGTATTGCAGCAAAACCATTTATAAGATAGAGCTTAATGGAGTTTTTCATAATTTTAAAGGTCTATGTTATAATTCCTAATAATGAAAATAGCGCTACCTAAGGAACGCTATTTTTATAAAATGAACTATTGTGAATAATTATTTCAATTGAACTTCATAAATTTTCGGCCAGTTCTTTCCTGTCACCAACATATTTTCTCCTTTGAAAGCAATTCCGTTCAGAACATCATCTGTTCCTTTGGTATTTTGTTTTGCAATTTCTGTAAAATCAAATGTACCTACAACTTCTCCCGTTGCTGGGTTAATTTTTAGGATGATGGGTTTCTGCCATACATTTGCATACACAAATCCATTGTGATATTCCAGCTCGTTCAACTGATCATAAGCCTGCGAGCTTCCTGCTACTGCGATGTACTTAATGAGCTTTGAAGGATCATTAGGATCAAGGAAATATAAAAGCTTACTTCCGTCTGATGCGATCAGGTTTTTCCCGTCATACGTTAATCCCCAACCTTCACCCAATACATTTGGATAAGCGAATTCTGAAAGCAATTTCAGAGAGTTTTTATCATAGATATATCCTTTTTTACTCTGCCATGTCAATTGGTATACTTTATCCCCTACAATAGTGCTTCCTTCTGAAAAATCTTCAGGAGCCTGCTTCGTAGAAGCAAGCGGAGTAGTTGTCCCTAATGTATATTTTAAGATCTGTGAAGATCCGTTTTGCCCATCACTTTCATAGATTGTGTTTCCTTCCACCTGGAATCCCTGCACAAAGTTTTTAGGATCGTGAGGGTATTCTGCTACAATCTGGTAAGCGATATTTTTTTCAGGACTTTTTGCAAATACATTGATAGTTGCATCCTGATTCAACGTTTCACCGCCTTTTGTTTTGATATTAAAAGTAACCGCATTATCTCCTAAGGTAAAAAATTTCGGATCAATAGTAAGATCTGTAGTTTCTTTATCTCCAAAGCTGATGCTTACACTTTCTGCATTTTCCGTAACCTCTTTCGGAAGCTGAAGTTTATCACCAAAATGATATCCTTTTGCTTCCATTGAATTATTATAAGTATTTAATGTATTAAGAATCTCCTTATCTTTATTACAAGATGCCAGAAGTAAAATTGCTGCGAAACCCGCTATTATATTTTTTTTCATTGACTTTCTAAATATTTCCCCAAAAATAGCAAATTTTATTCCGTATTGCCAATATTATCCACAGGTTCACCAAATTGTAGTATATATCCATTATTATCATATACTGCGAATTCCCTCATTTCCCATTCAAAAGTTTCAATTTCATAACAAATTTTAGCCTTTGTTTTAAGATCTTCCCATAATTCGTCCACTTTATCTACATTAAAATAAAATGATCCGGTAAAGCCGATGGTTGCAGGACTTTCTTCTTTATTAGGTAAGGAAAGCATAATATACACTTCATTTTTTCGAAGAGAAGCCCAATGCCATTCATCATTTCTTCCCAACAACTCAAAACCAAGAATATGTATATAAAACCCTATGGTTTCATCTAGGTTTTCAGTCCAAATCATGGGACGAAGTCCGGTAAATCTGCTCATAATTCTATAGTTTAAAAGTATCCTTGTGAATTTTCATATTGAGTGAAACCCAGGTTTCATCATCAATCTTCGCTTCATTTCTGATATCCTGATCAATAGTAAAGCCTACCTTTTTATAACATTCAATAGCGCTGGTATTCCAATCGTAAACATTCAGTTCCGCAATCTCCCTGTTGAAGTTCCTGAATCCATATTTCAGGAGTTCCTGCATTACTTTTTTTCCATATCCTTTTCCCCTATTGTTTTCGTCCCAGATTAATATTCTGCCTAACAGAAAAGTTGTATCCTTTAAAAATATCTGGGCATGTCCAATTGTATTTTGATTTTCTGCTTCAACAATTTTGAACAAGGTTCTCTTTTCATCGGATACATCTGCTTCAAGTTGATCTTCAGTTAAAGGAAAATGGTACATTGGCCCTGCAAATTGGAGAAGTGCTTTTTTATCCTTAATATTTGAAATCAATGCCGGAGCATCATTAATATTGAACAATTGCAATTCTATCATACTTTATTTTTCTAAGTATTCCTTTAAACTTGTTCCTAAAATAGCATTCCAACCTCCTGTAAAGTTTTTCCTAGAAAAACCATCTCCTAAGTCTTTAAAGTTTTCAATACCTTCATGAGTTAGCGTCACCAGAGTTCCATCATTATCAGATTGTAATTCCCATGTTACCATTGTTTTCTGATCTGAGAAATCGGGATAAGTCCAGGTATGTTTTAGTTTTTGATTGGGAATAATTTCCAGAACTTCTCCCTGATGATGGTATTTTTTTTCTCCTCCGGGTTCGTAGAAATTAAAGATTTTTCCTACTTCCGGTTCAAAATCCTGAATATCAAAATACCAGGATTTCATTTCATTCTTATCGGTTAATGCTTTCCAGATCCTTTCGATAGGAGCATTTATTTTGTACTGAACAATGATTGGTGTATCCATATTTTTAAAGTTTAACAAGCTATTTTTAACCACAAAAGTCACAAAAGAATCTTGACACTTAAGTTATTTTAAAGTCAATATTCTTATTATTAAAAGAGCTCTTAAGTTTTGAAAATCTGGAGATTTTCAAAACTTAAGAGCTTATGCAAGTTAACCTTAATTTTAGACTTAGCTTAAATCCTTTTGTGACTTTTGCCGTTTTATTCTTACTTTATCGTAAGTATTTCATATTACCCGTGAGAAAATCCAGTGATCTTTGCTTCATCAAAATCCAACTGCATTTCTATGGTTCTCATCACATGATCATCAAATATTTTTTCTCTTTTCATTCTATGCAATTCGTTTCTCTGGGCCTGAATAATCTGACGAAGGACATCTTTATTTTCATTAATGGCTGTTACATAATCTCCGGTAGAAGCCATACACTGGGCTTTATCTGCCATCAACATCATTTCATTTTCCAGTTTATGTTTTTGGTGACGTACAAGACTGTTAGAGACTGCCAATTCAGAAAAATCATTATCCAACTTATGTAAAGCTGTTTCTTTAAGCTTGCGCATCAGGATTACTTCTTGTTTTTCTTCCGGTAATTCACTGCCTGCATCCTGTATATTTAATATTTTCAGGATTGGAGAAAGCAGCAACCCTTGCCCAACTAGCGTAATTAGGATAATAACGAAGGTCACAAATAAGATGATATTTCGGTGCGGAAATGCATCTCCATTGGGCAAAAATGCAGGGATTGACAATGCTGCGGCCAATGAAACCACTCCCCTCATCGCAGCAAAGCTGATAATAAAGGGCTCACGCCAATCCGGTTTCGGAGATTTTAATCTCAATTCTTTAGAGCAAATTCTTGGAAAATACATCAGTGCATAACTATATATTATTCTTGTTCCGATAATTGCTCCACCGATCACCACACTATAAAAAATCCCTTCTGAAACGGTATAATCCGTCAATCCTTCCACCACGATTGGTAATTCAAGACCGATAAGGATAAAAATAATGGTGTTCATCAGAAATATTAAAACACTCCAGACATTCCCGGACTGTATCCTGGAGGTATGGCTGAGATAGCAATGAGAGTTATAAGACATTAATAATCCGCCTGCAACAACTGCCAATACTCCGGAAAGTGGAAATGTTCTGCTCCTACATACATGATATAAGGAACAATCAGTGTAATCACGGTATCTATATTGGAGTTGGTAGGAATAATTCTCAACAACGCACCAAACAGAAAACCAACAGCTACTCCTACGGCAATTCCGCCAATGGCCATGGTAAAGAAATCCTGAATAGCATCTCTCCAGATAAACTGTCCTGAAATAACTGCTGCAAGAGCAAATTTGAATACAATTAAACTGGATGCATCATTAATCAGACTTTCTCCTTCCAGAATATTGGTGATCTTTTTAGGAATTTTCATATGTTTCAGTACCGAAGTCGCTGCTACAGCATCCGGTGGAGAATTTACTCCACCTAATAAGAATCCCATCGCTAGGGTAAGTCCCGGAATAATAGAAGAGGAAAGATAAGCAACAACTATTGATGTTAAAAACACCAATCCGAACGCCATAGAAAAGATCTGCTTTCTCCATTTATGAAAATCCTGCCATGACGTAAACCAGGCGGCTTCAAATAAAATAGGAGGAAGAAAAATCAAAAATACAAGATCAGGTTCTATCTCTACACGGGGCATTCCCGGAACAAAGCTTATCAGTAATCCTGCAATGACAAGAAAAATAGGATAAGCTACTTTCAGTTTCTGCCCAATCATTACCAATATCATTACAGACAATAAGACTACAATGGATATTATAACATAACTGTGAATCATTTTGATTTAGTTTTTTTAAGTATTATTTTTTTGTTAAGATTAATTAATTATCTGAACCTGGATTGTGTTATCTCAAGCAGATTTTTAATCTTTTTAAATTAAAGTACAATATTGTTTTTCGGAGTAATGGCTGGCGGAAGATCGGTTTCATCCAACATATCTCTCATATCAATTTCAATAGTACGGCTGATCTGGGTAATAGGAACATCGTTGGCACTTCCCTCAAATGGGTTTACCGATGCCTCTCCTACGCTGTCTAATGTATGGAAACACCATGTTACCAATAGTGAGAAAGGAATATTGAACCAGATTGTCCATCCTTCTACCATGGAACCTTCACCCAGTTTATCAAATTCTTTCAACAATCCAAAAGGAACAAATACAATGAAAAGCAACAAAAGATAAGTAGTAATAGAGGAAAAATTCCTTGGATAAGGAAAGTTTTTAATTCTTTCTGCTTTTCCCTGACTATCGGTAAATTTTACAAGCTGTTGATTAATCTGCGTCCATTGAAAATCATTGATTTCTCCTTTTTCATAAGCTTCAGACAACTCTCTACTTTGGCTGGCCATCAATTGTGTTGCTCTGTTCTTTTTACCTAGAATATATTGAAGTTCCGTATCTGAAAGATATTTTTTCAATTCATCATCCAGCTTAGAAAGCCTCTCCGGAATATCATATTTTTTAGCATACTCATCAAACTGCGCTGTCCCTGCATTTTCCCAAACCCTCGGTTCTCTAAGCTGAAACCTAAGTGCAGTAAGCCATGCATAATGACGAAGGAACATTTCTTTTACTCTACCCGAATCTTTCCCTATAAGGGAATCTCTGAGAATATATCCAAAACTCCGGCTGTCGTTAATAATGGCACCATAGATCTGTCTTGCTTCCCAAAGTCTGCTGTAACTGGCATTGTTTTTAAACCCTACAATAAATGCAACGGCGGTTCCCATAATAGCAATGGGCTGCCAGGGCACAGAGAGGAATTTCCATCCTAAAAAATACAGAATGGTAGGAATGGAAGCTAATACGATTAAGGCATAAATACTACGCCTTGTCCAGTTGATAAATTCCCGTGCGCTAAATCTTTTTCCTGAATGCATATGTGTTATTTTTTTGTGTTAAATTTCAATTAATCTCTTTCGATAATAGTTTTCATCAACGCATTCAGAAACGGTCAAAATCAGTTTTTGGTAAATGGTATATTATTATAAAAACCAATCTGAATCTGCCCTCTGTTTCTGTTTTCCTGAATCTGATTCATATATCCGGCTTCAATCCGCATGTTTTTATTAATCACATATCCCAGGGCTCCATAGACTCTGTTTCTGTCAAAAACAGGGCTGTTGAAATGCAAGAAAATCTCATTATACACCGATGCGTATAGTGTTTTCGGCAACATTTCTTTTTGAGTGATCGGAATATTAAATCCTAACATATAACGGAATCTCATTCTAAAATCGTCTTCGAGAAAACGCTCTTCCAAACGATAGCGATGCTGAAGGTTAAAACGTCCGAACTTCTGTTTGGTAATATATTGCTGGAAGATTCGGTGTTCTATATTTTCTTTTTTTTCTCCTTTCACATAAGGCTGGCTCAGAATAAATCCGTATCCCAACAAAACATTATTATTGTTTTCTGTCAGATCATACCCGATTCCTGTACGGATCAGAAGCTGTTCTAAATCTCCAATAGCATCAAAATTTCGGTACTGTACTTCATTATGCAAGTTCAGTTTTTTGCTGATTTTATTATTTCCAAAATACATATACCAGGCTCCTAAATCACTTTTTTGTGCCATTGTCAAAACGGATCCCAAACTCAATACGGTGAATGCCAACTTTCTAAAAACCTTTCTCATGTTTATCAATTACTATTATCTATCGTTTTAACAAAATTAATAATTTTAATCAATAATAACAAACGATATTTTTATCGTTGACTCGATCAAGGTTTTATAGCAAGTCCTTTAAATCTGATCCACTATTCTAATTCTAATTATTTTAACCCGGAATCTGCTCTACCAAGATATTTTTCCGATCTTTATCAAAGTAGCTGCAGGTCATTGCATTCAGATCCATTACCCAACCTTCGATTCCGTTCTCTGCACAGTCTTTACAAAATGTCATATAATCTGTACCTCCCTGCTGATGAAGCTTCAATCTTGTCTTAAAACCGTCAAGGTTAACATTTTCAGCGATGGCAAGCTTATCATACTTCCGACCTGTTTGAGCAGATTCATTGTCATTATCAAAATATGCTGTGTTTCCATCATCAACATAAGTTGTATAATGAGAAACACCAAGATTTTTAATAGCTTTTATATATTGGGGGAAATCAGCTCCGCTTTTTACTTTTTGATGTTCAGTTTTAATATCTTCAATGGTAAATTTCATCATTCTATTTTTTTTGATTACTCATTATTGTCTTTATTCAAATTTAAAAATTTTCAGGATGCAAATATAATATCAAATAAAAAACCGACAGGATAACTGCCGGTAACTTATAACTATAGTTCAGATACAAAATAGTAATCTTATGGATGTTGCTGCATTTTGGCAGGGTCGTCATAATTAACCATCCAATTGATGCCGAATTTATCGGTAAACATTCCAAAATAAGCGCCCCAGAATGTATCTGCCAATGGCATAGTAACCTGTCCGCCCGCAGAAAGACCATTGAATAATTTCTCTGCTTCTTCTTTAGATTCTGCATTAATGGAAATAGAATAATTGTTTCCTTCTTTGAAGTTGGAAGCCCATTCTCCGCCTGTGTCACTTCCCATTAACATTGTTTCCTTAGAAATAGGAAGGGTAACATGCATGATCTTATTCTTATCTTCTTCAGGAAGTTCTTTCCCTTCCATTGGAGGCATTTCTCCAAAAGTTCCGATGTAAGGATATTCTCCTCCGAAAACCGACTTATAGAAATCGAATGCGTCTCTGCAGTTTCCATTAAATGTTAAATAAACGTTTACTGATGCCATGATTGTTTTTTTATGAGTTAAGTTTTAATTTTTTTTGAATTCTGCCTATCTATGCTGATCGATCAGAATCATGTTTCCATCCGGATCTTTCAGGTAAATATGCTCTGGCCCTGAGGTATTTTCATCAGCTTCTTTATCAATTTCTATTCCGCCTTCTTTTAAGCGCTTTTGAATTTCACGTACATCATCAAAAGACTCAAGATTCTGGGCATTCTGATCCCAACCTGGATTAAAAGTGAGCATATTGCCATCAAACATTGCCTGAAACAAGCCTATTAAAGTAGATCCGTTTTTCATGATCAGATAATTTTGTTCCGTACCTCCGGCCATGGTTGTAAATCCCAGTTTTTCGTAAAAGTCTTTTGATTTTTGAAGATCCTTTACACTTAGACTGATTGAAAATGCTCCTAGTTTCATATTTTAAGATTGAGGGCTAAGCCTTTTTAGAAATTATTATATTTAATAATCAAATGATCATTTAAAAGATGGAATGTTTTTAAAGTATTACTGATTTTTCAAACGCGTTTTCAACTCAAGAGTTCCATCATAGCTTTTCCAGTCACCAATTAACTCTATATATTGTCCTTCAATTTTTTCAGTTTTTCTATTCCATTTAAAATTATAAACGAAACGTCCTTTGAAGATTCCCGAATGTTTACCTTTATTCTCTTCTGCCAGTTCATATTCACCAAATATAGTTCCTTGCTTTTTGGCATCCTTATATTTTAGAACAGTAATTTTACCTTCAAGTTTGGCATAATTGGTATCTACAAGAGAATATCCTGAAACAAAATATTCCTGATCATTCTTTTTATTCTGTTCAGAGATATTGATTTTAAGCTTCAGTTCCTGTCCCTTATTCCCAATAGTTCCAGTATAAGGTTTACTGTTATTGAGCCAAGTGTTTGAAATATCCGGCATCTGCCCCAAAACAAAATTGGCAGCCAGAATGAAGAGCAATAAAAGTTTTTTCATAGAAGTGATTTTTTAAACGCCAAATTGAGAGAGGTGATGATTCAGATGTTTTGCAAACATATTATTCCACTCTTGTGCCGTTAGTTTTCCAAAAGAAAAAGATTCTTTACCATCAAATGCATCTGCCCCCAATTGTTGTGTTTTTTGAATAAAACCAATCAATCTTACTTTTTCCTCATCGAAGTTTTTTCGGCCTGTTATCAGGAATTGAGGTGCCGTCGGGGAGTCTCTCGGATATGCCTTTGCTCCTACTACTTTAGGTTTTACAAAAGTCTTCAAAATAAACTTGGCAATAGATCCAGGTTTTTTATGTTTTTCCGGTTCGTACACCATTTCATACGTTACACTACAGTGAGCCAACATCTGATCTACCGTCATTTTTCCCCATAATCCATGTGTATCTTCCACCAGCTTGTTTATCCTATCAATATAGTTTTGAGCGTCTTTTACGTCAAATACATTTTCCATATACGATCTGTTTTTACTACAGACAAATATATCAGTTTTTTTGTTTGATTTTTACAGTGATAGAATTTTTTGTTGTAAGTTGTGAAATACGTGTTGATGAGTTTGAGGGTTTGAGAATGTAAGGGTTTCAGAGTATTAAGTCTGATACAAAGCAAGAGTTATTTACTTTTAAAAAGAAACAATAATTCTACACTTATTATGGTAAAAACAATTATTGATTGTCTTCTTCTGAAACTCCTTCTCCTTCAATTTCCTGTGGAGCTGCTTTTTTGAAAATAAACCAAAGCTTAATTTTTAAAGCAATCCATCCTATAATAGCATACACAACTAAAAGAATACTTAAGTGCTCCAGATAAGGGAAAGTAAGTTCTACAGATCCTTTTTGAATCAAAAGAATTTTAAAGGCCTGTAAAAAAGGAGTCAAAGGGATGATGTTCGCAATAAACTGTACAAATGCAGGCATTGCATTTAAAGGCCATGTAAAACCACTGATGATAAAAGCGGGTGAAGCAATAACCATAAGGATTTGTGTTGCCTTTAAAGCATCCGGGATCAATATACTGATAAATACACCAAGGAATGAAACCGAACCTACAAAAACAGCTGTAAGAAGTATAAAATTAAATATCCCTTCCGGCATTGGCACTTTGAAAATCATGTGCATCAAATAATAGATACTTACGATAAGAATGGAAAATACCCAAATAGGAATAACCTTAATCAACATCGTAGGAAATGCCCATTTTTTCATTTTCCCATATTCTTTTACGAAAGAGCCACCTTGAAATTCTGCAGCAAAACTTACAGCCATTGCCAATAAAATTACCTGTTGTAATACCACCGCCAACATGGCAGGCCACATAAAGATAAGATAATTACTGGTCGTATTGAAAAGGGTTATATAGTTGGTTTTGAAGGGCTCATATTGTGTAACAGCTTTTGCAGCGGGCATTCCTGCTTTTTGTAGAGCTTTGATGGATGCTCCGGCAGAGAAAGTACCAATGGTCAACTGAAGTGCTTTGGACGCAAAGTTGGCTGTCAAAACGTTTCCTGTATTCACATACACATTCAGTTCAGGATATTTTTTCTGAAGCATATCTCCTTCAAAACGGGATGGAATAATAACAACTGCGGCCGCCTCATGACGGATTACCTCATCTTTTATGCTCAAAGGTTCCTGCAGATATCGTATTACTTTGATGCTTTTATTATCATCCAGCATTTCAGTCAACTGACTGGATAATGGAGTATTATCTCTGTCAATCACCAATACAGGTGTATTTTCAACTTTTCCGCTTTGGTAGACAAACCCCAGCAAGGTAGCATAAAAAACTGGTGCCAAAAAGAACACCGTCCTTAAGGTAGAATTGCCGATAAAAAGTTTGAACTCACGTTTTAAAAGACGGAAAAATTCTTTCATCTGTATATTTTAATGTTTTAAATAACCAGATGGCGCATGTAAAAAGCACCTTCTGTTTCGTTTCATATTATTTCAGGATAACATTGGCATTCACCAAAAGACTTTTTGCCTTATTCATATCAGCAGGTTTTACCTTGATTTCATAAACAGCATCCTGCAGCTGATAATCTGGGTAAGCAGTAGTAATATCTGCATATCTTGTGAGCTGCTTGATATAAACAACAGATCCTTCCAGATTTTCTTTATTATACACTACCTGCATATTCACATTCTGTCCTTTTTTGTATTTTGAAATAGCACTTTCAGGAACGGTAAATCTGAAATAGGTGCTTTCAGGAATATATCCATTGAACAAAGCAAAACCAGCGGTTGCCAATTCTCCTGGATTTAAGCTGATGGTTTCAATTTCCATATCATTGGTGGCGATGATATATCTTTCGGAGTACGCCACATTGGCTTCCTGTAGCGCTCCTTTTGCCTGAGAGGCTTGCCCAGCGGCCATTTCTACTTTTTCGAAACGGGTTCCTCTGTTCACATCATCCAGCTCTGCAACTACAGCATCGTATTGAGCTTTTGCGCCCTGAAGTTTAGCATAGATCTCATCATGTGCTTGTGGGGACATCAGACTGTCACGGAACATATTATTGGCTCTTTTATAAGATTTCTGAGCAAAATCATATTGTTCTTTCAGTCCTTTATATTTGGCCTGAAGCTGTCTTAACTGATCCGGTGTAGCACCGTTCTTTGCCATTTGTTCCTGAGCTGCAGCAGCACTCACAGCCCCTTGAGCCTGAGCTATTTTTGCTGACACTTCCGGTACATCAAGCTGCGCCAGGGTATCTCCCTTTTTTACAGTTTGTCCTTCAGAAACATATATTTTTAAAATCCTTCCGGTTACTTTTGGAGCAAAAGAGATGACATCCTTTTTCGTTTTTCCTTCAGGTTCTTTAATCTTTTCATTTTTCTTGTCACAACTTCCCAGTAAAAACAGAGAAACAAAGAGTATAGCTATATTTTTATGCATCATTTTAATTTTTATGGGATTAAATAAAATTTGGTAATATCCAATTCCTGAGTAGCCCTCATCAGTTCTATTCCTGCTCTTCTTTGGTTGAAGATCGCATTCTGGTATTCCAGTTCTGAGGCTTCGAGATCATTTTCGGCATCAATAAGTTGGGATGATTTGCTCATTCCATATCTGAATTCTTTTTCAGCCTGTACCAGTGCACTTTTAGCCAATTCTTTTTCTTTCGCTTTTAAAGTGATCTGAGCCGTTGCAATATCATAATTGGTTTGATTATTAGCCAAATTCAATGATAATTTCTTCAATGCATCTTCTTTTTGATTTTGCAGTACTTCTTTACCTACTTTAGCGGTTTCTTCGGCATGTTTTCCTTCTTTACCATCAAAGATTTCCCATTTAAATCCAACTCCGGCTGTGATTAAAGGAAAAATATTAACATTATTGGGACTCCAGTCCAGTTTCTTACCTTCATAGCCAAGAATGGGAACGGCAGGCACTATATTTTCGGAACTCTTGATGTGATTTCCATAAAGCCCGATATAGTATGCAGAGGCCATCAGCTGAACTTTTGGAATCATCCAGGTTCTTTCTGCTTTTATTTTATAATCGGCGGCGGCAATCCCATGCTCAAGCGCTCGAACTTCCGCTCTTTGTTCAATTCCTCTTTCTGCGGCAAGAAGTTCCACAGGAGTTAAGGTGGGGTCTATCATTCTCAGACGCTCCCTGCTGATTCCCGTCAAAATATAAAGCTGAGTAAGAAGCAGTTCTTTTTTCCCTTCATATTCTACTACTTTTGCATTTAAAGTAGCCTGAGCCAGTTCAATTTTTTTGTGATCGTAAGGTGTAATCAGACCGTATCCTAATGCTTTATCGGCTGTTTTTTTGTTGATATCCAGTCTTCTTTTACTTTCATCCAATACCTTTTTAGACTGATGAATCAGTGCCAGTTGATCATAAGCTCTTGAAATACTTGCCACCACTTCATCTCTGGATTTTTCCAGCAGGACATCTTCAGATTTCTTCTTTTCTTCAACGGCTTTTTTCAGGTATTTCACCTTTCCACCGGAATATACTAGCATCTTAGCTTCTGCCTTGGCTACTCCTGAAAATCCGGATACATTAAAGTTATTATTGAAAGCACCTTCAGCGATATTGATAAAAGGAGCCAGATTAATTTCGGGGGACGTAAGTCTTGCTGTTCCGTTTAGGTAACCTGCTTTACCGCTTAGTTCCAAAGTAGGAAGAAAGATATCTTTTAGCTTATGCTCGTCGAGATCGGTAAGTTTGTTTTGGGTAATCTGCATTTTCAGGTTCGAGTCCCGAACCATTGCACTATCCAGAAGTTCTTTAAAATCCGGCGCAGACTGTGCCCAGCCAAAAGCAGGAAAAGCAAAAAAACTAAACGTAAAAATCAATAAATTGTTTTTCATGGTTTATGTTTATAACAAATATAATGCAAAAATTGTTAAAATACTCAAAGAAAATTTAACAAAACCATGAATTTAAAATAAGTTTAAAAAGTGTTTAAGTTTTAAAGTACTTTAAAATAAAGTCTTGCCCAACCCGTTTAAATGTTAATTAAAAACTAAAAAACCTTGAAAAAATTTTTAACTCCACTTTTATTGTTTCCTTTCCACCTGCTATTTTCTCAGAAAGCAAAGGCATGTAAGTGTACACAGTTTGAAAAACTAAAAGACAGCCTTACACACTCGTCAACATTTTTTCGGACGGTTACCGAAGCACAAGTTCTTATTCCTCCTTTTCAATATACTTCCGTAAAATATATAAAGAAAGCCGCTCAATCAAAAAATATTATTGATCCTGTTTACCAGCGAACAAAGAGTCTACCATTGGGTGACATTGATACCTTGTATACTATCAGGAAGGAAGAGTTTTCTAAAAAGACAGATGAGATTCCTGTCCCACTTATTATTAAGAAGGAAAAATTTAACGGGACAACCGCTATTCTATATACCACAGATTCTTTTCTATCAAAGGACTATTATGTAAGAGTTTCCAAAGACCATGGAAAAAGCTGGCAAAATTATTTTACAGGATTGGTTGCTAATGATCCTTATTTTTTAAAATCCAATTCAAGATATCCTTTATGGAAAGATCAAAACCATATTCAGGTTGAAGCAGACATTACCCGAATGACCAAGCTTCCTGTGTATGGAAATACGCCTGACTATATTCTCGTAAAGAATAATGCATTGCTGACTCTTGACCTCTCAGAAATCTTAAAAGATTCTGATGGGGACGGCATCAATGATATTGAAGAAACCAGAAAACTTTTCACTAATCCTTATTTAAAAGATACTGACGGTGACGGTATCGATGACGCAGAAGACAGCAATCCTAAATATAAAACTCATGAAAATGATTTCACCAAACTTCTGCAGGGAATTTTATATGGCAACTATGATTTTTTAATGGATAATGATCCTTATCATGAAGAATTTTTCATTCCTCTGGCAACATTTAAAGAGGATCTGAAAGCCCAAAGAGACGAGCTCCCCAAAAGAAAGAAAGATTTTGTATACTCTTTAGATTATAAAATCATTGTAACGGATGATGAAAATCTGAAAGGAATAGAACCTATTGATGAAAAAATCATTTTCCTGACTTCAAAAGAGTTTGCTGAATACCGAAACTTCAGCTACATGAATATTCTGAATCCTTACTACAGCAAAATATTTCCGTGTGATCAGGAGAAAGACACTTACATTTTTATGATCGAAGGGATTGCAACAGGAATTACTTATCTTATTAAAAAAACACCTAAAGGCTGGAATGTGGAAATTACCAACCATTGGGTGGCATAATCCTCAGAAAACTATATAAAGCGAAAACTCCTCACATTACTGTAAGGAGTTTTCTGTTTATAATAAGCTTGCAAATTTTACTTTTGAACTGCTTTTTTCATTGCGTTATCAGGTCTTAACACTCTGTAACGAACTTCAATATCTTTTGGTACGTAGAATACCAATGGCAGTTTGCTGTTATATCTTACAATTTCCGGCTTAAGAGTCACAAACTTTTTGGTCATCTTCTGTCCCGGACAAGCCATTAATGTTCCTGCTGTTTCTCCTTTGGATTCTACTTCATAATAGTTGTATCCCCATCCCTGAAGATCCTGGCTTTTCATTTCTCCCATTAAAGAGTAATTATTGCAGTCTAACATTTTTTCAGCTCCTACAAAAACTTCTACTTTTAAATCGCTTTCATTTTTCGCTACAGGAAGCTGAATATATACTTGCTTGTATCCTTCTTTAGCTTTTGGGAACATTTCAATCTGTAGTTTTTCAAACTTTTCAGCTTTCTTTTGAGCGAAAGCACTTACCCCAGCCATCAATATCAATCCAGTAATTAAAGTTTTTGAAAATTTCATTTTATTTGGTTTTAAATTTTACGTATTTCCTAATAGCCAAAAATCATTCCAAAATCTGAACACCGGTTCCTTTTGTGTGTGCATTCATCTGTGGAGCATAGTAGTTCTGCATAGTGGTAATGCCGTTTGAGAACTTTCCGGATGCATTAGCAACCACATCATATTCAAACACATATTTACCTTTTGGCATATATTGAATATAGAAATTTGTGGAGGCATCTTTAGTAGATTGATAATATCCTAAATTATTTTTCCACTGGTATCCTGATAGTGCGTCAATCGGTTCGAATCCTGCTGCTCTCATATCTTTAATATGAATAAATTCCATGGCACGGTCTGTATTCAGGATCATTCTTACGGTTACCTTATCTCCTACTTTCAACGGAGTTTCCGCAGAAATTTTCTGAAGTTCTTCTCCGTTTACCGTTTTCACTTTTTTATACAATTCTTTGGTTACAGAGATATAATTTTCAGATGATTTGATTTTATCCAGATCCTCATAATACTGCCAGAATAATCCTCCCTGAACAATACCTGGCCCTGGTTTGGTAACCGTAACGGTTCCCAAGTTCTTATCTATGGCCTCTGTTTTTACAGTAGATTTCACATATCCTGTTGCCTGAGTCTGAGGAACAATTTCTTTTCCGCCCCAAACGATGGTTGCTTTATCACTTTCTGCACCTGTCCATGATTTTCCTGAATTCAAGATCGTAAAGATCACTTCAGCAGTTCCTCTTGAACTTCCCCATGAATTTACTTCTTTTTGAGTGACCAACCAGATCTTCATCTCTTCAATGAATTGTTGATCATTCGATTTCAAGGTATTGAAAGCTTCCAATGCTCCCGCATGATTCACGACTTTAGAACTAAACCAACCCCAGTCATTTAGGTTCTGTTTCCAGTATACTCCTTGTGTTTTAGTATCTGTAGAAGTTTCTTTAAGGTAATTCATCAGCTTATCAGATACCTCTTTTACGCCATAATTATTCATTAATAAAGCCGCGCGGTGAAGTCCGAAAAACGTGAAGTCGGTGATCTTTGCAGTTTTTGCCTTTTGTTTTACCAATGTTTTCAAATTGGCTCCTTTCCCTTTTAACGGATATTGTTTTTCCCAATAGTTTCTGGTATCCAGATAATCAAGTACCCAATTGCTCCAAACGCTTTCTTTTTTAATATCTGCATATTTACTGATTTCATTATCTACATACTGAATCAATTTAGCGACTAAAGCATCCTGCCCTGCACTTTGGTAGTCTTTTACATTGTCTTTTAACCACAGATTCATTTTTCCAAGGTTTTTAAGAATATATAATGATGTACTGTAAGAACTTGGATATCCTGCATACCATGAGAATCCGCCATCAGGGTTTTGTAGTTTACTGAAATCACTCCAATCCTGGTTCATTGAATTTCTCATTGTATTGGTGTCAAACAGAAGGGCTAGCTTTTGCATCTGTTCATTTTCATTCTTACTATTCAGTACCCAAGGGGTTTCTTCCAATAGCAACTGCTTCAGTTCCTGATTTTTTTCAAGATTTGAATTTAATATTCCTTTATTCTGATACTCGTCAAAAACAGTTTTCATTTTAGGATTAGCTTTGAAAATCTCAGAAGCCAATACATCTGCAAACCACTTATTGAAAACAACATCCGCTGAGCTGTTCTGGTCATTTTTCAGACTTGGAAGCGCAAACATAATTTCCCAGATCGGATTGGTCGTCAATTCCAATGTATTGGAAACATTAGAAGCGGTTGTAGAGGTATTGTTTTTAAGGTTATCCAGTACGAAAGTCTTCGTCTCTCCTTCCTTCACAAAAACAGGTACAGCATCAGTAACCAACATTCTATTTGGCAATACGGCAACAGCCTGTTGTTCTCCATCGGAATAAGCTCCTGCTTTTGCTACAATTTTTAAAATGATAGAAGATACATTGTTGGGAACTTTTACCTTCCAGGTTAATGCTCCGTTTCCGTTTTCATTTAAATCAAAATTCTGTGTTCCTGAAGTGATTCCGAATTTTGAAGAGATATTTTCATTGGTGAAGGCATCTAAAATCTGCAATTCAGCAGAACCTTTCATTTTCTTATTGGTAAGATTGGATAGTTTTGACTGTAAGTTCAGTTCATCCCCTTCTCTCAAGAATCTTGGATAGTTTGGTGTCACAGAGAATTCTTTCTGTGTTACCACTTCTTTCTCTAAGGTAGCTGTTCTTGCATCTTTGGTATGAGCCAGGAACATCAGTTTCCACTTCGTTAAAGCTTCCGGAGAAGTGAATTCAAAGTTGACGTTGCCTTCTGCATCGGTTTTCAGATCCGGATAGAAGAATGCGGTTTCATTTAAATTCTGACGTACAGGGACTTTATCCAAAGATTCTTTGGATTCAGCCTGTTCTACAACACCATCTGCATCCGAAGCCTGAACTTCAGCCATATTACCTGCAGCTTCCATTTTATCTTCGACAGACGCGGCTCTGGCAGTTTTAAATCGAGCTGCTGAAACTGGGGCTGGGGCATAAGCTGGAGCTTTAACCCCATTTCGAGTTTGAATACCTGCAACTTTACCTTCCAAAACATATGAAATATCACCATCAAACCAGTTAAACTCAGGAATTGTCACATAATTTCCATTATAATATCTTAGTCTGTTTTGATATCTTTTTGCAACAAATATTCTCTGACATCGTAAGAAGTAATGATATTAAATGGTGTATATAGCTTATCCCAATTGTAGGTATTCACGGCAAATTGGTCTAAAGACATATCATACATATTGGCCAGCACCTCTGCATTTACTTTCTCATTATCATTTCCGGTCACTTTTACCGTCCATTTTTCTTTTGAATTAGGTTCCAGTTTATCTCTGAAAGTAACCGTCTCTATTTTTAAAGGTTTTTCAGTATCCTTTATTTTCAATGCAGCCGTTTCTGTCTGTACATCATTAAATGCTACAATCTGGAATTGAAGATTAAGCGAAGTAACATTTTTATCTTTTGGAATATCTGCAGTATATTCTAACATCCCTTTTTTCAGTTGATGAGTTTCTGTAACCGTTTTACCAGATCCATCCTGAACAAAAACATTGATTAATGCATCAGAAATTGCAGAATATACATATACTTTTGTTTTCTCTCCTCTTGCGATTTCCTCTTTTGGGGCAATCACCGTTAAGAATGTCTTCTGCGTCGATTTCAGGGAATTTTTATCCCAAACGCTAAAATATTGAGCTGATTTAATTGTGTCTTTTCCTTCGATATTGAACAGTTCCAACTGGTAATCTCCTGCCTCCAGTTTTCCTAAATCAAGGTCAGAGGATTGAGTATCTGAAGCTGGCTGCTGTTGTCTTTCTACCACTACTTTTTCTGTCTTCCAGTTTTTGATCTCATCATTTTTATCAAATAAATCGTGTGGGAATTTACTGATAAACTCCGCTTTTGAATATTGTGGACGATTCTGAACTTCCGATTTAAAGTTATCTCTAAAAATTCGATCCGGAGCAGCTAGTTTCGATAACTTAACCTGATATGATTTTTTAAGATTCTGTTCATTGTAGTTTTTAGTTTCTACCTTTAGTTTTGTATTTTCATCACTGAATATATTCTTGATTTCATCAGCTTTGATGTAGTGAGAAACTGAAGCAACTTTCAAATTTGTATTGGCTGACTGAGTTTCTCCATTGATATCGGTAACCGAAGCATTGATCTCATAATTATCAATCTGTATTCCTTCTAATTTTTCATCTTTTTTAAGATCCAGACGAATGACAAACTCTCCCTTCTCGTTGGTTTTGGCTTCTCCTAATATTGAGTTTTCATTATCATTATCTCTTGGGTACCACCAGAAATACCTCCATCGGATATTGTGCTTTTTGATCTCGTAATTTACGGTCGTATTGCTTAAAGCAACTCCGGAGAACATCATCGCTTTCCCTTTTAGTTCTATAGTCTGACCGTATTTATACTCGTCTTTTACAGGATCAAAACTCACTTCGAATTTTGGTCTTTTGTATTCTTCCACTCTGATATCCTTATACCCTTGAGTATTTCCATCAGTATTAAGGTAGAACACACCATTTAGCTTTCCTTTTGGTAAAATGAAGCTCCCATGATAGGATCCAAATTCATTGGTTGTAAAACTTTGAGAAGAAACTTCTTGGTTGTTAGCATCCATCAAAGTAATCTTTTGCTTAACTCCTGAAAGCACAGATTCTACTTCATTATTCAAACGGGTATTTACAACTTTGAAATACACAGTCTGCCCAGGTCTGTAGATTGCTCTATCTGTAAAAATCTGTGCTTTGGAACGGGCTTCTTTATTCGGGTTATAATCTTCACCATTGCTACCATAAACCTGCATAATCTGAAAATCATTGGTTGTAGGCTGTTGAATCAGAAAAACCCGGTAATAATCTTTATTAGCGGTAACAGGAAATTTAAAAACTCCTTTTTCATTCGTTTTTCCTTCGACTTTATTAACGGAATTACTATTTACAAATTCATAAAAGCTAAGGCTTTCATTGGCAATAGGCTTTCCATTTTCACTATTCACCAATTTCAGATCATCTGAAAGTGATTTTCGAGAAGATTTAGACTGATAAATAATCTTGTTTCCGGAAACCAGAAAATAAAAATTCTTTTCCGGATCATTATCTTTTACTTCTGTTCCTGCCACCGAATACTCTACCACATAAATCCCTGAAGGAAGTGGTTTGATTTCCAGTGACGTTTTATGAAGCTGATAATCTTTAGGATCTGAAAGCTGATAGGTTTCTTTTCTTACCAGTTTCTTTTTTACTTTACTGAAATAGGTATTCGCATAAGAATTCTGTACATACTTCATCAAGGAAGTAAAGTCTTCTTTTACCTCATAAATGTTTAAAGAAAATTCTGAAACATTCTGATATTCTGCACTAAAATGAATCGGCAGATTATTTTGGGTCTGCTTTTCATATTTGACACTCAATATCGGATTGGTAATCTGAGCTTCTTTGCTCTTAATATTTTCGATAAAAGGTGATTTCGGATACTCAGTTTTCGCTTGTGAAGCAACAGCAATAGCTTCTTTTGCCTTCTTTTTTATGATAAGCTCATCCATGATATCCCCCATGATTTCCACTTTATAATCTCCTTGCACATCAGATTTCACAAGTGCTTGAAGCTGTTCAAGTTTATCTTTACATGGGTTGAAATTACAGTTATCTACCAATTTATTCTTCATGAAATACAACTTGGGATTCCCGTTATTCTGTGCAATCAATTCATCAAAGATTGCATTGATGGATTTTCTGTTCTCCGCAAGTTCATTTTTTGTAAAAATATTATTCTCAGATAAAAAGGCAATCTTTTTCAGGGAATACCAATCATACAGGCTTGGGAAATAGGCAATATCCTTAGTTTCTGAGAATAGAGATTTATACTTTTCCAGAGAAACTTTTTTTATATCCTGCTTCTGCTGATCCAGATCCTGATAGCTTTTAGTTAAATAGTTTTTAAAATCAAGCTTTGTCCAGGTCTCAATCTGTGCAATATCTTGTGTACTAATATTGGTTCGGCCGTTGATCTTCCAGGAATTTTGGTTGTAATAGTCCAGAAAAAAACCGTTGAGAAGAACTTTGTACACTAGCTTTTCCTCTCCTTTAAGTTTTCCTTCTGCCTCCTGAAGTTTTTTAAAGAATTTTGAACCAGCATCATTCTGATCATCATCTACTGTTTGATTGACAATACTGAATTCTGCTTTTAGGGAACGGATCAGCTGAATGGTGTTATTTTCTTTCATAGCTTGGTTTTCCAGGTCTAAAATGATGGGAAGATTAGATTTATAAGCTCCTTTCTGACTGTTCTCTGTTATTTTTTTCCACTGGTCATCATAATATTTCTGTGCGAAAACCGGTGAAAAACCCAATGATAACAGCGAAAGCATAAATATCTTGGAAAATCTTTTCATATGTATTAATTTTGATAAATGAACATTATAAAAATACTGAAAAAAACCGTCATTGACAGCCAAATTTATGTCTCTTTAATGGGAACTCTTTTTGCAGTATTTTTCATGAAAGAGCAAAACACATTCCGTTTCCCTACTGTCCTGTTTATTTTTATCACCTATTTCAGTGGTTATCTTTATACTAAATATCAGTACACCAAGCATTTTTTAAAAATTCTGGTATTAAATGCTGTTGCAGGAATTGCTTGTGCCTTTTTAATTATTCATAATCATAATGAAATAAGACTACTAAAGTGGTTTATTATTGTAGTGCTGGGACTGTTGTATAATAGCTTTTTTCTGGATGTTTATATCCGGAAGATTCCTTTATTGAAAGTATTTTATGTAGGATTGGTCTGGGCATTGGTCAATTGCTGGCTTACACTCCCCGAATTCAGTGTCCCTATTTTTCTGATCAGCTTTTTTTATATTACCGCATTGGTGCTCCCTTTTGACATCCGAGATATGAATAGTGATACCGTAAAAACCTTTCCTATGATGATTGGGGTTCAGAATACGAAATACATTGCCTATGGAATGGTTTTCATAAGCAGCATAATTGGCATCTTTTACCTTAAACCTCTTTATGCTGCTGCATTTTTTCTATCTTGCATCATCACCTATATTCTCATTTATTTCTCTGAAAATAAAAGAGATGACACTTATTTTTCATTCGGGGTAGAAACTTGTTCTGCACTTCCTTTTTTATTTTTACTAATAATGGAGTATTTTTGACGAATGATTATCAAGAAGCTTTCCTTATATAATTTCAAAAACCATTCTGAGAAAAAGTTTGAATTTTCCCCACAAATCAACTGTTTTGTAGGCAATAATGGTGCAGGCAAAACCAATATCCTGGATGCTTTGCATTATCTATCAGTGGGTAAAAGCTTTTTGGGAAATACGGATCTCAACAATATCAAAAAAGAGGAAGATTTTTTCACCATTGACGCTGAGATCCTGAATGAAGACAGTGAGGATATCATCAGAATCACCCAACCTAAAGAAGCGAAGAAAGTAATCAAAAAGAATGATAAAAGCTATGACAGGCTTGCAGATCATATCGGATATCTTCCAAGTGTAATGATATCACCTTATGATTCCAATCTTATTTCCGATTCAGGAGAGAGCAGAAGAAAGTTTCTGGATGCTATGATTTCCCAAACAGACTCGGAATATCTTTTTGATCTGATCCAGTACCAAAAAACGATTCAGCAAAGAAATGCTTTACTGAAATATTTTGCTAAAAACAGAACCTGGGATAAGGAATCACTGGATATCTATGATGATCCTATTACCAGATTCGGAACTAAAATTTTTAATAAAAGAAAGGTATTTGTAGAGCAATTAAATCCTATTGTTCAGAATTTCTATCAGATTATTTCAGGCGGAAAAGAAACTGTTTCTGTCATTTATGAATCTCATTTATTGGAAAATTCTTTTGAGACACTCTTGAAAGAAAGCCTTGAGAAAGACCGAATGTTAACTTATACTTCCAAAGGGATTCATAAAGATGATCTTCTTTTTGAAATGGATCATATTTTAATTAAGAAAATAGGATCTCAGGGACAGCAGAAATCTTTCCTTATTTCTTTAAAACTAGCTCAGATGAGTCTTGTTAAAGAACTTACTAAAAAGACTCCTATTCTTTTATTAGATGATATTTTTGATAAGCTTGATGATACAAGAGTTTCTCAATTAATTGAGCTTGTTAACAAAGAAAGCTTCGGCCAGATCTTTATTACAGATACTCACAGAGAAAGAACTGAAAGTGTAGTAAAGAAAATTAATGAAGAAAGTATAATCTTTGAGATATGATTAAAAGCTATTTATTTGGGAGATGCATTTTCAGTTTTTTAATTTCAGATAGTCAGAAAAAAAATCTACAATTGAAATATTAAACACTTTCCCTTTAAATTTTTCCTAAAAATGCAGACTTTTGTTTTTATTTGGAAATTTGTTTTTGAATATCACAGAATGTGAACCTTATCTGAAATATAATTAACATCTTTATTTTCTTTGATTTACCCAAATATTTCTAACTTGTAGTATACTTTTTTACAATTATTATGGAAACATTACACACAGTTACTACTCAGTATGGAGACGTTAGCGGTATTAAAACCGAGAAAGGCATCCTAACATTCAAAGGCATTCCGTATGCTGCCCCACCCATTGGTGCCAACCGTTTTCAACCTCCACAACCTCCTATACCCTGGACCGGTATAAGAAATGCAACAGAATATGGACCGACCCCACCTCAGTTAACGCCTAATACAGGCCCCTTTGCTGAACTATTACCTAATGTTGTAATTCCGGGGGACGATTATTTGAACCTTAATATCTGGACTTTAGATACCACTGAAAAAAAGCCGGTTATGGTTTTTATTTATGGAGGAGCTTTTGTTCTTGGATCAGGGGCTGTTCCAGGTTATGATGGCAGTAGCTTTGCACGGGATGGTGTTGTTTTAGTTACTATCAACTATAGAATAGGTATTGAAGGATTTTTATGGTTTGGAGATGGGGTTCCTAATCTTGGTATATTGGATCAGATTGCCGCTCTAAAGTGGGTTCGGGACAATATTGCTAACTTTGGCGGCGATCCTGACAATGTTACTATTTTTGGTGAATCTGCCGGTGGAATGAGCGTATGTACATTGCTTGCTATAAAAGAAGCGCAGGGCTTATTTCGACGGGCGATTGCAGAATCAGGAGCGGGGCATTCAGTAATCAGTCCTACATCCGCAAAGCTTATTGGTACAAGATTAGCAGAAATACTTGGCGTTGCCCCTACACGAGAGGCCATTGGAGAAGTAAGCCTTGAAAAGCTTTTTGCAGCACAAGGACAATTAGGATCCGAAATTATGGCAAAGCCGTTAATGGAGTTATGGGGTGAAGCTGCATTCAACCTAATGCCTTTTGAACCGGTAATTGATGGTCATTTATTAACGGCCTCCCCAATAGAATGTATTGCCAATGGTTCCAGTAAAGAAATAGATATCCTTATTGGTACCAATAGTCAGGAATTTAGATTATTTCTTGTCCCTGAGGGTATCCTGCCAAAAATCACAGATTCCGCATTGGATACTATCGCTGCTGCCTATGGACTCTCTGCAGAAGCTACTCAAATCTACCGAGCTAATCGCTCCGGCAGTTCTCCCGGTGATATACTAAGTGCAATTATTACAGATTGGTTTTACCGTATCCCTGCACTGCGCGTTGCGGAAAAACACGGTAATACGCACGTATATGAATTTTCATGGAGCTCTCCTGCCTGTAACAATTTACTTGGTGCCTGTCATGGTATTGAACTTGCCTTTGTATTTGACAATCTAAGCAATCCTGGTTTTTCCAATATGCTAGGCAATCATCCTCCACAGCAATTAGCAGACACGGTTCATAAAGCATGGGTGAATTTTGCCACAAATGGCAACCCTGGCTGGGACACTTATGATACTAATAACCGTGTATCTATGCGTTTGATATTGTATCACAAATTACCGTTGATGACAGGGCTGATGAGCGTTCTGTATGGGATGGAATCAGGTAATATATTGATATTAAGAATAAATTGAATATTTGTTGAGAATAACTAAAGTATTTTAAAACACTATTTATAAGATTGATGGGCTGCGTTTATATAAAAGAAACCGGCAGCCGAAAACCTACGTATGAAGAAGAATAAAAAACGTGAATTTCAGTCATCAGAGCTTGTGAAATCTTTCGCAAGGATCTATGGTTTTGAAGATAAACTTGTAGCCTTTGATATTAAAGATTTCCTTGAAGATTATCTTGATCAGAGTCTTTTTAATGAAATCAGAAGTGTGAATATTGAAAAGAAATCTATCATCATTAAAATCGATTCGCCCCTATTAAAAAATGATTTTAAAATGCGGAAAAGCTTTTACCTGAAGAAGTTTCAGGATAAGTTCGGGGCAGATAAATTTGATGATCTGCAAATATTATAAAAAACATGTAAGATAATTCAATGATAATTGATATATTTAAAATCTAAACTAATATTAAATTACCATGAAAAAAGTACTTACATCAAAGAAATTATCAAGAGAATCATTAAAAAAAGTTCAAGGTGCAGGCCAAATGATATGTTGTGCAGTATTGTGCTCAGACCCTACAGTGTGTGCCGTTTGGACACAATTACCAGCACTGTGCCCTGAATCACCTGATTGCAGCGCATAATCATCAACACCATATTAGAAAAAAGCTACCCAATGGTAGCTTTTTTATTTTCTATTAATGTTCTTCTGATTTCTCCGATTTATTAGAAATCGTACTGCTCATCAGATCATCTGCTTTTTTATCCAATCCTGAACTCAATGGCAGGAAGAATTTCAGCGGATGTTTTACAAAATACTTAAAAATTTCTTTATAGATCTCACTTACCTGTCCGAAGTTCATCTTTCTTGATCTAAATGCCAGGAACATGGATAAACTGAAACTTACCAGGAAGTTGAAGAACCCTATTAAAAATACGGTAAAAAAAGACATCCAAAACGTATAGGAATCTACTGAGAAATCTTTCCCGTACAATCCCAATGCAAAGTTTCCGGCAGCAAACGTAATGTGTCTTATATCGAGATCAAGTCCAAAGAACATTCCTACAGGTGCTGTTGCCCCAAGGAAAACTCCGAACCAGAAATTAGAAACAATTCCAGGCCAGTTTTTAGCATAATATTTTGACAATCCTTTCGCAAATTTCTTCCCGAAAAAGCTTCTGATAGAAAGGTTCTTGGCAATCCTTTCCGGAATCTGGTAGAATACGGAGTTATTCCCGATATTCCCTGAAATAATTCCTGAAATGAAAAGATAGAAACCAGCAATACTCGCGTGAAGAATCGCTTTGGATTTGAAAGGATCAAGGTCTTTTAATAATTTATCTGATCTGTCAACAGCAAGATTTTGTGAGAAGAATACATCCAACCCATAAATAATAGCCAGTGCTACCGGAAATGCCAATAAAACGTTTCCTACAAAAGCAATAAACTGGCTTCGGAATAATTTCGATACAAGATGGGCAAATTCCGTATTATTTCTTTGGCTGTTGCCTTCTTCAGACAATACTTTGGTCATCGTAGCAGCAGTCATCGCAGGCTGTTTGGTTGCCAATGTGAATCCCATCAGATAGATCATCACGAATCCCATTGCATAGTTCATAGAGTACAAAAATGCATGGGAGAAGTCACTTCCCGGAATATATCCGTACAGCATTTTCAGAACACAGAGCGCTCCTACAATGATTCCCCCACCACTCGCTTTATAGAACATGGTCATATATTCCTTTCTGGTGGAAGTAATATAATGAGCTCCCGCTTCCGCAGTGTGGTTGGTAATAAGATGCGAGATCAATCTTGTACTGTCGTTGATAAGATCTGCAATATTATTTTTATGGGATTTATAGTTCAATATATTAAAGACCAGCTGTTTTGATTTCAACAAAACATCTTCCTCGTTGTCAATAATCAACAGCTGTACGATTTCATAAATTCTTTCGGTTTGTTGGCGAATTTTCAACAAGGATTGATTGATCTTCCCTGAAATCCCGTATTTAGCAGAATTCTTAAAAGCAATATTCACAAACTCCTGGCATTGTTCTGCATAAATCTTGATTTGCTTATACCTACTGTCTTTAGAATGCAGTTGCAACTCAGGATCTTTAACAAGGTCATCAGCCAAGGCCTCCAATTCATTCTGAAGAGCTAAAAACGGGTTGTCTAGATTTCTATATTGGGGAGCCATCCTTACCACTTCCACTTCCATAGCCATTCCCGTCACCCTCCATGAAAGGATATTCATCGAGAAAATAAGCTCCTTTTTCACGTTGGGTTTAATGATAAAATCTGACGCACCAATAAGGGTTAGAAATTCATCAATCTCATTTTCAGGAAGGTTGTGAAGGTATTTTAAGTCCTTATTAGGTCGGAGACTGACATTGTCAATCATGTACCACACCGTTTTCTCATTTTCTACCGGTGGCAGAACCTTGTTCAGGATTCTTTTTTTAAGTTCCGGAAAGAAGGCATTTTCAGAAAGAATATTAGCTTCTGTCAAGGACAGGTTGAATGGTCTTCCTTTAAAAATATTGTGAATGTAATGCTTGAAGTTTTCAGCAAAATTGGGATTACTTCTAAGAAAATTGAGCACATCTGTAAAGTCAGCTCTTTTCACACTCTCTAAAAGCTCTGCAAAGGGCTCCAAAGAAAGGGTTTCATTCTTAAAAGAAAAGTACTTTTTAAGAACTGACTCAAAATTTGTGCTGGAATTAAAGAATTTCATTAGTACAAAGATACTATTTCAAACTCACATTCCTCATCTGTCTCATGATCCAATTATGTTTCTTTCTCAGATAAGGGGATGGATTCTTGGGATCATATTTCTTTGGATTAGGCAATACAGCTGCAATCCAGGCTGCATCTGAGGCACTTAGATCCTTGGATGATTTTCCGAAATAATATTGTGCTGCTGCCTCTACTCCAAATACGCCCTGCCCCATTTCAATAGAATTCAGGTATCTTTCAAGGATAATATCTTTACTCCATACCTTCTCAATAATGAAAGTATAAACAGCTTCCAGTCCTTTTCTTACCCAACTTCTTCCCTGCCAAAGAAAAACATTCTTTGCGGTTTGCTGGGAAATGGTACTTCCCCCTCTTATTTTTTTCCCCTGTTCATTGTGCTTCATTGCCTTTTCTATGGCTGTATAATCGAACCCGTTATGGTCAAAGAATTTCTGATCTTCTGAAGCAATCACTGCTTTTTTTACATTACTCCCCATTTCATCATAGGAAATATAGTCTCTGTGTAATTTTCCATACTCAAAAAGGCCTCCTATCTGGGTAAGGGTAATGGGTGGATTGAAAAATCTTCCCCAAATGATGAAAACTACGTTCAATACAAGAACGATGAAAATAAATTGTTTAATTCTTTTCCACATAACTTTATAAAAAGGAAAGGCAAAAATAAGCAAAAATAGTCCGAGTTACTTTAATTCTTTCATATAAGTAAGCTGATACTCCGGTAAAAGTTCAGGATGAAAGATTTTAATATAATCTTTAAGGATCAGATCTGCTCTTACCACTCCACTTTCGAAGAAATCATTGGCCTTCTCTTTCTCTTTTCCTGCCATTGTGTAAAGCTTACCTTTATTGAAAACATCGAGTTTTCCATAGAAAGGATTCATTCCTAACATTTCTTTTTTTGAAGCATGATTTCCTGCATTTACCCAGTATTGAACATTTCCTGCTTTAGCATATACTTCTTCAAAACTCATTGTCAATGCTTTTTCATCTTTATTATCTTTCATAATATAATTCGCATTAGCATCAGCAATATAATGTGCTACTGAAGTATTTCCGCCCGGAAGATACCAAACATCACCATACATTTCATTGGCAAGGACAACGGGCTTCTCTTTTGCAGTCAGTGCAAGCTTCTTCAACTCATTGTAGTTTTTCTCCACATCCTGATATTTGGCTTCAGCTTCTTTTTCTTTTCCGAACAGTTCTCCGAAAAGCTTAATGTAAGCTGTTTTCTGCAATGGCAGCTGTTCCATATACTCATCAAGGAATACGACCTGAATTCCGTTATTTTTCAATAACTGGTAAGTATTATCAAAACTTGCGATGTAATTGGTGAAAATAGCATCCGGTTTCATGGAAATAATTTTCTCCACATCATACTTCTGATCGCTTCCTACATTCTGAATTTTTCCTTCTTTAATCAGATTTTGGATTTTTTCTGAATAAATATACTCAGGACTGGATACACCAATGACTAAATTTTCTACTCCAAGCTCTGAAATATACCCCGCCATACTGGCATTAAGAAGGATAATTTTCTTGAAAGGAGTTTGATTTGTCTGAAATTATAGGTGAAATTTCCCGATTTCAGTTCCAGGTTTCCGTCTTGCTCCTTGTATTGAATACGATTTGAGAGAGTCGTCCAATCTGAGGACGAAATTTTTGATTCTCTTTTACAGGCAATTAGCGAAAATACCGTAAATAAAAGTAAAATTTTCTGTTTCATGTTTCAAAGAACGGAAAAAAGTGGTATATTTGCAACCGTTAAACAATAACAAAACAAACGGCCTCGTGGCGCAACTGAATAGCGCATCTGATTACGGCTCAGAAGGTTACAGGTTTGAATCCTGTCGAGGTCACAAGACCGACATTTGAAGATTTCACTCTTCGATGTCGGTTTTTTTTATTTCCTAATCCGTTGTTATACTGGTAGATACACTGAGCAACAATATTCATTTTAGGTGTTTGAAAACTTTTTCCGTCAAATTCGACTTTTTGGGGGAATATCAAACACCCTATTGTTCTTTTCGTTTGAAGATCGCCCTGCTGGTAAAGGTTTACAAGGTTTTCCATTGAATCAAGTGCATTTTCTATTTTTGTCTTTATGTCAAGTTCTTTACTTTCTGAGACCATCTGTTGAATCTCCTGTTCAAGTTGTTCTATTTTGCATTTGGTAATTTTTTTGATCTCTTTATAATCTTCTTCATCAAGTTTATCTTCAAGATATTTATCTCTTGCACTAGCAACTTTTTCTTCAAGCAAATTAATCTCCTTTGAAATTGACTTCCTCTTAGCCTCTATATCGCAAGTGAATTGTTTATAGTTATCTAAAAGTATTTCTTTCATAAGCTCTTTAATGATTGGATTATATTCCAACTTAGAAATTTCCAGTTCAAAAAGTTCGTTTAATTTGTCCGAATCAAATCTGAATCCACATTTGTAATGACAGTGATAATAGTAATAGGTTTTAGACTTGCCCTTTGCGCCACTTGCAGTAAGATTCTTTCCACACCTAGGACATGTCAGCAGACCTCTAAGCGGAAAACGCTCGTTGCCAAACACTCTTCCACCGGGACCTTCTACTTTTCTTTTCTTGTCCATTATTTGTTGAACCTGATTAAACAATCTCTCACTAATAAGTGCGTCATGTTTACCATTAATGTAGTAAGCTTCCTCCTGTTTATAATCTTCGATATAAATTTTACCGCAGTACACCGGATTCCTCATGGCTTTGGCGAATGCACTTCTAGACATCAAAACACCTTCTCTTTTATTCATTTGCAATCTCACATGATCAGCAGGTATATGCCCTTTGGAAATTTCATTAAATGCCCAGATAATATTTGAAGCCTCCGGTTCTTTTATTGCAATATACTTTTTACCATCTTCGTGGCTTCTGTTGATATATCCGTAAGGAGCTATTCCCATCAGTCGCCCCTCTTTTTTTGCTCTTCGCATCCCATGGAAGGTATTCAATGCCCTTCTATCGTTTTCAACTTCAGGGGTTGATAAATAAATTGCCAGCATCAACTTATTTTCAGGAACTGACATATCCAACGGCTGTTCAATGGCTTGAGGAATGATGTGATTCTTTTGAAGCAACTTATCATCTGATATGCGTCACTTGTATTACGACTAAACCTGTCCCATTTAGTAAATAAGACTAAGCTGCTTTTATGACTTTTCTTTTTTATTTCAACAAGATATTTTTTCCATTCAGGGCGTTCAAAGCTTTTAGCTGAATGATCTTCATAGATTACTCTATTAACTGAAATATTATTGTTCGCACAATATCTACGTAATCTTTCATCCTGATCTCTTTGAGAATAACCTTTTTCCGCCTGTTCATCGGTGGAAACTCGGATGTATAAATCTGCTATATTCATAGTGTTGATGATTTCATTAAAAAAAATTTTAGGTGGTAACACTGAAGAGGTTGCCACCATAGAAATTCATCATTCTAATATGTCACTAAAATACAAATAATCAATCAGATGTAAAAAATTCTTTGAGGGTCAATTTTATAATAATATATAAAACTTCCATTATTTCCTCCGATTGTTCTTCGTTAATATCATAACCGGATTTCCTCAGAATTGCCAGGGCTTTATCAGGAGGAATTTTCTTTAAATCAATGGAGGGAATATATTTTTTTACCTCCGAATATAATCTCTTACTTCGTTCTTTATGCTTTTTCATGATGATTGGCTTAATTTTATTAATTTAAAATCATCAATACTTGAAAGTTTCCAAGTGTCTTCAAAATGTATTTGATGGCATTCTATTGTATTTAATTAACTCCAGTTTTTTTTATCCAAAACATCTAATTTTTGTACATTTGAGACTATGAAAGAAGAGCACCTGGAGCCTAAGCAAGAACTTTATCATTCCATTGCTAAAATTATTGCAGACTCAAAATCAAACCTTTACAGAACTAGTAATACCATATTGTTAAAGATGTACTGGGAAATAGGTAAACTTATTGTCCAGGATGAGCAAAATGGTGAAAAACGTGCTGGCTATGGAAAATATTTACTTAAAAATTTAGCAAATCAACTATCTCTTGAGTTCGGCAAGGGGTTCAATGAAAGAAACCTGAGCAATATGAGGGCATTCTTTAACTCTTTCCCAATTTGGAACGCAGTGCGTACCGAATTGAGTTGGACCCATTATAGAATTATAAGCAGAATTGATAACCCGAATCATAGAATTCAGTATATTGATCATTCCATTGAAGGAAACTGGAATACCAGAACATTGCAACGAAATATTGACAGCCAGTACTTGGGCAGATTATTAAAATTTCCAGAGAATAATGATGAGAAAGAAGTTTCATCTTTCATAAAAGACCCTTACATATTTGAATTTTTAGGATTACCAAATGATACAGCACAGACAGAAACTCAAATAGAATCAGCCCTCATCTCTCACCTTCAACAATTCCTGATGGAGTTGGGGAAAGGTTTTGCATTTGTTGCAAGACAGCAGCACATTGCTACCGATACCTCCGACTTCTTTATAGATCTTGTCTTTTATAATTACTATCTTAAGTGTTTCGTACTTGTCGATTTAAAAACACATAAATTAACCCACGAAGCTATAGGACAGATGGATATGTATGTAAGGATGTATAACGATCTTAAAAAAAGGGATGATGACAATCCAACTATTGGCATCATTCTATGTACTGAAAAGGATGAAACAGTGGTAAAATATTCTGTTATGTCTGAAAATGAAAAATTGTTCGCAAGCAAATACAAGACATACCTTCCCGATGAGAAAGAATTAAAACAGCTTATCGAAGCAGATCGATTAAAACTAGAACTGGATAACCTCAGCTAAATAAAACAAATATATAAAAAGATTAACCCTTTCAGGTTTAAGCAAAATACTTTTAAATTGTCTAACACTCATAACAGGTAAATATCTTTTAATGCATACCAGAAATACGAGACACCGTTGCGCATTTTGATAAGTTCGTAAATTATTTATATTGGAAAATCAGTACAATTTGATTTTCCCTGAAAAACTACACAGTTAATCAATAATACTTATTGATTTTATTGGGCAAATCATGTCCAAATAACTCCCGCTCCTTAGATCTTATTATTTTTATAATAAGATTCTATATTCATTAATCCTACTGGATTTTTATTGAAAGGTCTAACATTTCCAAAAATAACCGGTAAAAAGGCAGCTAAGGTATTGTTGCCTGCCGTCGCTTATGCGGCCAAAAGACTACGGCATAAACGGTTTCCTCCCTGAAGGTACCCTCCAATTATTCCGTTTCCTTTTGGCTTTTTCATTGTCAACACTTCATATCTGCTTTCTTTTTTCCGGTTTTTCTTTTGAAAAATATTAAACGAAGCCTGAAAGGCTTGTAAGGAATGGATCAGAGAAGAGATTGATAGACTTTTGATAAAAAAATCAGGTGCATAATAGTTCAAAGGTGTTTTAAATAAGCGCTGTTTAACTTAAGTACGGGAAACAAAAGGCTCTGCCGTACTCAGAGCAATAACAATGAAATATAATATTGTAAATGAGATCAAATTGATTTATACAAGGAAAGGAAATACTGAAAAAAAGGTACTGAACTCCCAGGATGCTGCAGATATTTTCCGGGAACATTTTGATGCAGATCAGATCGACTACAGAGAGTCATTTTACTCAATGTATATGAATCAGGCTAACAAGGTCTTAGGAATACAAAAAATATCAGAATCAGGAATTACCTCTTCTCTTGTTGATATCAGAATTATCATGCAGGGGGCATTATTATGTAATGCCGTATCAATTATTATAGCCCATAACCATCCTTCCGGCAACCTGACGCCTTCTCGTGAAGACATAAACGTTACACAAAAAATAAAGGAGGCTGGACAATTATTAAATATTAACCTGCTTGATCATTGTATAATAACTTCAATAGACTCCTTCTCTTTCTCCGATGAAGGTATTTTATAAGAAACTTAATTTCTGAAAAATAAGAATCCAGAACCGATTCCCGGTCTGGATTCTTGTGGCGTCGCGGAAAGATGGTTGCCCTTTAGGGGCAATCATCTTTCCGCAAATACAGAATAATACTTCTCCTTTCCTTATTAATAATTGTGATAGGGTTACAATAGGTCGGATAAGCAGTCTTAGAATTTCCTCCTTCTAAAATATATTCCCAAAAGTATTTTTATAAGTAGTACAAATTATCCAACCCTACTCAATTTGGAGGGTTTTATTTGGTGAGAAAATATATTGAGATACCAAATTTGCAAGCTAAAGAAATTGTATTTATCCTTTTAGTTTCTTATTGTTGAATTGAAATTCAATTTTATTCTCATTTCCAAAACTGTCTGAGAGCCATACCGTAAATGATTGTGAAACTTCGGAGGTTGAAGTATAATACAATCTGAACTCTTTCTCATACAGAGGATAAATATCATTGGGAAAATAGGGTTGAGTGTTATAATACTGCAGCTTTCCTGTTCCCTCAAACTGAAAATATCGAAGATAATATTTGGTGTCAGCAAAATTACCTTCAGGAAGAATTTTGATACGAATCTCCACATACTCATCTTTAGCTATATCCTTAGGAACAGGCATAACGGATACCTTAAAAGGATAATTCTGTTGAATTTCTAAATCATCTTTTTCACATGATTGTACAAGTAACCCGACCATAACTGCCATGATGAAAAATTTGAAGAGTATTCCTTTCTTATTATTAATTATATTTTTCATTTTAAAGATTTTAAAAATTATATCTTATTCCAACACCCAGCAGAGAGTGAAACTGAGCCATTTGACTATTTTTCAAAAACCGCAGTTGTCCATTGACCAGAAAAACCAAATGATCCGTCAGATAACTTTCAATGGATAGCTTACCATTTGCTCCATAAATAAAATTACCTGTTGCAGTTAACAATGAACCGTCATATAGCAATTCATTGCCCCTGTTAACCTGTTCGTAACCTGCAAGACCTCCGATTCCAAGATTCAGATTAACTGCGCGCATGAAGTCTCCCCATATATAAAAACTGTAACCACCGCCCAGCAGGAACGTATCTATCGGAATATTATAGTTGGTGTATTCATAATACTTTATGTTATATTCTGCCAGTCCGAAAAAATAATTACCATTCCTTTGGTAATAAACAAGCCCCACACTTAGCGCATAATTTTGCTTTTCAGGAGATTTTGGAAATTCTGAATAAGAAAATTCAACACCTGCTTGTCCAGGAATCATTTGTTGAGCAAATGTTTTGCTGTTCAATGCAATCGTTAGGATAACTGCTAAAAATATTTTGTTCATCTTACTTTGTTTTTATGGTTAAACTCTTTATCAATCTTGCACGAATCAGATCTGAATTTTCAAGCTGTACCTTCTGATGTCTTCCCCCGTTCTTCTCCAGAATTTCAATTTCCAACACCTGATCTTTTAAAAGAGTAAACTGATCCAGCAGGAAAACACCTTTTATGTTTGAATGATCAGCTGCTTTCATTTGTGGGAAATAGGTACGAACCTTTTCTAATACCTTATCCTGAACAACGGTTCGTTTTAAATTCTTTTTATCAACAATTTTAAAGTTGACCCATTCAATACTATATGTCACATTACTTTGATTCTCAATTTGCAATGTGAAATAAAATTTGCTTTCATTAACGTGGAGTGCCTTGACTGAAAACTCAATTCCGTAACTTTTTGAAACAATATGCTTAGTAGTTCTATTGCTTTTCTCATAGAGATTTTCCATAATAAGCCCAGTCAAAGTAGTTGAGCTTCCTTTAAGGTCCTCAAATAATACATCAGTATCATATTGCTGTTCAATACCCCTTTGAAGCTTTACTAAATCATAGCTGAGTATTTCCGGATAAGAACTGTAAGACACATCAAAATTGTAAAATTTTCCATCTTCAGTAATGACCGAAAAATTGGTTTCCTCTTCAAAATCTCTCACAGCCGATTTAATCCGGAGAATATTTCCGATAGGCTCTGCCTTATTGGCAACTAACAGTTCACTCCCCAGATCAACATATCGTATGGGTGATGGAAAAATCACGTGACTTGTTTTATGGTAGGTGACATGCATTTTGAAAGGTTCTAATCTTGCGTGTTCCAAGGAAGCATAGGTCGTTACAGAATCCTGACCAAATATCTTGCTTGCCAACAGAAATAATAGCATAATGAGAATATAATGGCTCTTTTGTGTATTCATTTTTTAATTTTTTGATTAGTTATTTTTTGGTACGAGTAATACCTGATGGCCCGCTTTTACAGTTACTTTCAATTGTCTGACTCTTTTTTGAAAATAGCCCGACAATCCCTGTACTACTCCCCTGCTCAGATCAGCTGCAATCTGTTGTCCTGCTGATTGGGTCATCATAATATTAGTACCTGAAGTCTGGCTCATATTGGCTACAATATCGTTTACGGCATTCTGCTCCGGTGAATGGGGAATATATAAACCCAATTGTCCGTCATTGTCA
The DNA here is from genome assembly GCF_030409875.1 of Chryseobacterium tructae. Lineage (NCBI taxonomy): Bacteria > Pseudomonadati > Bacteroidota > Flavobacteriia > Flavobacteriales > Weeksellaceae > Chryseobacterium > Chryseobacterium tructae. The sequence continues at coordinate 1,993,953 of NZ_JAUFQR010000001.1, read as the reverse complement.
TAAACATTGATTTCTACAGAATAAACATTACCTTGATATTGAATGGAGGATATTTTTAACTGAAGCTGCCCGCCCTGAAATTTACTTATAGCAATCAGTAAACTCCCCGATGGAATCTCAGTTCGTCCGAGTTGCATTGCTTCAGAAAGTCTTATGGATAATGTACTTTCGTTGACCAAAGTCTTAGTTTCATAGACCACACCTCTTATTGCGTTTTTTGCTTGAACTAAGTTCTCTGAATCATTTTGACTATCATAAAATCTATTCTGATTTAAACCTGCAATAAAGGCACTATCCGATGGCTCTCTGTACAATGAAGAAACAATATTGGAATGTACCGGCCTTGCGGAAGTCAGTTTAATCTTCTTTTCCGTTGGCTTCTCGACCTCTTCTTTTGGTGCCGGCTCTTCCTGTTTTGAAGTCGTTGGAAGGTACTTAGCTGCCATCTGATATGATTTTTCCATGAGTTCTAGCTGATCATTTATTCCTAAGCCAGCGGGAGCAGCATTATTCTGCATCGCTTCATTCTTTAATCTTGAAATTTCTTTCCTCATATTATTGACTTCCTGATCATCCCGACTGTAAAATGAGCTCAAGGTCTGTTGGGAATTGCGATAGCTGTTTAGAGCATTCTGATCTGATTGCTGAAGAATATTCATTCTAGCCGTTACACTTGATGGATTGTTATTAGAATTTGAATCACTTTGGTCATTCCAATAATCGGATAAGGTGGTTACAGCATTTCTTTTCTCTTCGCTCTTTTGCTCCAACAGCTGCTGCTCATAAGCCTTTTGCTTATCAGACTGCAACTGACCATCCTTTGCCTGCGGAATGGCGGCATTAAAACCATTCTCTTCAATAATCGTATTGTGGGCTTTTGGTTTAAAAATGAGGTAAAAGCATGATGCACACACAGCAGCCATCAAAAAATAGATGATGGGCTTCTTCAGTCTTTCCCATTGAGCTTTGGGAGGATCACTCACTCCGTTGAAATTTTGTGAGAGATCATTTTCTGTCACTTTAATTTTCTGTGAATCTTTCATATTCTATTTTTTAATGAGTGATTCTACTGTATCATTCTGTCCAGAATCTTTTTCGATCGATTTCTTAGAAATACCATCAATATGATTGATAGACATGGTATTACTTCTTTGACTTGTAGAAATGAAAACACTGATAATGACAATAATTGTCAGCAAAACATAACTGCCAAAGAAAACCTTGGTCAGGAATTTTTGTCGCTCTACTGGAAGAACTTTCCAATGATTTTCAACCTTTACAATATAATTTTCGATTGTATCTCTTAGTTTTTTCATATCGGTATTATTAGCGTTCAACAGTTTCAACATCTCTATTTTCAATGACGTTGAATTTTTCAATGGTAAATCCCTGAGGATTGCTGTCAGATCGTACAGAATTAACCAATGAACAATTAGTGAATAAATTTCTGATGGTAAGATTGCTGGACCTGATTATAAACTGTCTTGCATATGTTTTAACGTCATAAGGGTAAGTATCAAAGTTGGCAACGACACTGTCTACCTCAATTCTCTGCTGGATATTACCGGAAATGATTCTGTTATAGTAGCCTTTTTCCTGAAGGTCTTTATAGTAATTGAATGCGGATTGATCAGCTAAATTGAAAGCCCTTTTTACATTGCTTTCAATAGCATTCTTATCAGGTGATATCGTGAAGAACAATTCATGAAATCGTCTCACATGCTCTCTTGCTTCCACAGGTCTGTTGATCGACATATCTTGTGATAAAGCCACCATTAAAGATTTGCCATTATCCAAAACATATATTTTCTGACGTTGTTCTTCGGCAAATTGGTATGATTTAAATACCACGACCCCTACGACTCCAAAGCACAGCACCGCAAAAACAAACGTAAACAAGCGGATCTGTTTAAAGCTGCTCTCAATATTTCTTAAAGTTTTAAATTCCATAGAACTGTATTTTTATTTTAATAATCTTCCTGAAATATTTCCTGTTGCTGAACCTACTGCTGCTCCTGCAACATTGCCCGACTTCGTAGCAGTCTGGTTAACATTGCGCATGAAATTACCTGCTCCTCCTGCCTGAATCACCCAGCCTGTAACCGTTGGTACGGTAAAATAGCCTATGATGCCAATCACCATATAGATGATGTAAACGGTATTGGAAGTATCAGGAATAAAGCTTGGATCTGCGAGCATTTCGATATCCTGTTCTAAAATTAATGTCTGTATCTTGGCCAGAATGGCACTGAAAACATCAGCAACAGGTAGCCATAGGTAAACACTGATATATCTTGTCAGCCATTGACTTAAAGTGGTCTGAAATCCATCCCAAACGGAGATTGCAAAGGCTATAGGTCCCAAGATGGAAAGGACTATCAGAAAGAAGGTTCTGATGGTGTCAATAACTAAGGCTGCGGATTGGAACAATATTTCAAGAAACTCGCGAAAACCATCTCTGATATCTTTCTTGATGGCAAACATTTCTCTTTCAATATACATTCCGGACATCGTAACCAAATCCGATGGTGACCATCCTAATTCTTCCAACTTTTTGTCAAATTCTTCATTAGAAATAAGGTAAGCCATCTCCGGATTCCTTAGCATCGCTTCTCGTTCTAAAAGATCCTTTTTCTGCTGCAGATCATTCATATCCAGCACCTGATTCTCCAACATGGAATGGCTTCCCTGAACAATCGGGCTCATTACTCCATTAAGGCTTCCTAAAACCAATGTCGAAAAAAACATAATGCAGATGCCTATGGCAAAAGGTCTCAGCATGGGAAACAAATCAACAGGTTCGGCACGGCTCAATGACTGCCAGACTTTTAGTGCTACATAGAATAAAGCTCCCAATCCCGCAACACCTTTGGCTACTGCCGCCATATCAGCGCACATCGGCATCATTTCCTCATAAACGGAACGAAGTACTTCATGTAAGTTGCTCGGTTCCATCTTACCAGTATTTTTGATTAGAGGTTCCGTAAAGATCTAATACCCTTTGGGTGTTGTTCTGTTTTTTTGCTCTGAGATAACTAACCGAAATATTTTTATTGGTGTAGTATCGTACCAGATTATGATACGCTTTGACCTCTTTATAGACTCTGTCAACAACATCCATCCTTTCTTTATCATTCAGAGAAAGACCATTAGAAGTGATGATCTCTTTGAGTTCTTTCAATAGCTCCGTACTCTCGGTTAGAAGCGCAGAATAACCATTGGCAATAGAAGCTAATTCCTGAGCATTAAAGTTGGGATCATTCAGCATTTTACCGAAATTATTCACATACATCTCAGAAACATCACCTACCAAAAGAACAGTCTGCTGAACCTTTCTGGCATCTTTGACCAGATTATTGATGGCTTTCAGCTGGTCATAATACTCTTTACCTTGTTCATATACTTTCTTAACTTCATTGAAGTTCTTAACAACGTTAGATACCGTTGATGAAGTCTGCACGATTTCATTGGCTGAATTCAAAATTCCTGAAGCCAGGTTTGCGGGATCTGTTACGACAAATTGTGCTTTTGTATAGGTTACGGCAGCAAAAAATGCTACCATTAAGGTTTTAATGATTAAATTTTTCATTGTTGTAAATTTTTAAATGATTTAATTTTCTTTTGTATTCGATTTGATTCTCTTAAGAGAAATCCGCTTGATAGCATCTTCGACATTACCATCAAGTTCTGATGCAAGATTCATCACTTCCATTTTCCGTTTCTTCTGTAGTATAGGCCAGATATTCTTCTGTAGATACTTCGGTCGCATAGACTGCTGAGTGCGTTCCACCTAATCCAATCCAAACTTCCTTGTAAAGCCTCCGGGGGTCATTATTCATATTGATAGAAAGAACCTGAGATTTTTCTTTGTCAGTCAATCCCAGCATCGTCTGGATATCATCAAACTTGTTCATGTACTTCCGCTGATCGAGAAGGATCTTACAATCCGAATTATTAATGATACTTTCTTTCACAATAGGTGACTGGATAATATCATCGACTTCCTGAGTCACCACAATGGCTTCACCGAAAAATTTTCTTACCGTTTTGAACAAATACTTGATGTACTCGGCCATCCCCTCTTTGGCAATGGCTTTCCAGGCTTCTTCGATGAGGATCAGTTTTCTGATTCCTTTGAGCCTTCGCATCTTATTGATGAAGACTTCCATTATGATAATGGTCACAATAGGGAACAGAATCTTATGATCTTTAATGGCATCGATTTCAAAGACAATGAAACGCTTGGATAACAAGTCCAGCTGCTTCTCTGAATTGAGCAGATAGTCATACTCCCCTCCTCTATAGTAAGGTTCCAGCACATTGAGAAAGTTGGCAATATCAAAGTCTTTTTCCCTGACTTTCTTTTGCTCCAGTACTTTCTGATAGTCATCTTTAACGTATTCATAGAATCCATTGAAAGAAGGATGCTGGTCATTAATTTTAACCCTTTCGATATATCCGCTGACTGCATTGGATAGGGCCACTTCCTCTGAACGGGTCGGTGGTTCATCATCTCTTTTCCATAGTGTCAGAATCAATGTTTTGATACTTTCCTTTTTTTCGATATCAAAGATTCCGTCATCAGTATAGAATGGATTAAAAGCGATCGGATTATCCTCAGTATAGGTAAAATAGACACCATCCTCTCCTTTCATCTTTCCCCTGATAAGTTCACACAATCCCTGGTAGGAATTTCCGGTATCAACCAATAGCACATGTGCGCCCTGTTCATAATACTGTCTTACCATATGGTTGGTGAAAAAAGATTTTCCGCTTCCTGAAGGACCAAGGATAAACTTATTTCTATTGGTAATGATCCCCTGCTTCATAGGCAGATCTGAAATATCCAGATGAATAGGCTTTCCCGTTAGACGGTCAGCCATTTTGATCCCAAAAGGTGAAGGTGAATCCTGATAGTTGGTTTCCTCTGTGAAAAAACATACAGCAGGTTCGATGAATGTGTAGAAGCTCTCTTCACTTGGAAAATCTGCTGCATTGCCCGGAATTCCAGCCCAATACAAGGTAGCTGTATCCGTCGTATTATGGCGGGGCTTACACTCCATTAAAGCCAAAGCACTTCCCGTATCATTCTTTAACTGCTTGAGCTCAGTAGGATTGTCAGACCATGACATTATATTAAAATGAGCGCGGATAGATTGTAACCCGAAAGAATGTGCTTCATTCAAATACTTCTCAATCCATTCTTTGTTGATCTGATTGGCTCTGCTATACCTTGCCAGAGAATGCATATTCCTTGCAGATTTCAAACTTGCTCAGGTTCTCGTCACTGTTGTCAATGAATAGATATTGATTATAAATGTGATTGCAGCTGAGCAGAAGTCCCACAGGAGAAGCAAATGATAGAAGACAGTCACTGTGGTCTGTGCTTAACTTCTCATAACGGCTGTGTGATGAAACAATACCTGGCAAATCTTCCGTATCTGATAACGTATGCATACTGATACGATTGTTGCCGATTCTCATTTCTTCTGAGCCTAATTTGATGTCCTGCAATGACGGATGGGTTTCACGGGATAGTGTCAGATACTGTTCCAGTAGTCCGGACCTTTCTGAAGTTCCTGATATCTCATCTTCTGTCATTCTTTCCAGATGGATATAACCACTGTCATTCATAATCCGCTCCAGTTGGTCGACTGCTTCCAAAAAACGACTGATGACTTCTTTGTCTTTGATCTCCTTGGGAATGAGCTTTCCTTTACATAGAGATGAAAAGTTGCTCTGCATCCGCATTCTCTCCTTACTGGTTTTAGTAATGAACAGATAGCAGTAATGATTTAAAAAGGGTCTCTCATTGAAATGTCTTTCAAATGATTTTGAAAGAAAACTCTGATCTCCTCTTGAAAGATCAGGATTGTAGTTTTCTTTGATAAACCAGTCCTGCTTATGAACCACAGTAAAATCCGGGAGTGTTTTAATAGCTTTGAACCAAGCGGAATGCATGGCTTCATATTCAGTGGAAGCAACGGTAAACAGCTCAGGAAGTTTAACCTTAAAGCAAACCGTAACATCAGCATCCTTTGAAATGAGACAATCATTTTCAATAGCCAGCAATGGAAATTTACTTTCCAAAGTTGCTGCTTTGGAAGAATTTCTCATACGTCTGTTCTTTTACGGTTAGTTTTCAAATACCTGTAAATACTCTTTCGACTGATGATGTATTTTGGATGCTTCTTGCTTGCTCCTAATTTCATCAGACCGTGCTCACCGTATTTTCCATTCAGTGTAAAGGTTTGCCATATAAGAAGTCCACTGCTGACACCTCCGATAATTAAACACAGATACGTATTAACTCCAGCCATATACATGATCATTAAGGATACGAGTATTCCTAACAATCCGCCTGAAAAAATAAAAAGGTATTGTGCTTTAAGTCCCCTAAATTCTACCGTCCTTCCTATTCCTTTATTTATGTGATAACTATTCATAATCATCATTTTAAAGGAAGAATGAACGAAGGATTGTTGCGGCAACAATTAAGAAAATACATGCTCCGAACCAGCTGGCAGCCGTTTTACTGGTGTCAGGATCTCCACTGCTGAACTTGTTGTAAACTTTTACGCCTCCGATGAGTCCGACGACTGCACCTATGGCGTAAATTAATTGGGTAGCTGGTTCAAAATAAGAAGTGACCATCTGTGTAGCCTCATTGATTCCGGCACTGCCATTACCTTGTGAAAAAGCATACGGAGCAACCAAAATTGCCAGTATTGCATAGATCAGCTTTTTTCTCTTTTTTTCCATTTTGTATACATTTTTTTGTTAATGAGAACCGCACTCTGCAGGACTCAGGAGCAAATGTGCTTTGGAAAAACAGACTTATCGGGAAATCTCAGCTGTGGGAACTGAATGGCTTTTAGTGGCACCTAAATAGTAATATGACCAATTCTACTAAAATTAATTTTTGAACTTCAAAAAATTAATCGTAATATTGCGATATAATTATTCTACGAAATTATGGGAGTAACAAAAACTGACCATTTTACCGATTCACAAAATAAAATTGCTATAATAGCGAAAGCATTAGGACATCCTGCAAGAATTGCTATTATTGAGTATCTGTTGAAAGTAAATACTTGTATTTGTGGTGATATTGTTAACGAATTGCCATTAGCGCAGGCAACGGTTTCTCAACACTTAAAAGAATTAAAGAATGCAGGTCTTATAAAAGGTAACATTGAAGGAACTGCGATTTGCTACTGTATTGATGAAAGTACTTTTGGAGTACTAAAAGATTATTTTTCAAATATAATTCTGACGACTACAAATCAGAAATGCTGTTAAGGCATTTTTTTATGCGAATATATCGTAATATTGCATTTAACCAATAAAAAAAAATTATGAAACTATCTGAAATTAAAGAAATCTTACCAACATTGGATAATGTTGAATTTCAATTAGAAAATGGAACATTTGTTCCTGAGCATTTCCATGTAACAGAAGTAGGAACTGTAACAAAACATTTTATTGATTGTGGCGGAACAATTAGAAATGAAAAAGTAGTAAACTTTCAATTGTGGAATGCTGATGATTTTGAACATCGTCTAAAACCCGCAAAACTTTTAAATATTATTAAGCTATCAGAAGAAAAACTAGGTATTGAAAATGACGAAATTGAAGTTGAGTATCAAAATACTACAATAGGCAAATTTGATTTGGAATTTAATGGGAAAAATTTTGTTCTTAAAAATAAAACAACAGCGTGCTTGGCTCAGGATGCTTGCGGAATTCCAGCTGAAAAACAAAAAGTAAACTTATCTGAACTTTCTAATAATCAAACCTCTTTTTGCACTCCAAATTCAGGTTGTTGCTAAATTCAAATATAGCATGTATCAAAAACTATTAAAAACAATAGAATCACTGACAAATCAAGAAATCAGTGAAGATAGAAAAGCTACGTTAGCACCTTTAGTTGATTTTATTCAAAAAAGGTTTGAAGAACAAAGAGAAGTAACCATTAACTTTATTTGTACCCATAATTCAAGAAGAAGCCATTTGGCACAAGTTGGGCACAAGTTGCAAGCGTTTATTATGATTTGCCGTATGTATCTTGTTATTCAGGAGGTACGGAAGAAACAGCCATGTTTCCCAAAGTTGTAGAGACTTTGCAAGAACAGGGGCTTTTTATCAATAAAATTTCTGATACAGAAAATCCTGTATACGCTATCAAGTATGATGAAGATAAACACCCAATTATTGGTTTTTCTAAGAGATATGACAGTTCATTTAATCCTACCCATGGGTTTGTTGCGATTATGACCTGTTCTCAGGCAGATGGAGGATGTCCTTTTATTGCAGGGGCAGATAAACGCATTCCAATAACTTTTGAAGACCCTAAAATTTCGGATAATACGCCTGAACAAACGGCGGTTTACAATGAAAGAAGTTTACAGATTGGTTCAGAAATGTTCTTTGTCTTTTCACAGATAAAAAAATAAGAATTGATTAAACAAACGTAATGCAACCAAAATTAAAATTTCTTGATAGATTCCTTACTTTATGGATATTCTTGGCTATGTTTTTAGGAATAGGTTTAGGATACTTCTTTCCTAGTATTTCTAATATTACCAATTCCTTATCTATCGGAACAACAAATATTCCATTGGCAATTGGCTTAATCATTATGATGTACCCACCTTTAGCAAAGGTTGACTATTCATTGTTGCCTAAAGTTTTTCAAGACAAAAAGGCAATTGGAATTTCGCTGTTGCTTAATTGGATTATTGGTCCAGTTTTAATGTTCTTATTAGCAATTATTTTCCTGAGAGATGAACCCAATTACATGATTGGCTTAATTCTTATTGGTTTAGCGAGATGCATTGCAATGGTACTTGTATGGAATGATTTTGCAAAAGGTAATCGTGAGTATGGAGCATTGTTAGTAGCCTTAAATAGTATATTTCAAGTGTTAAGTTACAGTCTTATGGTTTGGCTCTTTATCAATGTTTTACCTGAAAAATTAGGTTTGGCTAATTTTAATGTGACTGTATCAATGAGAGACGTTACTGAAAGTGTTTTGATATATCTAGGGATTCCTTTTCTAGCAGGCTTTTTGAGCCGTTACTTATTAATCAAATCTAAAGGCTTAGAATGGTATAATAGAAAGTTTATTCCTAAAATATCTCCGTTGACTTTATATGCACTACTATTTACGATTGTACTCATGTTTAGTCTCAAAGGAGATAAGATTTTAGAATTACCATTAGACGTTTTAAAAGTGGCTGTACCGTTAATAGTGTACTTTATACTGATGTTCTTTGTGAGCTTCTTTATCAATAAATCATTTGACATTCCTTATGATAAAAATGCTTCGATAGCTTTTACAGCAACAGGAAATAATTTTGAATTAGCTATTGCTGTAGCTATTGCTATTTTTGGAATCTACTCTGAACAGGCATTTGTCGGCGTAATCGGACCTTTGGTAGAAGTACCAGTTTTAATATTGCTTGTTAGAATAAGTTTATGGCTAAAGAAAAAGGTTTATACTTAACACGAACATTAATATAGAAGAAAGGGAGTTTATCTATACAAACTCCCCTATATCGAAACCATCTACAGAATTATTATGCTTATAAGGAATGGCCTTGTCATTATTCGAAATACTCTCGTTTAATAAACTGGCAATTCTTTTTGAAGCATCTCCTAAAGAGTTCTCTAAAAGATCAAAAAGCTCGGTTCCTTGAATTTTTTGAATAATGTTGACTGCTTGTTGTTCTAAGTCAGGTTTCAGTACGTCTTGTTGAAGCAACTGACCCACAGTACTCAATTCCTGAAAGGTAACCCCTGTAGCAAACCCGCCTTCAATAGTAGAGTTCTCATATTTCCAATCTTCATTCTCCTGCTCCCATTCATCATTTTTGACTAGAATATCATCCAGATTTTTAGTCTGACCCATAGTGTCAAATTCGGCTTCTCTGGTTTCTGATTCAAAAATATATTCTGCTTGTAAAATAGATTCATTTTGTCTCCCATTCGTATCGATTGGCGATGCTTGTCTTTCTCTTTGTTTTGTATCACCCATAATAGATGGTAGATTCTTAGTTTTAGTAACATTATCTTTTCCACGGATATTGATTGAAAATTTTTTGTTAACAAGAACTAAAACAAGAATCATTAATAAACCTATGATGATAATTTGTTCCATAGGATGATCGATTAAAAGATGGGACGGTACTTGTTATTGAAATCATCAGTGATTTCCTTTTCAAACATTTCAAAATGATAAGCCAGTATATTATCCAGATAAGCATATAGAGGAATCTGGTCAGCGGCAATGATTTGAATAATGCGTGAGAGGCGCTCGTGATATTCAGGACGGATATAAATACTTTTATCACCACGCTTAGTCATTTTATGATGCGTAAGAAACTGCTCCCTATAAGTTATATCATTATTTTTCTGACTCTTCAGCTTATTTTTTGTTACAGCTTTCTCTTTATGGGGATCTGCATTTTGTACAGGAACTTCTTTCTTGGGACTTCCTGCTATAATGGACATCAGATATTGTTCATCGATACCGTGATCTTTACTGTTATTATCGTGTTCCATACTTTTATAGTTTTACAATTCTTAAAAATTCTTCTATAAATTGATCGAGCCTGCATTGAGCTAATAACTTAGGATCTGCAGGCAGTAAAGTCGATCGGAAAACAGTCTTTGTAATGGTTTCCCCCTCCTTTCGAAATCTTTTACTGTCTGTAATGGTTGTTTCCATAAGCGGCAATCCTAAATCTGAAATCACTTTACTGTAGTTTTTGTAGAGCAACGTCCGTTCTCTTCCATCCACTTGATTCCAGAAAAGATGGACTGCCCGAATTCCCGTTTGAGTTTCTTTCATCAATACATTGGTTAGAACATCGGTGAAACTTAACGTACTTTCCAGCACAACACGATCCGCAGTAATGGGAGAAAAAATATAATGGACTTTCGTCAAAGCTTTTAGAATACCAGCGGTATTCACAGTTCCCGGTAGATCTAAAAATATAAAATCAGGAATTGTTTCGGAGCCATCAACATAAGCATCTATATCTTCTAAAACTTGGTCGGCTCTACTCTGGAAAATGGGATACGCTTTTTTATTAATACTCGTAAATTGTTTGTGAGCCATCTTTTTTAAAATCTCATTCTGCATCACCATTTTTAAATCCCGCTCTCTCATCTGCAGTAAACTGTACTGCGGAAAGTCACAATCAAAGACAGCAACCTGATATCCCATCCGATAATGAAGGATGCTTGCCATTAATGTTGTAAATGTGCTTTTTCCTACGCCTCCCTTTTGAGTGGAAAAGCAATAATTGTGGGTTGTTTTTTTGTTTTCATTATATTAAATTTTAGTTAATCCAAAGTTGAAAGACTGAAGGACAGCAAGCCTTCAAAACATCATAAAATCAAGCATGATATTTCGCCATCACGAATGTTGGCTATGATCCCTGAAAGCTGTAATGGCTTGTAGCATTAGTTAGTGAATCTCATCCATCTTGCAATCCTGATAGATTGAATTTCTAACTTCTATCTGTCAAAAATGATATCCAGACAGCTGACATTCCTGATGGCAAGAATGCAGGATTTCCAGAGTTAAAGGATTCTATCGGATTTGCAGTTAGTCCCGCCCTCCATCTAATGCAAATGAAAAAGATTTATATTTCAGTGCTTATCTAATGGTAATTCTTGGCAGTACACTTCCTTCTTTGGCTTTGTTTACTATACTGTTTCTCTAATGGATTGTGGTTTACTTTGTTTCAGAAGATTGAAGAGTTTTTTGAAGTGTCTGAATAGTATAATGCTATAAATCTATTCTATTCAAGATATTTCCTTTCACCCGAAAGGGGCAAGTTATGTTTTGAGTGCCTCATAACTTTTTTCGTGCCTCAAAACAACTTGCCCTGGCTGGGGCTTTAAAAACCACTCCAAAGTCGTGATTTTGATATTATTAAATTGAACATTATGAACGAAAATAAAAACAATAAAGGTGGACGTAAGCCAAAGCTAAACCCGAGTAAAAATAGATATGTATTTAGACTTACGGATGAAGAAAATAGCGGTTTTCTAAAATTATTTGAATCTTCAGGCATGAGCAACAAAGCAAAATTTATTACAACAATTTTGCTTCAGAGAGAATTAAAAATTGTCAAAGTGGATGTTTCAACAATGGATTATCATACTCAACTCACTAAATTCTTTTACCAGTTTCAATCGATTGGAAACAATTATAATCAGATTGTAAAAATTTTATATCGAAATTTTACGGAGAAAAAAGCTTCTTTCTATCTTTTTAAACTGGAAAATCATACCAAGGATCTAGCTGTAATTTGTAAACAGGTGATAGAACTCACGAAAGAATTTGATCAAAACCATATTCAAAAAACTACTGATAAATGATCGCAAAAATTGGAAAAGGTGAAAATCTTTGGGGTGCCCTTTCATACAATCAGCAAAAAGTCGACAACGAAAATGGAACGGTTTTATTCACTAATAAGATTCCCGATTTGTGGGATCGATTTTATTCGGTTAAATTTTTCCATCAGTATTTTGAACCCTACTTGATTGCCAATAACAAAACTGAAAAACCGGTAAGACATATTTCCCTTAATCCTGACCCCAACGATAAGGTTGATGACAAAGATTATAGAGAAATGGCTCAGCAATATATGCAGGAAATGGGGTATGGGAACCAACCCTATGTCGTTTTTAAACATACGGATATTGATAGAACTCACATTCATATCGTCACCACCTGTGTACAGATCGATGGGAAGAAAATATCAGATCGCTATGATCACCCGCGATCAATGGAAGCCTGCAGAAAACTGGAAAAACAATATAACCTGAAAGTCGCTGGTGAGAACAGAAATTTAAATCAAAGCTCTATTTTTAAACCTGTAGATTATACTAAGGGGAATATCAAAACACAATTATCATCCGTAATAAGGTATATCCCTAAAACCTATGGCTTTCAAAGTATGGGTGCTTATAATGCTTTACTCTCTCAATTCAATATTTCAAGTGAAGAGGTTAGCGGAGAACTGCATGGAAAGAAGAGAAAGGGAATCGTCTATTTTGCAACGGATCAAAATGGAAAAAAGGTAAGCAATCCTTTTAAATCATCCCTTTTTGGTAAACATGCAGGGGTAGAAAATATTCAGGTGCTCATTGAAAAATCTAGACTAAAAATGAAAAATGATCCTTCAAAACATATTCTTAAAAGAACGGTAGAAACTGCACTGAGCACGAGTAAATCGGAAGCTTCTTTTAAAACTCAACTTTTGGAACAGGGAATTGCTACAGTTATTAGAAAAAATAATCAGGGAAGAATATATGGAATTACATTCATAGACCATAACTCGAAATTAGTCTGGAATGGCTCCCAGCTGAGTAAAGAACTATCTGCCAACTCATTCAATATACTGTGGAATGAGTTAGAAATAAAGCGTGAAACAAAATCTGATCATAACGATCACTTTAATTTATCTCAGGAAATATGCACAAAACAATTTCTTACGGATAGTATCAGCGGAGTTTTTGACGGATTCTTTTCCAGCTTACTGTCGTCAGATACAAATACGGATCAGGAGGAACAAATTTTTGCATCTCAAATGAAAAAGCGCCAAAGAAAAAGAAGATAAAAATAATCTTCTATTGCACAAGCTGTCTTATTAATATACTAAGAGAGCCAAAGTCAGACAACTTATTCTTGCAACGACGCATTTACAGTTGAGAATATGTAATCCTGTATTTATGCTTCTAAAATGTAATATGCAGGGTGAAGACGATTTAAGAGGACTTGCCAAAATCATGGCGTTTATGCGAGCGGTAAGCATTATTCTAGTAATAATACACTTCTATTGGTTTTGTTACGGATTTTTTGCAAAGCAACAATGGACGCTGGAACTCATCAATAAAATACTTTATAATTTTAATAAGACAGCAGGCCTTTTTTCTCATCCTATATATTCTAAGCTGTTTGCAGCTGTTTTACTGGCTTTGAGTTGCCTCGGAACAAAGGGAGTCAAAAATGTAAAGATCACTTGGAAAAAAATTAGTATTGTTTTTTCTATCGGTTTTGTCTTATTCTTTTTAAACGCAATCCTTTTACAATCTGCCAGCAGTTTTACTCCTGTACTTTATATCCTAACAACTGGATCCGGATATATTCTCCTAATGCAGGCAGGGGTTTGGATAAGCCGTCTTCTGAAGCATAACTTAATGACTGACGTTTTTAACAGTGAGAATGAAAGTTTTCAGCAGGAAACCCAATTACTCTATAATGAATACTCCGTTAATCTTCCCACAAAATTCTATTATCAGGGAAACTGGCATCAGGGATGGATTAATGTAGTCAATCCGTTTCGTGCGACCATTGTTTTAGGAACACCAGGCTCAGGAAAATCATACGCCATTGTCAACAACTATATCAGACAGCATATCGAAAAAGGATTTTCGATGTACATCTACGATTTTAAATTCGATGACTTGTCAACCATTGCATATAATCATCTTTTAAATCATTCCGATGCTTATACAACAAAGCCGAAATTCTATATCATCAATTTTGACGACCCCAGAAAAAGCCATCGGTGTAACCCCTTACATCCCAGTTTTATGACAGATATATCAGATGCATATGAAGCTGCCTACACCATTATGCTGAATCTTAACAGAAGCTGGATCCAGAAACAGGGGGACTTCTTTGTCGAAAGTCCCATTATATTGTTAGCGGCAATCATATGGTTTCTTAAAATTTATGAAAACGGCAGATACTGCACTTTTCCACACGCTATTGAACTGCTAAACAAGAAATATGAAGAGGTATTTACGATATTAACATCCTATTCCGAGTTAGAGAACTACCTCTCTCCTTTTATGGATGCATGGCAAGGAGGTGCCCAGGATCAGCTACAGGGACAAATCGCATCGGCAAAGATTCCTTTGTCTAGAATGATCTCACCACAATTATATTGGGTAATGACCGGAGACGATTTTTCTTTGGATATCAATAATCCCAATGAACCTAAAATATTATGCGTAGGTAATAATCCTGACCGTCAGAATATCTATTCTGCTGCTCTGGGATTATATAATTCAAGAATTGTTAAGCTGATTAATAAAAAAGGACAGTTAAAAAGTTCTGTCATTATCGACGAGCTTCCCACTATTTATTTCAGAGGCTTGGATAATTTAATTGCTACTGCAAGAAGTAATAAAGTTTCTGTATGTCTTGGGTTTCAGGATTTTTCCCAGCTGACAAGAGATTATGGAGACAAGGAAAGCAAAGTGATTCAGAATACGGTCGGCAATATTTTCAGCGGTCAGGTAGTTGGAGAAACAGCAAAAACCTTATCTGAACGCTTTGGAAAAGTGCTGCAAAAAAGACAAAGTATATCTATCAACAGGAATGATACCTCTACCTCCTTCTCTACCCAATTAGACAGTTTGATTCCAGCTTCGAAAATTTCTACCTTGACCCAGGGATTTTTTGTTGGTGCAGTATCTGATAACTTTGACGAAAGGATAGAACAGAAGATTTTTCATTCAGAGATTGTTGTGGATACTGCCAAGCTTTCTCAAGAAATTCAAAACGTTCAGAAAATACCGCTGATTCGATCCTTTATTGATAAGGACGGAAATGATTCGATGACCAAACAGATCCAAGATAATTACAAAGAAATTAAGGCTGATATTCTTAACATCATCACGAATGAAATGGATCGAATAAAAAATGATCCTGATTTGCAATATTTAATAAAAAATGATTAAAATAGAAACCTCAAATACAGTAGATTTGAGGTTTAATTTGATATTCAGTTATTCAGCTTCATGAGTCATAAAATGCTGGTTGAGATTGTCCCCGACCAGTTGAATGAATTTGGTAGGTCCCTGTTTCCTGGTTCGGATTTCAAAGACTGTTTTATGAAAATTGCCGAGATCGCAATCCAATGACTTTTCAACAAATTTTATGACTTCACTTAATTCTATATTGCCCCCATTAAAGCAACGCATCTGGTAAAGGGCATAGATCAGTTCTATAAGACCGACCTTTGATCCCGACCAGCTCAAAGGAGAAAGTAGTTTTGATACTGTATCTTCATTAGAACCTTCAATCTGCCTTTTTAAATATTGATCAAATTGCTGATTGGAAATAAATCTGGCGATCATATGATCGTGTGATGTCGTAAAATTGGGATCGTAGTTGTAAAAACCTGATGATAGCTTCATTTTCAAATCATATGAATTACGGATAAATATCTTATGGTCGAGATAAGTCGCCTCACGTTTATAATAGCTGTAGAATTCGGAATGTTCCAAATAAAAGTTTTTTAACTCTTCCTGCTCTGCCTCATAATATTTTTTTAAAGTTTTATTTCCTGCAGCCGGCTTATGGGCCTCAATATCCAGTACCGAAGAGTAATAGATAAATTTTGAAATAAACTGTGGTTTTAGCTTCTTAAAAAAAAATACTTCCTCGGCAATATGATCAAAGTGATGGTTGGAAACCAGAAGCTTCAATTTTCTTATAGACTCGTCAATGATGAGTAAAGCCTTTTCAGAAATTTTGATCATATCATTCCCATCTGCGTAGACTTCGTTAATCTTTACATCCAGATCTTCCAATAACTGTGAAGTTCTTTTAAAAATAGTTTTTGTTACCATGTCCTTTTTTCAGGAATTTACAAAGTTTACAATAAAAAAGTTTCTATTCCATTTTAAGTTCTTGTTTTCTTTTGCGAATAAAATCTGTTGGTCTTAATCCATTGACTTCGTAAAATAGATCTGAAAAATGCTGGCGAGTCGAAATACCCGATTCTTCAGCGAGAGCTTCAATCGTATACAAAAGGTATTTCCTCTCCGAATTTAGTAATTGTGTGATATAGGAAATTCTAAGCCTATTGATATAAGTTTTAAAATTTTCACCTTTATTTTCATTGATAAAAGTTGAAAGATAAGAGGTATTAGTATTCATTTTTGTAGCTAATATTCCTAATGTCAATCCCCTTTGCTTAAATCCGTTTTCAATTTCAAATTGCTGAAGTTTTTGATCCAATTCTTTATAAAGTTCTTCAGGGAGCCCAGTTTTTACAGAATTATCAATAACATCCTGTTTATCAATAATTAACATATCATATTGTTTATTATTTAGTCTGTCCTGCAGTAGCAGATACTTCAATTTTATATGTTGTTCCTTTTGATACTTCAAAAGGAATAGACAGAGAAAGAATATGGTTGATACAATAAATACAAGCATGTACATCATCCGGCGCCAACTCATTTTCTCCAATCTGTTTTTGCCTTCAGTGAGTAATCTTTCATCATACTCCCTGTGTATTTTTGAAGATAAGTAGGTGAAGTCTTTGCCGATAAGCTTGTCAACCTTCAATAGCTGCTTCGTATAATACAGCTGCTTTTCCTGATCGCCTTTCTCTGAATAGTACATTATAAGATCTTCATATGCTGGTCTTACTTCAGGAAGGATAAATGTATGTCGGTTGAAAATAGAATCAACCTTCTCAAGATAATAAATACCCTTATTTTCATTACTCACCATATGGTTCTTTCCCAGATAATAATAAATAACAGATAACCAGGAAAAATCATTTGATTTTACAATCTCTTCTAAAGCTGCATTTAAATCATGTATACTTCCAGCGTAATTTTTATGGTGATACGCCGAAATGCCACGGCATTTTAACAGATAGTTTTTTTCCAGTAAAAATCTATCCTGATCAGCAAGTTGCAGTAAAGCATTTTCAACAAGGACGTCTGCCATATCATATTCCTTAAGGTTTCGATAACAGATCACCATTTGATGAATAGAATTATAATAGCCTCTTTTAAAATTGAATAACGTATTTGGATGGCTTTTTTCTTTACTCTTTTTTTCAAAAAAGGCACTGCATTGTTTAAACAACTCTAAAGCTTCCTGATAAAATCCCAAATAACTTTTTACAACCCCCAGGTGATATATGATTTTTTGATGTAAATACTCATCCTTACCATTTTTAGAATATTCATAAGCTTTCAGATACTCTGCCAGGGCAGGTTCATATTTTTTAAGGTTAAAGTAATAAAAGATTCCTTTACCTAAATAGGCATCACCGATAAGTTCCGGCTGCTTTGACCTCAATGCTGCATAGATAGTACTGTCTGAATAGGAAAGTTTTCCTTCATTGGACGGAGTGAAATATACGGCAAACTTATAAGCTTCCGAAAGCCTTGCAAAATCAGAATCCTTCTTTGCTTTTGATATATAAATCCTTAAATACCTGAAAGCTGTCGAGTCATTCTTTTTAAGATTTTCGTATTGACTTCTGAGCCAAACATAATCATTCCTGTTTTCCTCTGCATGGAAATCAGTGATGGAAAAAAACAGCAACAATGTTATCATGATACATTTTGAGGCCATCATAGTGATTAGTTTTTAGCTGAAAGAGTCAAATTTAGCCAAAAAAAGACAACTAAAGCCAGATAACTAATTAAATCACAATAATATGTAATATTTACTATCAATCATTCATCAATAAAGAGATTTTACAAAATTCTAACCGTCATCATTTATAAATGATGACGTCTTGTTTTGAAAAGCTGATCCAATATCAGTTTTTTATAGACTGGTTTCCAAATACCTTTGGTTTAAGAATTCTAATAAATACCCCTGACCGGTTGGGAATAACTTAAATCAATATTAATATGAAAAAGAATATTCCTCAGATCATTTTAATCTTAGCAGTAAGTGCAATAGCTTTAAGCTGCAGACAGAACGATATAATGGATGAACCAGAATCACAGATCATCCATAATCCTGAAAACAGGAAAAATTTTTCCAAAAAAAATCAGGATACAATACTAAAAGACATAAATCCGGCAGCAGATCCACCAATAAAGGATACTCACGATTGGCGGATAACTGAAAATAATCCTTAAAATATTAAAATATGATTCCCCACCACTTATCCCTTATCTGTAAAACAGGCTTACCATGTCCTAGAAGTGGAATTTGGGAAAGTATGGGGAATTTCAAAACCACCTGTCCAATTTCTAAAGGTTCCAAAATGCCGGATTACTGTGGAGAGAAAATAAAGTGGATCCTGATAAGAGCAATATAAATTAAAACTTACATCATGAAGATATCAACAACGTCCATCAGCATCATAAGCTACTTCTTTGTTTTGTTGTTTGTGTATGCTGCCGTGAGCAAAATACTTGATTTTGAAAACTTTCAGGTCCAGATTGCACAATCACCATTATTGAGTAGCTATGCAGGTATCACTTCATATGCCGTGATTATTGCAGAACTTGTGATATGCATTTCTCTAATACTACCAAAATATCGTTTATACGGTTTATATAGTTCGCTTGGACTCATGACCTCATTTACTACCTATATTTATCTCATTATTCATTATAGTGAATTTATACCCTGCTCCTGTGGAGGTATTCTCGAAAAACTAGATTGGAATGAGCACCTTATTTTTAACATAGGCTGTGTTATCATTGCTATCATAGGCATTTTTCTTTCTGTTAAACTAAAACAAAGAATTTTAACAACATCTTTATGGACTATCTCTCTGATCATCCTTAGCTTTTCGCTGGTAATGATCCTCTTCTTTTCCTCCGAACAGATGATAAAGAAAAATAACAATTTCATAAGGCGTTTTTCCCATCATCCAATTTTACAGGATAAGAATCTCGATTTAAAGGCTAATTCTTATTATTTTGCTGGTACCAGTAACGGAAAGTAATACTCGGTAACTATATCAGCCCGCTCACCATCACTGAGATTGATTCCACTTTCACTACTTTCACCCAACATACCCTTACGCTGGATTATTATGACCACCAATTTAAGTCTTTAACGCTTTATATCCGTGATTCCCATTTTTACCTTGCCGACGGAAGCGTTCCTGTCATTTATCGTGGGAATCTCAATAATCTTTCTGCAAAAACCCTGATTTACAAAAAGATGTATTTTGACCAGCTACAAATATTGGACTCTACTCATATAGCATTCAGAACCTTTAATCCAAATATCAAAGTGCGTTCTTTAGGGATATTACAATCAATTTCCGGCAATTATCATCTGAATAACAACATCATCAAAAAACAAAAGGACGGTCTATTTGATACAGACGGTCAGCTAATTGCAGACAGTTATACTAATACCTATTATTACATCTACTTCTACCGTAATAAGATCATTACGATAAAAACTCCTGACAATTATTTTTCAGAGCAAAACACCATTGATACCACCAATATTGCAAAAGTTCAAAGTACTATTCTTTCCAATGGAAAAAGATGACTGCTCCGCCCATTGTAGTAAACAAGATGGCAACGGCGTGTAAAGGGATCTTATTTAACCAATCTAATCTTATGGGAAACTATGAAAATCGAGACCAGTGGAAGACCAATGCTATTATTGATATGTATAACACCAGAAATAAAAGTTATAGTGGAAGTTTTTATGTACAAAACCGCAGCAACCATAAAATGTCCGGAATGCTGGCAACATCAAAGTATTTCTATTCACTTATAGGTAATGAAATTGTCCGCTATCGTTATGCGCAGACCATTACGGACGATTTCAAAAAAGGGGAAGCCGAAAACCTTAGATCAGAGTAGGCAAAACGACAAATCCAATCTTATGAAAAAGTTTATTCTGCCTGTCGCCATTGTGATGATAGGCGCAACATCTGCTCTTGCGAGCAATGTCAGCAAAAGCAACACCAAAATCCCTGCGACAGGATACGTATTCCGCCCTGCGGCAGCTATTAAATGTGTCAATGCTCATGTTCAATGTGACACATCAGGGAATGTTATGTGTACCGCAGATCTCGGAAATGGACCTGAACAACTCTATCAGAGAATCAGTGATACTTCATGTCCCAATGCACTTTTTGTAAAACCATAATTTAAAAAGGATGCCCGAAAGGCATCCTTTATTTGCTAATTAATTATATTCTCCATATCCATTCATCCAATCAGCTTTTATCTCATCTTTAAGGTGATATTCAAACCACTGCTCTACTCTTCGGGCGATATCTATTTTATTGGACCGCTTCAGGAATCCATGAGCTTCATCCTGATAAAACAAGGCGACGACTTCTTTTTTATTTCTTTTCAATCCAATATAAAACTCCATGACCTGATTCCAGTCTATATTTCTGTCATTGACTCCTGTCCATAAGAAAATAGGCGCACTGATTTCGGATACACTATAGATCGGGCTGTTCTGAATATACAGTTCCTTATAGTCCTTAAAACTTCCAGGCATTTTATACTGTCCATTTTCAAACTGCCAGTAAAAAGGCCTCAGGAAATTGTAATTATATGAAAAATAAGATCGTACCAAATCACTGTTTCCAGCTCCTGAGGCATAGGCTTTAAACCGGTCTGAATGGGTGGCTATAAAATTAGTCTCATATCCTCCATGGGAATACCCTATGAGTCCCAGTCTTTTAAAATCAATGGACTTCAATCCAGATACAGCATCGAGAGCCCTGTTCACACAATCCAGAGCCGAGAATCCAGTCCCTCTTTTGTCAAAAACAATATCAGGAAGAAACACAAAATACCCACCCTCAAGATAAGAACGTATGTTCAGACCCTCCGTACGTTCGAAAAACCCATCTCGCAGATACTGATTACCAAAGTGGCTTTGTTTCGCATAGACAATAGTGATCATGGGGTAACGCTTTAGATCTGTGAAATCCAAAGGGTAATACAAAATACCGGTAAGGTCTACTCCTTCAGAACTTTTATAGCTTATCCTCTCACTACGAATCCTTCCAACCTCCATGTCCTCCCGGTTGCTTTTATAAATGATTTTTGCTTTCGAGCCGTTAAATACTTTAATATAGGCAGGAACATTGTAATCCTCAATACAAGCCTCCAGCAGGATGCCATTCTTATGTTCTATTTTATCAATCCGTTCTCTTGTAGGAGCCTGCAGCATTACCCTTTTCCCGGATTGACAAGAATACGAAAGGATGGCAGTTTGATCATTCTTTTTATCATACATTTTTATAATCAGGGGCTCCTTACTATTATATAGATTCTGGCCTCCATTAGGATAACCACTTATACCCTCTCCCTGAATTGGATTTACAATGGTAGAATGGAACCCATCCAGTAAGGAAATTTTCACCAAATCACCAGTATCTGTTTGATACCGCAACAACCCGCCCTCTGTTTCAAACAGGATATATTGATCATCTTCTGAGAAATAGGGATCTCCCGTATCCGCTATTTTCAACTCTTTTTCAGCCAGTGTATACAAATCATAAAGCACCCAATTATTGCCGGGATTAGACAGTATAAATCTTCCTGTAGATCCGTAATAGAGGATATACCCTCCCTTCCCGATATATTGCTGTTTTCCATTCCCTACTTCATAACGATACAAATCAAACTCAGGGTACTGGTGTACATAATCCTGATTTTTATAGTAATTATAACTGATAACATAAGTACTGTCTCCAATATTGATTTCTCCAGCGCTTTATCATCAGTATCCATTCTCAGACTGTGCAGCTTCGGATCCCAGACTGCTATTTCTTCCGACTCCCCACCATGAAACTTCAGTTCAAGTTTATGATCATCCGCATTCCATATGTCAGGATTACCGGGAAGCTTATCTGGATCATCACCATAGGTGAGCCTGACAAGAAAACGCTCTCCGGTTCCCAGCCGGGAAATTGTGGCCGCTTTAAAGTCCCGGCTCTTATCACTGCTCAGATGAAATGCCTCTTGGGTTTTGCTAATATAAACCAGATCCGTTTTTCCATTTTTTTCTGTAATCCATGCACTGCCCCCCTTGTCCGACCATCTGCAATCCAGTATTTTCTGATCAGTTGAATAGATTGCTTTTTCCGGCTTCCGCAGATCATACAGCATGTTTTTCCCGGCTTCCTTTTTCACAAAAAACACATCACTCCCATTTACAAAAAAGCTTGTAACATTTTTATAGCTGTCTGCCAGATCTCCCTCCTTCCAGATTTCCAGATCAGCCCCTGAAGATGAAGTTCCCCGTAATACCAACCATGTATTCTGAGACTTTACAAATTCTGAACTGACGATCTGATTCCAGCTTTTACTCACTCCTGAATTAAGATTAATCATTTCAGCACTGCCCTTTCTTATTAAAGAAGATTTGAACGGCCTGTAAAATGAAATTTGGTTACCCCTGCATACTGTTTCACGTTCTCAGGCTTTTTACGATCTACCAAAACAATGGTGTCCCTGCTTTCCTCATAGGTCTTCCGGAATGCGGTCCACTTTCCGTCGGGTGATGTTTCCGGAAACATTATCGTATACCGGAGATTGTGATACCTTGGATTAAACCTGTCTTTTTTAACCGTCTGGCTGATCGCGTCTATAGAAAAAAGCAGGATCATGATGTATAATAGTTTAATAGCCTTCATTCTGAGGATTTAAATTAGGATTGAGTAAGAGTTCATTAAGGGGTATGGGCCAAAGCCTGTGGTAAGGCTTCCAGTTAGATTTTAGGGCGGTAAGCTTCTGCAGCTTTCCCATTCTTTTCAGATCAAAGAACCGTTGTCCTTTCTCCGTAAAGAATTCCCGCCGCTTTTCCTCCAGGAGTTCATTAAGAAACATTTCCTGCGTTAGCCCTGCTGTAACAGCAGCAAGACCTGCTCTTTGTCTTATACGGTTAAGATAAACAGTGGCTTCTGCGAGTTTTCCCTGCCGGGCCATCGCTTCAGCCAGAATACAATATCCCTCTTCCAACCTGAAAAGAACCGAATACTCTGTCGTATTGGGGGCGAGGTTTTTATACTTATAGGCCCTGTTCCATGTCTTTCCGTTAAAACTCACAGGAAGTGTCCAGAACTGCTTTCTAAGGTCTGCATCAGAGAAAGAGGCCATAAGATCCGCGGAAAGCGCATAGGAAGAAGGTGCAGCATTGGTAAAATAATACTGCAAAGCCTCTGCGGTGCCATCATTTTCATTCTGAGGTTTCATCTGCCAAAGGATATGTTTCCCTGTATTTAAAAACACTTTCTTTACATCCTCCTCAAAACTATACATTGGGCTGTTGATCACCTCCTTCCCCATCTGTTCTGCCTCCGCCCACTTTTGTCGGGACAGATACACTTCAGCCAAAACCAGCTGTGCCACTTTACGGTTAGGATATAGCCTTTCTGTTGATGTATACTCATCATCCAGCATAGCTGCAGATTTCAGAAGGTCCTTTTCAAGGTGATCCAGCACCTGATTTTCCGGCATCCTCTGAAGGCTTTTATTGATTGTAAAATCAGTTGTTTCCGTGTAAGGTACATCTCCAAATAAACGCTGAAGATTAAAATAGATCATTGAACGCACCAAGAGAGCCGTTCCGGCAATACGCTGCCTGTCCTTCACCGGTATGGATGAAGACCTCTCCAGCCCCTCAACAATGGAGTTGGCGGTATAAATTTCTTTATAGGCATTGCGCCATATCAGTTCCACGCTGATATTCCCTGAAAGCTGCTGGTTATGATAAATATCCTGGGCTGCATTGATATTATTGATGAAGTAGGCATCCAGTTCATCAGTATAGCTTGATAAAAAGGCTGCGAGGCCGTTACTTCCTCCCGAAAACATGGAGTTATCCCTTATTTCTGCCATCAAATTAGCCAATGCAGCCTCTGCTGTGTGGGTATCTTCAAACACAGCAGCGGTATTGATCTGGTCCATGGGCAGATCAATTTCCACCAGTTTTTCACAACCGGACAGGAATATCAGAAAAATGAGTCCTGCCCCTATTATTCTATGAGTATTGTATTTCATGATTTGATATTTAAAAGTTAAACTGTATCCCAAAAGCAAAGGTTTTAAGCGGCGGAAGATATCCCGCTACACTGAACTCAGGGTCCAATCCAAAGTATTTAGTCCATGTCCAGAGATTTTGCCCCTGTACATAGAGTACTGCATCCTTAAAGAAACTGTCCCGCCCCTCTATTCTGTAATTAAGCTGCACGTTTTTAAGCCTGATGAAAGAGGCATCCCCTATGGCTGCCGTGCTATTTCTAAGATTCGCTGTCAGTCCGTTAACAGTTGCATTCCCACCTGCTGAGTAAGGCATTATCATTCCTCCTGGGTTATCCGCTGACCATACATTCAGAAAATCAACAGGCATATTGTTCATAGTGCCCGGTACGGCCATCCCCCGTATATAGTTCCAGTTTCTCTGTTTTACGAAATACAGCAGAAACGAAAGGCTTATATTTTTATAGGAGATCTGGTTCTGCCAGCCTCCGTAATATTTCATGCCTATGTTTTCTATGGCCTGTGCATCTGCCGGGGCTGTTATCTTCCCGTCTCCATTAAAGTCTTTGAAGCTGTACTGGCCCGTAACCGGATCAATCCCCTCATACTCAAACACCCGTACCATTGAGGTGGGATACCCTACCTTATAAGTATTGGCATAGGTAGAACCTTCCAGTCCCGGAAATGCGATCAGCTTGTTTTCCGGAATACTCAGATTAAATCCGGTTTCCCATCTTACAAGAGCTGATCTCAAAACATTGACATTAAGCGACAGCTCCCAGCCTCTGTTTTCAACGGTAGCACCAAGGTTGGCCGTCACATTTGAGAAACCTGTTATAGATGGCAGGGGAATTCCTACCAGCTGATCCGTTGAACGGTTCCTGTAGAAAGCTGTGGTCAACATGATCCTGTCCTTTAGAAATCCCAGCTCAAGAGCTGTTTCCAGCTTTCTTGTCTTTTCCCAGCTATAAGCAGGGTTATAAAGCCTTGACGGATAAAGCCCTGTTACCTCGTCATAATTCGAGTCCCCTATCGTGTAGGTATTCAAAAACTGGTAATCCCCTATAAAATCACTTCCTGTGACCCCATAGCTTGCCCGTACCTTCCCTGAGCTCAGCCATTTCCATGAGCTAAACATCGGTTCTTTTGTAAATAACCAGGCAAGACCCGCCGCTCCAAATCCGCGATCCTGTTCGAAGGCCCAAACCTGCTTGATGCATCACGCCGTCCGGTTATATTCAGTATATACCGATCTTTCCATTTATAATTGATTCGGGCATAGATGGCCGCATATTTATAGGGATTCACTACTTGATTGGAGATGATCTTCGTTGAAGCAGCCCCAATGTTTCCAATAAGGGCATTGCTTGCAAAACCTACCCCTGTCATTGAAGACAGTTTTGTTGTTGTCTGCTGAAAAGAAGTTCCTATCAGAATATCAAGCTCATGATGTCCTAGCTTTTTCGCCCATGAAAGCTGAGGTTCTATGATATAGGAGAACATGGTATTGCTGCTCTTGGAAGCAGAGGAATTTGCTGAAGTCATTCCATAAGAAGGATTGTACATGCTACTGGGCTGTAAGGAAAGCTCTTCCAGATTCTGATAATTAACCCCGCCATTGGCTTTCAATACAAAGTCTTTCCAAACCGGTATGACAGATTCACATTGGAGTTCCATTGCAATACTTTATTCGAATAGGTACTCTCCAAAGCCGCTAATGGATTGGTAAAGGTATTGTTCTCCCAGTTCAGGCTCCCACCTGCTGTATAAAGCGCCGGAGCATTGGGACTCAGGCTTAGTGCTTTTAATGTAAGATCTGTATTGACGACATTATTGGAAAGTGATGAAAACATATTGGAAGCCTCTATCCTGAATCTTTTATCCACCGAGCTGTGACTGAATGAGGAATTCAATATATTGGTCTTATAGTGAAAGTCACCGGGAAATACCATTGTCTGGTCATTGTGGGAAAAGCTTACTAAAAAACTGCTATTTTCTGTCCCGCCACTAAGGCTTGCCTGAGTGGTGCTTCCTGCCGCTGTCTTCCCTATCAGTTCCTTCTGCCAATTGGTATACCTGCTCTGATTCCATACTCCATTGACATCATATGCATTGGCAGGAAATCCCGATATTCCATCATTCATATAGGCCTCTCTGCGCATAGCAAGATACTGCTCTGTATCCATCATTTTCATACGGCTTCCCACACTGCTTATGCTGTATGCAGTACTGATCATCCCGCCCAGTCTCCCTTTCTTTCCTTTTTTAGTTGTCACCAGCACCACCCCATTAGCTCCCCTCGATCCATAAATAGCTGTTGCATCTGCATCTTTAAGGATTTCAATACTCTCTATATCATTAGGGCTGATGGCATTCAGCGGACTGATATTCTTCAGTGGAATTACCCCCACCGAAAAAGCTGAGTTCAACTGCCCTCCTACGGGAACTCCATCAATTACGTAAAGAGGCTGATTGCCATCCACCACACTATTGGTCAGATTCCGCAAACTGTTCTACCCCGGATCTGGATATCGTACCCGCCTCCTGCCACTCCCGAGCTTTGGGTAATGCTTACTCCTGTCACTCTTCCCTGTACTGCTGACAGGACATTGGTTACGGGCTGATTTCCGATCTCCTTAGCTCCCACCCTTGCAATACTTCCTGTACTCTCCTTCTCTTTCACTTTATAATACCCCGCATTCAGCACGATCTCTCCAATTCCTGTTACCTGGGTTTTATCAAAAGACGTATCTTCAGAATTCCCGCTAAGGGTAACGTTAATTATCTTCTTTCCCTGCGTATTATTTTCACCGATACGATTTCCCTCACCCACACCATCGCTATCTTCCAGTTTCACCTTTTTAAGCGGATACTCATCATACCTGAATACCAGTACCGGATTTTTACCGGTAACCTTTATTGTATAGCCACCTGCACTACCCGTTACAACTTTCTGATCCGTTCCTTCCTGAAATACTGAAACCCCGATTAAAGCACCTGATTTCCCTATGACGGTACCTGAAATCTCACGTACCTGTCCTATTGCTGAACAAGACATCAGCAATACCAGCCCAAAAGCCATTTGAACATGACTCAGGCTGCAAAAGTTTTTTTTCATACTTTTGAATAAGTTTAATTTATTAGACAATGCTCTTTCCTGCCAAGCGGTCAACTTTTATGGAAAGGGCTTTTTCATTTTCCTATGGTTTTATTTTTCTATTTTTTTGTCTTTACTTCCTGCTGTTAAATTGTCCTTTCTATTTCCTTTTATTTCGTTTCTTATTCTTTCCCCCTCCATTCTTACGCTTCTGAATTCCTCTCTGAAGAATAATATATGCCGCATCAAGCATTCTATTCAAATGGATATAAGGTCCAACCAGATTCCCTTCCGGCCCATATCTATAGACTCTAAGTGAGTAATAGACAATTCCGGAAATAAAGTAATCAAACTCCCGAACATTATATTCCTCAAAAGCTCTTTCAAAAACCAAGAGTGGATTTTCATATTCTTCGTGAGACAGAGCACCCATCATTAGTAATGAGCCCACTCCTTCCCCTTCCTTCACTTTCCATTTCCCTGCCTTCCTGCTTATCCTATCACCTTCATGGATCAATAAGCGCAGTGATTCATAAAACTTCAAAACGACAGAAGGTTCTTCCTTCAACCAGTCTTTCCCATTTACCGCATATTGCATTATGAAACTGAGCATCCCTTTCACTGCAATTAGATCGTTACTCTGAAAGAATTCCTCAATACCCTGTAGATTACCTCCCTTCATCCTACCCGATTCAACAGCCATTTCTTTATTTTTCAATGTTTTTTAGTGTAAATACCCATTTCAAAAACCATGTAGGAGGAACCCAGGACAAAGCATAAAGCCCCTCCTTACAAGGTCAAATATGAATATGAATGAAATCTGTGTTCCCGTGAAAGCCCTAAAGCCGCAATGGATTGTACACCCCATTGTACCGTATCAGTATACCTCTATTTTGTAAAGCGGCTTAGAATAAAAAGATAATTGTAGAAAAGCAGAACTGCATTAAAAAAACGGCATGGGACTCTACATTATCCAAACTGAGGTACTGGTATACCGTGCAACAGATAAGAGAGCCCACGCCTAGGTCGTGAGCTTCCTGCTTATCGTCTCGTTGCTTTAAAGTACCAGTTTCAGTTAGAGATTCTAAGCAATAGCTTCTAATATTTCGTTGAAGTATCGCAAAGTTACATTTATTGTAACCTATTTTACAAATATATTGATTTAATTTAATATATGGTAATATATTACCATGAATTTTCTATTCAAAAATCCAAAATTGCTTTTTAATAGTTAAATTATGGATAGCAAAGAAGTTTTAAGATTATTTATGCTAGAGTTCTCAGAAAATTTAAAAAGGATTCGTGCTGCCAAGTACAATTCGATGGATGAAGTAGCACAAAATTCGACATTTGATTCAAGTAATTATAATAAGTTTGAAAATGGTAAAGGTAATCCCACAATAGAAACAATGTTAAAAATGTCTTCAGCTTTTGGTATTTCACCAAAAGAACTTTTTGACTTTGATTTCGATATAAAGAAATATAAAATCGATGAGTGATAAAAATCATCAAGATAAAAATATTGTACTCTTCAAGCGTTAGGTAGTTAACAATCATTAGTGATTAATCTACATTTATAAAAAACAATTTTAATTTAATGATACCATTTCATAAATATCCTGATTTTTATCCTGATTTGATTAGCGAAATGCTTTTATTTTTTTGTAATTACAAAATTGAGGGAAATACCAGAATTATAGAACCACGTAAGGTTTTTGAATTTTGCACATATTACCAAGATAAGTTTAAACCTACAGAATTTCCACAACCTATTTTCATTGCAAAAATTTGTGAAATACTTACTGAAAATCACGTACTGAATTTAAATAGAAAGGGATATGGTCCTCCAAGTGAAGATATGTACTACTTTATGCCATTTGATGTAGAAGAAACTCTTGCTAATTTGAGGGTTGCGCTTTCAAAAGATATTATCAATATAACATATAATTCTCTAGTATTTGGTTCTCATATGTTAATAAATATGCCTCTAACAAAGTACAACCATTACTAAATATAACTGAAAATGGAGACCAGTCTATAGGCACTACATTTAATTATCATAATGGTATAGCCACTGCTAAACATTGTTTTGACGGAGCAAGAAAGATTGCAATAAAGAATGTTTCTAAAGAAGAATTAAAAGAATCTACATTTTATGTCCACAAAAAAAAGGAAATTGATTTAGTATTTATTCAATTTAATGATAACCATCTACAATTTTCAGAAACATTTTTAATGTCCGGTAAGGGAGAGACTCTTGACAAAGTACTTGCAATTGGATTTCCAAATGTTCCAGGTTTTCATTCGTTTCAAACAAGTGAAGTTGCTACTATATCTTCAAGATACACGCCTTCAGTAGGAACTGTTGCTGCAATAGCGCAAGATTTTTGGTTAAAGGAAAATCTCATGTTAATAACAGCAAAAATTAGAGCTGGTAACAGTGGAGGACCTGTAATTAATAATAAGGGAGAAATTATTGGCATTTCATCATATTTACCAACTGGCGAAGGTAATTATGATAATTTAGGATATGGAACAGTGATACCTGTTGAATTTTTAGATTCAATCATTAAAGAAAATTTTTCTGAATTTGACAAATCAGGAATTGAATTTATTGATTTTCCTTTATTATGATTCAAAGCTTTCATCTACTGATTAATAAAATTTTCGATAATTAATGGTGCGTCTGCTAAACTAGTAATTAAATTGTTACCTACAATTTGGTTAAATACTATATAATTTATTTAATCCAAAAATACGCTCCTACCACGCAATCTATTTACTTAAAAATTATTTTTTAACTGCCATGTTTTTTATTTCTTCATTTGTATCATTTTTTGAGATTTTAGTCGCAATTATAATAGTTCGACGCTTGGCGAAAGTTGGGATTTTCATCATAGATGTTGATGTGCGGAACCAAACTTTGATTAACCATAAAAACTGTATGCGGACAATGAACCACCACTTTTGTCAAATGCCTGTAGCGGTAGGTTTTCTTGCAAAGCTAAAAAGGTTCTGTTCCATTGTCAATATAGTGATGTCTGTCCGGAAATACTCTCAAAGCAAAGTCTGTTATTTCATTGAAAAATGTCTCAACAATTTTGATACTGTCGAGGCAGGCTTGGTGCGAAATAATTATTCTCTCGTTGTCATCAATTTCAAATGATTTGTTTCTACAAATAAAATTCTCGATTGTCTTTCTTTTTCCAAAGTCTGAAACAAGTCCGCAGTTATGAACTAATGAATTTCTAATCTCATAAAGTCCAACAATGTCTTGCCAAAGTATTCCTTGAAAGTCGAAGTCAGACTGCAATAGTTTGGAAGTAAATGTCTTGAATTTGTCAAGCAAGTCACCTTTAAAATTATTGTAACCTATTGATAATTTTTTATGTTTCCTAAAGTCTTCACAGTATGTATCGATTTCGGCTTCCAATAAAATAACTATCGATATAATAATTGATTTTCTTAAAATTTCTCCTTGTGTGTGCTCGAAATGATAACTTAAATTCTCTAGTGTCTCGCTATCCAAACCCTGCATTCTGTCAGATTGAAGGTTTATGTGAGTGATTTCAATAAAATTGTGAACTTCTTTAAGATATATTTTCAGTTCGTCAAGTTGCATATCAATTCCAACAGCATTGCCGAAAAAATTATTATTTGCCTTTTCTCCTTCAGTCCATTCATCCATTTTTAGTGTATTCATTTAATTTGAGATATGTTTTTTATTCTGTGTTGACTTTTAAATAAATGCATTTCGTCAATTCAAACTATATGATATTCGCAAGCCATTCTATTAATATAAATTTTTACTTTGATAAATATTAAGACAAAAATACATACCTATTACGCAATCTATTTGCGTAAATATTATTTTTTAATTCCCATTTTTTTACTTCTTCATTAGTATAACTGTCAAGAATCTTAGCGTAGCGGTAAAAGGTTACAATAAGAACACATTTTGATATTTTTTTTCTCCATTGAATCGTTTTTTGAGAATAATATTTTATACACTTAATATATATGCACCTACCTTATCTATCGGCATCCAATTTATTTCAATTCCTTGTTTTTTTGTTAATAAGAAATTTTTAAAATCATCTTTTAATGAGTTGTAGTTAGATATAGTAATATCTGCAATGTCGTATTTTTCTATTTTACAACCATTGTAAATGGTTATACCTTTTGTTGAAGTTGAAGTTGAAGTTGAAGACGAAAACAATACATTTAACATTTTTATAGCAAAATACTGTATATAACTATTATGCAAAAAGGTAGTATGAACAAAATCATTTGCCCAAGAATTTAGTAGTGTAATAGTTTTTATTTCGAAAGGTAATTTAATTCTTGATATATCTTTTTTACATTCTTCATCTATAAAATCCCAGGCAATTTGAGTAAACTTTTTTACTGGTTGATTATTATGTGTTATAGAGTAATAGCCTACAATATTTTTTCCAAAAATTTCAAGCAACTGTCTTATTTGAAACATCACATTTGGTTTTAAATCTCTTAAATATAAATCTTCAATATTACTAAACTCTTCAATAAAAAAAAGAGTTCTTGCTGCAGAATAAATGTCAGTTGGACTTAAATCAGTTCTTCTCCAACGCTTAAGTGAAATACTTGACACTAATTTTTACAATTTACTTCATAATTAGCTATTAACCATTCCAAATCAGTTATTAAACTTGATAATGTATGTTCGTAAATAGAAATATTATCTTTTGTAATTTTACTATTTAAATGTTCTACATAATCTTTTGACACATAAATACTTTTAATTAGATATTCTTTCCAATGTTGTTGATTTTTTGATGTTAACACAAATAAGGTTTCCGCAATTTTATCATTTGTATATTTTTTTTTAAGAATAGAATCACAGTAGGTTGTATACCAGTCAAAAAAACTTTTTACCGCTTGATAATAGTTATTCTTTAATTGGGAATCACTTTTTTTTCTAATGTATTCAGTCTTTGTAAGACATAGTTTACTTAATTGAGGAATATCCAAAACATTATTATTTTCGGCGGAATTATATTTAATCATGATTATCGTTTTGTGAGATTGATTATATAAAATATTATTCAATTATCTCCAGGAATTTCGTAAACGTCATAGAATCCTACTTTTCTCTTACCTGATTTATTAGTAATAAAAATTTCTTTTGCTTTTTTATTTTTGATTTCTTCCATGTTTGATATAAAAGGATCAAAAACATATGATCTCATATAACCTAAATTAAATTCTTTATCATGCACATTTACTTTTACTTCAGTATTTGCTCCAAAAAACATTATATGCTCTTCTTTATTAATATTCAAAAATCCTTTATCAAAACTTTCATCAAGAATAGCCCTTAGTGGTGGTAGTGGCAGTTCAACAAAAGTATTTTCCGCCTTCGCTATTATAGATTCAAGTGTGTGATAGTTATTTTCGTTAATGTCGTTTCTACTTATGTCCTTAAATCTTATCATGTGCAAAGTTTCAACTTTGCATAACTTTACTTCCAGCCTTCCTGTGAAGCCTGCCATACCCCCGTATTTCTCATAGCCGGAGAATAGCCTGCTGTGCCGTCTGCATTTATTATTCCAATCAGTGCATTTTCAAATTTTCTGGTTGAGCAGGGCAGCATTTTTTTATCTACAAAAACTTCAATAATATTCGTGGTTTCATGCAAAACAATCTGCGAAGAAGACCGCTCTGTACATCCTGCTACCCTTCCTTCATAAAAACTGATCACAAATTTTCTGTACGGAGCATTTCCTACTATGGAATAGTAAATTTCAGAGGAATCGCCGGCAGAAAAAACAAGGTCTTGATACCCCCCCAAAATAGAATTTTTAGCAAGTCCCGGATCAGGATTCGGCCATTGTACATTAGGATAATTAATATTCCCTATCTAATCAGTATTAAAAGTAATCATTCCATTAGAACCTATGACAACAGCCTCAAAGTGCTGATAAAAAAAAACAAAACTTAAAAGGAAGATCCAGTTTGAGTGCACATAAATCATCATAATTTGCATTAACAGGAGTTCCCTGATTTAGACCAATTGGTGAGTTATAGGCAACTTAAGCCACTTCATAACTGCTTGTGCTTTTCAATACAGGATATTGCACATGAAGAGACAGACAGCCCTTGGCGTCTAAATCTTTACTATAGCTTACATTCAAGTTTTCGCTTCCTAATTGATCTTTCACCTTTACATCTCCCGGACTCTGAGAAAATATAAAAACAAAAAATAATAATAAATACAATTGTAAAAATTTCATCATTTATTTAGCGTATTTAAAAAGTAATAAAGAAAGATACTAGTAACCAGAAATGAATATTGTATACCTTTTATACAACCACAAGTGATAAAGAAACGATAGGTCACACATCCAATACAAAAAAGTAAATAAAGCTCTTGCTTAAAGAGAACATCTAAAGAACTATATTAAAAAAAAGTAATTATTGAAATAATAACCGCTATTAGGCGGTTATTATTTTTACCAGATGTTGATTCTTTCTTCTGGGGCTTTGTATAATCTGTCTCCTTTTTTCACATCGAATGCTTTGTAAAAAGCATCAACGTTGATTAGAGGAGCAAAACTTCTGAAGTATCCTGGAGAGTGCGAGTCAGTTTTCACCTGATCAATCATATATTTCTCACTTGATAACGTTCTCCAGACCGTTGCCCAGCTTAGGAAAAATCTCTGATCCTGAGTAAATCCACTGATTTTCCCTGGGTTTCCTTTATCTTTTAAATACATCTGAAGAGCATCATAAGCCATGTTCACTCCTCCTAAGTCAGCAATATTTTCTCCATTTGTGAAAGTACCGTTTACAAACGTTCCTTTAACCGGCTCGTATTTGTCGTACTGGGAGGCAAGTGCTTTGGTTGCTTTTTCGAAGTTTGCCTTATCTTCAGGAGCCCACCAATCTACAAGATTACCTTCTGCATCAAACTGTGCTCCTGAATCATCAAATCCATGGCTCATTTCGTGTCCGATAACAGCACCAATTCCTCCAAAATTCACCGCTGCATCAGCTTTAGGATTGAAGAATGGTGGCTGAAGGATTGCAGCTGGGAATACGATTTCGTTATATACCGGGTTGTAATAAGCATTTACAGTCTGTGGTGTCATGCCCCACTCTGTTTTATCAACCGTTTTTCCGATTTTAGCCAATTCCCTGTTGTATTGCCACTCCGCGATATTTTGAAAGTTTTTGTATAATGTACCTCTTTTTGCTTCAGAAATGATATCTAGTTTTGAATAATCTTTCCATTTGTCCGGATAAGCTACTTTTATTATGAATTTGTTCAGTTTCTGTCTTGCTTTCTCTTTGGTTGTAGATGACATCCAAGTCAGGTTATTAATGTGAACAGCAAAACTTTTCTTTAAGTAATCAATCATTTCTGCCATCTGGGCTTTAGCTTCAGCCGGGAAGTATTTGTCAACATATAATTTACCGAAAGCTTCTCCAAGAGTATCGTTGATTAATTCAAATCCTCTTTTGTTCAAGGATCTTTGCTCCTGCTGGCCTCTTAGGTATTTACCATAGAATGCAAACTTCATATCTCCTAATTTTTCACTTAGGTAAGAAGCGCTTCCGTTAATCATGTGGAATTTCAAATAATCCTTAATGATTGGAAGATTCTGAGCATTGACCAGTTTATTGAAAGTTTTATAGTAATTCAATTCTCCAATAATCACTCTGTCTGTATTTACCCCTACTTTTTTAAGATAGGCAGGAATATCCACTTCTTTTACCAAAACTGAAAGTTCAGCCATTGTTTGAGGATTATACCGAAGGGTATTGTCACGGCTCTGCTCATTTGTCAGGTATGTTTTTGCAATACTTTTTTCATAATCGATAATTCCTCTTGCTACTGCATCTGCATTTTTATACCCTAATTCCGTCAACATTGAAGCTACATATTTGTGATATTCAGCAATAGTTTCTGTATTTGTTTCATTTACTTTCTGGTAGTAGTCTCTTCCTAATCCTAGAGCTGCACCTCCTAGGTAAACAGCATTCATATTAGAATCTTTCAGGTCAGCATCTACTCCCCATCCGTAGAAAACGTTTTCTCCTTCTTTTGTTACAGAAACTATATAGTTCTGAAGATCAATCATGTTTTTGATAGCATCAATTTTACTCAAATTTTCCTGAATGGGTTTAATACCGTCAGTATTTCTCTTTTGCATATTCATGTAAGAAGCGTATAGATCCTGAATTTTTTTTCCTTCACTTCCGTCTGCAAACTTATCTTTCAAAATAGAGTTCAGGATAGTCATGGAATTGTTATCTGTATC
Source organism: Chryseobacterium tructae (assembly GCF_030409875.1). NCBI lineage: Bacteria > Pseudomonadati > Bacteroidota > Flavobacteriia > Flavobacteriales > Weeksellaceae > Chryseobacterium > Chryseobacterium tructae. The sequence goes on along the minus strand of NZ_JAUFQR010000001.1, from coordinate 1,957,776 downwards.
CTCAGCTAATTTATTGAAGCTTCCCCAAGTCGCTTTATCAGATGGAATTTTTGCTGTTTTCATCCATGTCCCATTCACATAGTTATAAAAATCATCCTGAGGGCGTACCGAAGTATCCATTAAGCTAAGATCTAATCCTTTGTCTGTATTGTTCATTGCTATTTTAGCAGCTTTGGTTTGTGCACTCATCGTAGTCTGAATGCAGATCCCTGTTATCAATAATAAGGATAATGTTATTTTTCTCATATTTATTTAAGATTAAATATATTTAAATCATTTTAACAGATAATTGTGTAATTTTTAGCATTAATTTTTATCAAAAATACAATTTCGTGAATTTGATTCAAAAAAAAAAAACTAACAATACTTAATACAAGCCTAACATTGCCTAATACCTTTCTAAATATTAGGATTAATTAAGATTATCAACATTTTACAAGGGTGTTAAAATCAATCTCTGACGGCTAATGTGCTTGTAATTATATATCTTAAACAAATATTTTATCTGCATGTATTTCCTAATCTGCAGATCTATTTAAAAAGTAAGCCATAAAAATTGTTGATTTCGTTTCTGAACCTAACTTTACCAAACAATTTCTGGAATCAACTTTTATTGCAAAACTTCCCAGCATATTTTCTTATTATATTCCAGAGTATGGATATATAATCTCCCATTTCATAGATCACAGAGTGTAAAAAATTAAATACTTATGACAATCGTACAGATATGTACTAACTCTAGAGAATCAAGCCTGAAACATTTCGTTTATACGATGTATGAATGATCATGTTCAATCGAGTTACGGAGATTGCTATTATTTTAGGAGGCAGCAAAGGAAATAATAGATGAGAATCTTTTCTATAAACAGTTTCTTAATCTGAATCTGCTGCACAAAGGAGAAGTAAAAAGATTATGTATGTAGAATAGTTCGGCTTCACGTCTATCTAAACCTCTTCTATACTGCAAAAAGCTGTAAAGAATATACTTTACAGCCTTTATTTCAATTTGTATTTTTAGAATCTTCACAAGTGTGAACATCTCAAAACGAAAATTTAATCGGTTCTGGATAGGGTAAGATCGTTGTTTGCTGTAATTAAAATTTCCAACAGTAAATTCAGTAACCACTATTAGTCCAACTCTGCAAATACACACCAATTCCTACTAAATTATGTTTTAAAGCCAAACAAAGGGTAACCTTTCTTTTTGTGATGATAAATGAATGAGTTGGAAAATATATTTATTTTAAAACTCATTCATTTTTAAATTACTTACCTTGATAAATTTTTATTCCTGAACCTTGGTAAATGTTTTTACCAGTCGCTTCATTCGATCTCTGCTGAATGAATTCCTGATTTCTACCATTTTCATCTGAATCATTTTGTGTATTTTGTGTATTTTGTGAAGCACAGCCTACTGATAATACCATCAAAAGGTATAATATTAAAGTTTTCATAATAAATATATTTTTTTATTTCCTAATTTTAAATTATTCTATACCTTTTATTATTGTATAGATTTTCTATTTCTTAATATAACATCTCAAATCCTCTCCTATTCAGGAAAAATCGCACTAAATAGAGAGGCTAATTAAGTTATAATCCTACTGGTTGATTTGTGGCACTTCCAGTATTTGCTCCTCCTAAGTTAAAAGTGGCCTGAGGTAATGATTTTATAGAAGAGTTATTAATTATAAGACAATTTATTGTCCAAGTTCCATTATTAGAGCTAGCTCCACCATTATAATCTGCTGATAATCTCCATGTATTATTTGATTGAAAAGCATAGACATTAACAGGATTATAAAAGGATTTTCCTAGAGATGTTGTAGATGAAATAAGCTCTTGTTGATTAAAACTATATCCAACAATAACTAATGTATAATCAACTGTTGAAATTTTTGTGTCAAAATTATTAACCCAGTCTTTATTAACATTTGATAAATTATATGTCATATAATTGAAGGCAAATGTATTTCCGCTCGAAGAAATTATAGATTTTACTTCTCCAGTGGTATTATCTCTTACCAATGTACTGAGATTATTAGAACTACTAGCTGAATTAACTTTTCCAATTCTTAAATTACCCTCAATATCCAATTTTGTATTTGGGTTTAAAACTCCAACCCCTACGTTTCCATTATCTTTAATTACAAAATCTGTAAGTGGGTTTCTAACTGTTCCTTGGGAGGTTGTTCCTATCTTTACCATACCATTTTCTGGATCATCTACGAATGCATCTGTAGTTGGGTCTCCTGACCCTTCCATTTTCATCCATTTTGTACCGTTATGATAATAATAACCAATTGTTTTTACATCTTTAGTATCATTAATTTGGTTGGCTGCAGCTGGGGCCGTAGTGACATAGATTATCGCTCCTAACTGATCCATACCATAAATCGCATTTTTTGCAAAAAGCTCATCCCCAGTCAATCGAGGAGCGATAAAACCATCTGGACTGTTTGGATCAGAAAGTTTAGCCACAACGTCCAATGAAGCTTTGGGATTACTGGTATTAATACCAACCTGAGAATAAGCAGAAATTGACATTATTAACAATACGTTACATATAATTTTGTTTTTCATCTTTTAAAAATTTTAACAAAAGTATATGGAACACAATCATTGGTAATAAAAAAACACCCCACAATATCTAACACCTCATCTCACAAGACTTAATCATAAGCACCTAAATGCTGATTTTCAATTATTTAAATAAAAACCCATTTACAGATTCCCATATATAAGCTCTGTTATTTGTAATAATATCCAATCTTCAAAATAAGTTTAAGCAGGGAACTATAAATTTACTGATCTTTGGAATTAATAGTATTAATCCATTTATAGAGATCAGTCTCAGGTAATAAATTCAGTTTTTTTCTTATCCTATATTTTCTATTATCCACAGCACCAATAGATACTTTTTTATAAGTAGCTATTTCTTTAGTCTGAATATTAAGCTTAAGATAAGCGCACATCTCCAAATCTGCAGAGGTCAGCTCCGGAAATTTTAAAAGCTCCTTGTGTAAATCTGTAAATATTTCCTGAAACATAATTAGAAACTGTTTGTCATTACTTTTGGCTAACATTAATAACAATGCAATCTGATCTTCATCGATTTGTTTTTTTCCATAGTCCTCTATTGCATCAAACTTTCCTATAGAGCTTTTAGCCTTATTTTTGCGGTATATATAAAAAAAGATTGCACAAATCAAAACAATTGATAGTATTAAAAACAGGGGCAAAAAACCGACACCTGACTTCTTCTGTTTACTGATTAGCTTAATATCCTCCTTCCCTTGCATTACCAAAGCTTTTTTATGGATTCCAGATAAACTGTCAGTCAACACTTTACTTCTCTCCAAATAGTAAAGCTCTTTTTTAGTATCTCCTTTTTTCTTATAATATTTTACCAAGTTTTCAAAGATGGCTATATTAACTTCCGGAGCATTAAACTTTTGGGCTAAGTCCAATGCTTTATTATAATATTCTAAAGCCTGATCATCATAACCATTTTTAAATTTTATAACTCCAATGTCATTATAATAAGATGCTAATGGCCTTTTATCGTGATAATTCATAAACAATTTTTCACCTATATTAAAATATTTATCACCATATGTGGCATTCCCTTCTTCCATATATATATTCCCTAACAATAGGGCAGACTGGCCAGCAATAAATTTTCTTTGGAGTATTTTTTCAGATATTTGTATCGCTGCATTATAGCTCTGTTTCCCAAAAAACAGTATTGAGTCTTTATAAGCTGCAGTTTTAAACTCTTTATCTAATGCTCTTGAATATAATACAAGAGCATTAAAGGTCATTGATCTAAGAGCATTCATAGAATCTTTGTCCCGTATCATATCAGACATTTTGAGTGCCTTCGAAAAATACGTACGGGAATCAGAATAATTTCCCGCCTGCAATAAAGCTTGGCCTTTACAGTCTAACAGTTGAGTATAATTAACATAATCCTTCAATTGTTCAGCTAAAATAATTCCTTCACCAACAGCCTTTAAACATTTATGAGTATCGTTTTTGTTTATATAAGTAACAGCCAAACTTACTAATGAAATAAGCATTCCCTTCTTATGGCCTATTTCTTTGGACATGTCATAAAGCTCATTATAGAGTATAATCAATTGTTTTTCTTCAAATTCATTTGTAGCCTCCCGCCCTTTAAGCTGTTTAATCCTATCCTCTACTATTTGGGTCTGCAAATTTTGGGTAAAAGAAAAAATGGGAATAAGAAGATAAATAAGGAAATAGAATCTCATGTTTTTATAAATTTAATTTATATAGATAGTTTGATCTGAAATTTCAAACCAAAAGTAAGATCAGATCAAAATTCAAATTAAAAAATCATTATAGAACCTAATACACCAAGTAATTAAATAGATCTTTATCACAAAAATAGTAATAATTTACACTTATGTTATCGTTTATTTTAAAATCTACAATGATGCTATTATAATTTTTAAGAAACACTTTGAATAGTATAAAAAATGAATACAATATATAAAAACCGATTAAAAATAATCAGCTCTATGGATTTGATTATGAAATACTGTATCATATTCAGTCAGTAGCCTGCAAAATTGCAAATCATTAATGATGTGTCATAAAAAAGAGGCTATCTTCTGAGATAGTCTCATCATCATGACATTTACATACTTTGTAAAACGAAATAGTTTCCATTTCATTAATTGTATGTAACATTCTAAAATCAGGCAAAGATTTGGATTGAATTAATAATGTATTTTGAATAAGCACTCTGTTACTTTGCCTGAAAGGAAAATATATCAACTTAAATAATTACTTTTTTTTAATCTTATATTTTTGTTTTTTTACTTTTTTATCTTGTCCCACATTTTTATAATAATTCGTGTAAGCATACATTGCTGCTTTTTTCAGATCAATAACCCCTCCTGCCTGAGAAAAACTATCGAAATTATTTTCAATATTGGAATTAACTGATTTTACCAGAGCCTCTATGATCTGATGAGGCTTTAAATTCGGCATATAAGCCAATAAAACGGCTGCCGCACCTGCAACTACCGGAGATGCCATTGATGTTCCCTGGAGATAGGCATATTTATTTTTGGGAACTGTTGAATAAATTTCTTCACCGGGTGCAAATAGATTAACTCTGCTTCTATTAAAGTTTGAGAAATTAGCTCTCAACTCGTTATTTCTATTGGTACTTGCCCCTACAACAATAACATTATTTACAAATGGTATGGTATCAGTCAAATTCTTAAAATTTGTTGGATATGCAGGGTGTATTCCAATATCTTCATTTTCGTTTCCTGCAGCTTTTACTAAAAGAACTCCTTTACTTTCGGCGTATTTAAATGCATCCCATACAACTTCTTTTCCCGGAGAAACTGGTTTTCCGAAACTCATATTTAAAATTTTAGCTCCATTATCTACAGCATATTTAATAGCATTGGCTACGTCCTTATCTCTTTCATCTCCATTAGGAACCATCCTAACAGTCATTATTTTAGCCACTTTTTCAGCTATACCATATTGAATTTCTTCCCCTTGCGGAGATCCTGCAATAATTCCGGCTACATGGGTACCATGTTGCGCATCAGGTCCTTCATAATGGTTGTTCCCATAATATTTTTCAGAGTAATCGTCATAATTATCTCCAACAATTTCAGCTCTCGGATCATAATTAATATCATAATGTTTTTCCTGAGCAGAAATACTTTCAATACTTTCGTTCACCCAATTTCTTACTTTTTTTTCAAAATCTTCTGGTGATAAATTTTCAATTTTTGCATTCTTAGAAAAATTTGTCAGGTAATCCAATGCCATAGCGTCCTTTTGATCTGCAGGAGGTTTTATTTCTTTTATATTTTCAGCCGTTACAGGTTTCCCATCTAATAACCGAACCATATTTGGAATAAGTTCTTTAATGAGTGTGTAGGTTTTTAAATGTTGTACTACGCGAAAATTCTTAATATTGAAAAGGTCTTTAGCTTTATTATACATCGCAAAATCTTCCGGCATTTTAGATTGATTATTATTGTTGATAACAGAATCTTCACCTTCAAATATGGGCTTATATTTTTTAAAAACCCGCGTTATTTCTAAATTGTCTATATCAATATCTCGATTTTTTCCACCAATAAAATTCCATCCGTGGATATCATCTACAAAACCATTTCCATCATCATCTCTGCCATTTTCAGGAACTTCATTAGGATTGGTCCACACATTTTTAACAAGGCCCGGATGGTCAATCTGAACTCCACTATCTAACACTCCAACAATAATTTCCTTTGGATTAAGCCCTTTAGACTCTAAATATTTATAAGCATTTTCTGTATTGACACCATATACTTTTGAAGATTTAAAATCTTTATGATACCATGTCATTAAATCTCTTTCACTCCCTGTATCTTCTTTACCATTTGACTTCTGCTGTGCAATTGTTAAACTACAAGCTGTTAAAAAAAAAAGCACCTACTATTATTTTTTTCATTTTGAGTATGTAATATAAATTCTTATTTCTTTTGTTGACCATAAGGATATATAATAACTCCAGTATGGGCTAAATAAGTATCATAGTTTTTTTGCTATTTTAAAACCAGGCAAAGGTTTTGGATAAGTAATTAATAATATTCGTAAAAAGTTTACCACTTTGCCTGGAAAAACACAAACATTCTGAAAAACCCTCCAAAAGTATAACTAAAGAAAACTTGAAAAAAAAAACATACATACCATTTATTAATACTCCACCTTACATTATCTCACTATTTGATAGAGCCTAACTAAAAATCTTATTAGTTTTAGAAAAATAGTACATTCATGATGATTTTCAACTATTTTAAATCTTTAGCCAAGTAAGTACTTATCCAATTACCTTTAATTTAAGATCAGTCTCGTTATATGCTAAGTTTTTGTCACTCCATAAGAGCACAAGCCCTCCCCTCAATAAATAATAATGTGTGTTCAGGGACCTTTACTGAATCCGCTAATAATTGGCACTTTCCTCATTCACCTGTTTGTTTCTTGATGAACACCAACAGTCAATCAAGAAACAAACAACTATAAACAATTAAATAACAGCATATTAAAAATAACATTAGATAATCTAATAATTCCTATTAGGAATTATTAGATCGTACTTCACAGCCTAATAATCAATATCAAATATCTTTAAGTTATCATTCAACTCACTGATTATAAATTAGAGTGCGTCTTATAAAAATAAATTATTATAAATATTTTTTCTAACAACACATTAAAAAAAAATCTATGAAAAAAACTTTATGTAGGGCTGTATGCCTTTGCTTATTTTCTTCAATCAATTTAGCTGTATCTGCTCAGAATAAGCTAAAAATCGCAGTTGATGGAGGTTATACCTATACTGCGATGAATGCTAATCTGTCTAATCTGGTGAATTCTAGATATACAACACGCTACGGCTTCGGAATAAATCTTTCGGGGGAATATCTGATTTGGAAATCTCTTTTTATTTCTACAGGGATATCGTACCTGCAAAAAAATTACCAATTTGAAAGAACAGGAAGGCATTCTGGTTGGTTTACAAAATACAATAATGACTTTCTGGGTTTTCCCTTACTGGTAGGCGGATATATTCTTAATAATCCAAATAAAAGCCAGGGAGTATGGATTAAACTGGCTGGAGGTATGTATACCGAATACTGGCTTAAAATGAAAAGAGAGGGCCAATATCCTGTTATAGGAGAACTTCAGGAAAATGGCAATTTTAATTACATACAAGTATCAGATACTTATGACTTTGAGAAGAATGAGAATCAGCTCAACAGATTTGGTTATGGTCTGCAGGGTCAGGCTCAACTAGGGTACTCGTTCAATAAGTTTGATCTTCATGCCGCTTACAACTACCAATATGGACTTTCTGATATTAATAAAGCACCAACAGATAAAGATCAAAAAATGACTACGAGATCCTATATGATTTCCCTTGGTGTAGCTTATAAATTTAATTAGAGCTCCTTACTTCATTAATACATTAAAAATAAACATAATATGACAAGAAACTTTAGTAAAAAAGCAATTCTTATTTTTGGAATTCTTACAGCGGCTACCACTTTTAATTCCTGTGTAGCAGAAGATGATCTTTCAACAACAGAACCTACAAGATATACCGCCAATGATATAAAATCCTATGCAGACCTTTTTAGGGTATTTTGGACAGTAATGGACCAACAATATAATTATTTTTATGAGCAGAAAAGAAATGATGGTATGGATTGGGATGCTGTTTACAGAGAATACTATCCTAAGTTTCAGGCATTACAAACTTTTAATACAGGTAATGATAAAGATATTATAGAAAATCAAAAAATAGCAAGACAGTATTTCACTGATATCATAGATCCGATCATAGACCGCCACTTTGCAGTTGGTATAAAATTACCTTATTCAAAAGGAGTTGAAGGAACGTTTAGATTCAGTGGGGGAATGAAGAGTCCTGTTAATAATCAGTACGACTTTAAAGTTAAAACAACCTATATGGCTGACAAGCTTGGACCTGATGCAAAAAGTGAAAGCATGGTCTTTAACAATCCAGATGGAACTCAATCGACTTTCACTTACCAAATGGGAAGCTTAAAATCTAACCCGGATACTTATTATTTCAGTTTTAATATGTTTAGTTTATCTGCTGCTCTTAAAATTAATCTCCTGGATGCTTATTTGAAACCCGATTCTGGCAATGGACTTGTTTTAACACCGGATATCATCAAAAATTCAGTAGAACTAAATTCAATCAGTGATGCAACCTTAAGAAATAAAGTTGAAAATTTCACAATAGACATATTAAATCAGTGGAATAATTTCCCCAATTCTGCTGATGTGAAATCCTTTAATAATTATATCAGTACATTTAAGGATACTGAAGTCATATCAGATGCTTTTCTAGATGTTACAAAAAAATCACTAGAAGATTCAAAAAAATTAGTCGCCTATAACAAATCTAGTACTTATCCAGCTGATGTATTAACCTCTGAAAGCAAAGCATACATAGCCTGGTTTGTAAGCCAGATGGATAATCATGCTAAATGGGCATATGGACTACCTTCATTTCAGGACGCAGCACAGAGAATAATTGATAAATCTCCTTTCTACAAACAATTTTTTAATGCACTGCATAAAGGAGAAATTAAAAAGATCATCATTGATCTGAGAGCAAATGGAGGTGGTGCTATAGCGGATGCAAGATTCTGGACCGATCGTTTCATCACTAAAAATGCTCTGGCCGGCTATCAAAGAACAAAAGAAGGTAATGGGAGGTTTAATTATACTCCATGGGTACCTATGCATGTCAATCCCCATAAATTTGGAATTCCTTCCGACATCCCAACTGTTATTTTAACTGATAGAGGAAGCGTAAGCATGTCCGAAATATCAACATTAATGTTAAAAAGCCAGGGACCTCATGTTATTTCTATAGGAGATTATAGCGCAGGGGGGCTTGCCGCTTTAACAGGGTCAGATGAATTCAATGGAGGAGCTAAAGGCGAGGTAGCAGGATATTTGAGTTTTTATATGCCTGTAATGGCCCATAAAGATGCAAAAGGCGAGGTCATTGAAGGAATTGGCATCAAGCCGGATATTTATGTTGCTCCACCTTCAAATGCAGAACTGCTAGAAATGAAAAATTCTCCAAAAACATTTGCAGATAGGGTATTGCAAGCCGCTATAAAGTATATTTCTACCAAATAGTATATGTTACCTATAAAAAATGCACGGAAATAGTCCGTGTATTTTATTTTGATTAATTAATATTTTACAAAAATAGTGGATCTATGCAAATTTTGAGCAACTATAAACCATACAACAGGGTAAGGGGCTGAAATAAATGATTTATACATTTATTTTAGTCCCACTTTTTTCCTTTTAAAATAGTACTATTTAGTATTTGTATGAAATTTTAGCCATTTTTCAGTCTATCAAGATATAGCGGAAATAAGTCTTCCAATTCCAATACTGCTCCCGATAGATTTTTAGCTTTGATATAGGCTCTCAATTGAGGTTTTTCATAAAAAGAGAATTCTAAAAATTCTGAAATTCTATTTTTAGGAATTCCTGTTTTCACAAAATAATCATCTTCTACTCTACTTCTTATCCATGTAATATCATCTTGTAAGTCATCATATCGATAGGCTTGTTTTTGTTTTCTGGCTTTACCGCTGATAAGATCATAAACCCCCTGTATATCAAGATTACCTGTTAAAATTGGAAGCAAAACTTTTTTGATTTCTGCTGGCTTTTCTCTCATTTTACCCACTGGCTGAGTGAGACCTATAGCTTTCTGAATAATATCTTTTTTGTCTACCTTACTTAAGGTTTTGGAATCTTTTGATAAATTACCAGTTAGTCTTTTATACAACTTAACTTCTTCAATTTCTTTAATAAATTTATAAAGAGTAATTGACAATAGAGAATTGCTTTCACCTGTAGTAATTCTTTTGGAAAGTCTTTCGTACCCTTCAAGAATGAATCTTAATTCATCATTTTTTGATACCTCAATAGCAAATTCACCCAATGAATTACTAAACACCTTTTTATCCGTAGATATATTAATGATCATGACTGAACTTAAATTAGCACCCTTCTCATCTGCAATAATGCCCCTAACTATCTGTTGAGAAAATGCGATCTCAAAAGCAATTAAACAAATGAATACCAACATTATTTTCATTTAATAATATATATAAGTTTTTTAGCCGGGTAATATGAAAATCTCTTTACTGTAATCTGAACATATGGCCGTAAGAAAGCTACTATAAGCCGTAGATGCAGTTAAACTCTATTAAGAGAAATTTTGTTCCATTTGTTAATTGTATTTCTGCTTATGTTATAACGTTTTGCGATCTGAGTATTATTAAGTGCAAGTCTTTTCTTCTCTTCTAAAATACACTGAATATCAATCTCTTTATAACATCGATGTCGCCTATTAAACAATTCAGATTCCTTATCATTCTCTCCAAATATGAGTTTATTCAACCGAATTATTTCAAGAGCTGATAAATTCCTTTTTTTCAACAGATGATCACAACTATTTTTTTTATCAGGAAACAGTTTGATAATGTCATTATAAATCCGGCTGAAATCTGGTTGCACATTTATTTTTTGTATTTGTTGATCCATTTGTATAGAGTAGTTTTAGGAATTCGATATTCTTCTATTACTTCCTTCTTTGTTTTATCACCGTCTTCAATTAGCTTTAATATAAAATCTATTACTTGTTTTGTGTAAATATTTTTTCTGAATGTAGGTAAAATGGAAGTTTCAGTATTATTTATTTTGTCTTTGTTAGATGGTATCGGCGGCGAATACAATATAAGGTGCTGGGTATATATTCTAAAAAAATCATAATTCAACAACTTTGACCACTTCAAAAGAATCTCCGAGTCTATAGATCTGCTACTGTACATCTTTTCAGCCTCTTTTTTTGAACATTTAAAAAAATTAAGAATACGGACCTCATCTATTTCCATATCTTTTACTCTTTGGTAAATTAGAAATCCAATATTCAGTTCTTTGAAAATAACAGCTTTTTCCATTTATAATATGTTTATTAGACATTAAATTAATAAAAGGCTCCCCTTTCATCATTTGTATTATTATTTTTATTATCATTTGTGAAAAATAGGGGAGACTAAATATTAATTCATATACACTTTCCTATATGGTGTTTTAAACTTATGAGGGTTAAAAAATAATCTGTCTTTTATTCTTTTATAAGATCAGCATTCTGATCATAGTATTTTACAGGATACCCCAGCTTTTCTAACCCTTCTGCAATATCTGACACCTTTCCCACAATCATAATTCTACTTTGATTAGGCAAAATGATATCTTTTGCCACCCTAGAAATATCTGCAACTGTTACTTTATCGAGAGATTTCAGATAATGGGTATAAAAGTCAGGAGCAAGCTCCTGTACTTTTTGATTTAAGGCTAATTTTGCAAGAGTGTTTGGATCTTCTAAAGACATAATAAAGTCCCCTTTCAATTTTGCCTTGGCGTTTTCAAGCTCTTCAGCTTTTACAATAGAAATCAAATTCAATTCATTCATAAATTCACGAACAGACTTATCAGTCACTTCATTTCTTACGTTTGCACCAGTAATAAATAAAGGCCTGTATTTCTCCATATTCAGCACTGCCCATGATCCATAGGTAAATCCATTTTTCTCCCGAAGATTCATATCAAGCCTTGAAGATACACCTTCACCTAAAATACATAATGCGGTTCTTGCAGGAAAATAATTGGCATCTTTCATTTTCAATGAATGAATATTTTGTATGCGAATAACAGATTGCACCGCTGTAGGAACGTCAATAACATTGATCTCTGTTTTTGTTACATTCGATACAGGCTCTAAAGCAACAAAGGGTATATTTGATTTTTTCCATCCACTAAATGTTTTGCTTACTAAAGATTTTATATGATCAAATTTAATATCCCCAACAATAACCAAATATGCATGATTGGGAGTATAATACTTTTGATAGCTGTCTTTAACATCTTTGGTCTGAATTCTATTCACAGATTCCACTGTCATCACTTGTCCTCTGGAGGTATTTTTCCCATATTGTAAAGCCGGTGAAGCTTTTTGCAGAATAAATGTGGCATCTTTCTCTTTAGATTTTAAGATATTAACCAATAGCTGTTTGGTATTCTGAATTTCCTCATCGGAAAATTTCGGATGAATAATCGCTTCAGCCATTAATTGTAATATTTCAGGGAAGAATTTAGAAAGTGAACTTGCAGATACACCTTCCGAAGAAAAACTAAGGTCAGCTCCTAGGAAATCAACTTTTTTGTTAAATTCATCTTTACTAAGATTGGCTGTACCATTCTTAAGCTGTCCTGCCACAACATGTTCAACTCCAACTATATTTCCTTCATAATATGGAGGTCTGTCTATAGATAAATTGGCAGTTACCTGGGGCAATTTATTATTTTCTACCACAATCACGGTAAGACCATTACTTAGTTGAAAAGTTTTTGGTTTACCTATGTTGACAACTGGGACTGGCCCAGCTTTAGGCATTACATTAATATCTATTTTCTGAGCAGTAAACAACCCTGCAAATAAAAATAAGGATACTATTATATAGGTTAATTGTATTTTCATTGGTAAAAATATTATTAATAATCTTTGTTTAGCTTTCCGTTGATAAAATTACTTTGTAGCAGGCAGATAATTAATGACTACTCTTTGGTTAGGGTTTAGATATTTGATCGCTGCCTGCTGCAAGTCTTCTCTTGTGACTGATTTATAAATATCTATTTCCTTGTTTATCAAATTGGTATTTCCCTTTAGTACATAGTTTGTTGCTAATGACTCTGTAATTTTCTCAATATTTGAATTTTGTTTTACAAAATAACTTTCAAATTCGTTTTGAAGCTTCTGATACTCTTCCTGAGAAATCAGTGTAGTTTGGAGTTTCTTGATTTCAGCATCGATATCTTCTTTTAAAATTTGCTTTTTAACATCCCCTCTTGGAATAGCAAAAATTTTAAAAACTCCATAATCTTCCATACTAAGTAGTCCAACACTGAGATCTAAAACTTTTTTATCCTTGTTCGCTAATTTATTTTGGAGTACTGAAGACGGCCCACTACCTAAATAAGAAGCAAGCATTTTAAGAATATAACTATCTTTTTCCTTATTACCAGGTATCCTGTAAGCAAAAATATAGGCTGGCAACTCAATATTCTGATCCGTCTCCGTCACTTCTTTTTCCTGAACAATAGGCTCTTCTGCTGGTAAATTTTTGGGTGTAACAATTCCTTTTGGAATACTTCCATAATATTGCTGAATCCATTTTTTCGTCTGCTCAGGCTTAATGTCTCCCGCAACCACTAAAGTAGCATTGTTCGGGACATAGTATTTCTTATAAAATGTTTTAAATTCATCTAATTGTGCTGAATTCAAATCTTCTATAGACCCTATTATACTCCCGCTATAGGGATGCCTATTAAAGATATGTGGATTCACAGCAGTTAAATAAGCATTCCCTCCATATGGAACATTATCAATACGTTCTTTCTTTTCCTCCTTTACCACATTTCTTTGTGTATTTACTCCTGTTTGATCAATTACTGCATGACGCATTCTTTCAGCTTCCATCCAAAGCCCTAATTGCTCATTATTAGAAGGAAAAGTCTCATAATAATAGGTACGATCATAATTAGTATTTGCATTATTTCGGCCTCCATTGGAAAGAACAATTTTGAACCAGTCACCTTTTTTAATATTATTTGTTCCTTCAAATAAAAGATGTTCAAAAAAGTGTGCGAATCCTGTTTTTCCTTTTACCTCATCCTTTGCTCCTACATAATACATTACTGCCGTTGTTACAACCGGTACTGTATTATCCTGGTGAAGAATTACATGAAGACCATTGGGGAGATCATATTCTTTAAATTTAATCTGTTGTGACAGGCATATACCTGAAACAAAGATTGCTGTAGTCAGCAGTGTTTTTTTAAATTTTAAAGATTTCATTATCATTTTTTTATTGTTAGTGTTTTGTTTCTACATTTTTTAGCTCATTAAGCTAGCTTTATTAGTAGATTTAAGTTCAAATACCTACTTCTTCACTTAAAGTCTTGCAAAATTATTTTCTATGGCACAATCAGCAAAAAAAATAATCTCCTTAATTCTAATACAACATCTAACAACATCTAACAATTATTAAAAATCAAACACTTACAAGAATTCAATTCAAATGTTTCTATAAAATTCAATGACGAAGCGTCATTGAAGACATTAAGATTACTGCTTATTAAATATGAGAGCTCAAAATGAATAATACTTTCTTTTGAATTTAATATAGCTTGTCTGCGGACTTTATTTTATATTCTAAAACCTATAAATATTTTAGAAACGATATAAAGACTTATTGTCTAAATACTTCATTTAAATCTCATCCTTGATCATAAAAATGGTGTATAGGTTCTTGTGAACTTCACAACACGGATTATTTATTTTTTTAAGTATAGAAATTTATTCCTAATTTTTCTACCAATTATTTCGTAAAAATCTTTA
The DNA here is from genome assembly GCF_030409875.1 of Chryseobacterium tructae. Taxonomy (NCBI): domain Bacteria; kingdom Pseudomonadati; phylum Bacteroidota; class Flavobacteriia; order Flavobacteriales; family Weeksellaceae; genus Chryseobacterium; species Chryseobacterium tructae. Next base: position 1,942,703 of record NZ_JAUFQR010000001.1, on the reverse strand, counting down.
TTTAGAGCAACAAACAAAAATCAATTGAAAAAAATACATTTTTCCAAGTTTGTTGTTTTTAAAAAAACTAAATCTAATACAACCGATATATTAGGTTGCAAAAAAATTATTATATCACTTTTGTTTCCATAATTACATGTAAACTTGATTTTTTTTTAATTTACAGGTATTGCGGATATTGAATTTTTTTGCCATAACTGGCCTGAAATTTAATATTAGAAGGACCTAGGCTTCCAGTATATACACCGTTCGATATAACATATAAAGTTACTGATGCATTAGTTACGGTAATATAAGAAGACCCTCTAATCTGCCCTAAAAAAAATTGACTTGAGTCAGCCATATTTCCGGTCAAAGTACCATAAAGTCCATTATTCGTAGTAAATCCAGTATTATTTATAGTATTGTTGCTAGCTGATAATTGCGATAGGATATGATAGCTTTTTGGAAATGTTACTGAACCTATAAATCCTAGTTGTAAAACCCAGGATACAATCCAACTGCCTTTAGGTAAAGTAATTCTTCCCATAGACCTGTAGTTAGTGTACAGAACTAGGTGGCTACTCTTACGAATTGAGATTGTTATCTATGGTAGACAAAAAATGTTTAATAATTTTGAGATTATTAAGCATTTTTTGGACATTCATATATTCCCTTTTAAATAACCCATCTATAATGGAAAGTCCATTTCCGGATATCATCGGAAATGGATACACTAGCTCTCATGAGTTAACACCCTATACTATAATTGTATTTAGCTAGAAGTTCTTTCTAAATCCAAATGCAGTAGTGAAATCATCTTTTAAAACAATATAAGCATCAAACTTCTTTCCGTTTTTACTTTTCATGTTCTTGATTAATGATGTTTTGTTTTGAGTTAATAACAAAGTAATATCTTTAATACTGAGTTGTAGTCCGCATATAGTTCTGAAGAGAATCCAATTACACTGTTCGTCAGGACATTTTACAATTTTATCTTTGATAATAAGAGTATGTTGTTGGCATTGGGGGCATTTTAGTTGTGAAATGTTTTCTTGGGGAATACTAAGCGATAAAAGTTCGTTGGTGATTTCTGTTGTGTATTCTTGGATGCTATTGATGAATTGATTTTTATTAAGTTCACCTTTTTCAATTTTATCAAGCGCCATTTCCCATTCTGCGGTCATTTGGACATTCGCTATTTTTTTGTCTTTGACAAGCTCATAAACCTGTAAGCCTTTATCGGTGGGATGTAGGCTTTTGTTCTTTCTGATGATATAGTTTCTGCTGAGTAAGGTTTCGATAATAGAAGCTCTCGTTGCTGGGGTTCCGATGCCGATATTGGATAGTGTTTTCTGTTCTTTTTTGTTTTCAATAGATCTGCCTGCATTTTCCATCGCTGATAAGAGATCAGCTTCTGTATAAAGTTTGGGAGGCTGCGTTGTTTTTTCCAGTAATTCTGTTTTTGAAACCTTCAGTTCATCTCCTGTTTTGAATTCCGAAAGCTCAGTAAGGGCTTCACTAGTATTATGGTCATTTTCATTGTCTGAAAGAATTCCTTTTATCGCTCGCCAGCCTTGATTGAGTATTTTTGTGCCTCTAACCTGGAATTCATAATGATGAACTTTTAGTATGATATTACTGACTTCTTTTGTACAGGCATGGGATAGGGATTCCAATAAACGGTAAGCAATCATATCATAGATGGCTTTTTCCGTTGCAGTAAGTGCGGATGGAACTTTTGTAGTGATGAGCAAACCGTGATGATCGGTAACTTTTAAATCATTGACTATTCTCTTGTTGAAGTTTCCAAATTTTAAATGGGCTATTGCTGTTTTGAATGGTTCGGTTTGATTCAGTATTCTGACCAGTTCAGGAATTTCAGGCCATAAGTCTTTGGGAATATACTTGCTACCGGTTCTGGAATAGGTTATGAATTTCTTTTCATATAAGCTTTGGGCAATTTGTAAAACCTCATCGGCAGAAAGCCCCAGTTTTCTGTTGGTTTCTTTCTGTAATTCCGTGAGATCGAAAAGTAACGGAGACTGTTCCTGTACTGTTGTAATGGATACACCCTCTACAACAGCTCTTCCCTCCCGCTCTATGGATTTTTGGATTTGTTCTGCCTGCTTTTTTTCTTCCCATTGTAATAGTGAGAGGCTGGTAAAGTCTGTATACTCTTTCTGTGACTCAGCTGAATCTGAAAGTACTTTTGCTTGGTAAAGTTTTGATGCTTAAGAAACCGTTGACAGATTAAAGCAAGAGTTGGGGTCTGCACTCTGCCTAATGAATAAACATCTTGGTTTCCTGCGATGGTTAATGCCTTGGTAGCATTGATTCCTACCAGCCAGTCTGCTTCACTTCTGGCTTTAGCTGCTTGATACAAACCGTCAAAGGCATCGCCTGGCTGAAGCTTCTTGAAGCCTTCTTGTATTGCTTTTTCGGTCAGGGAACTGATCCAGAGTCTTTCAAAAGGTTTATTGCACTGTATGAAGTGATAGATATAGCGGAAGATAAGCTCACCTTCCCTACCTGCATCTGTTGCTACAATGATGCTATTGCATTGACTGATGACTTGTTTTATTGTGTTGAGTTGTTTTAAAGCGGAAGGATCAGGCTCATAGCCTTTTGTTTTCTTTAGTTTTTTGGGAGTTAGAATAAAAGGGTTCGGAAAGATAGGCAAAGAGGCTTTGTTAAAGCCTCTTATACCATAATCCTCCGGCATTCCTAATGCGATCAGATGTCCTAATGCCCAGGTGACACAATATCCATTACCGGATAGGTAACCATCTTTCTTTTCATGGGCTCCTAATAATTGTGCGATTTCTCTTGCGACACTGGGTTTTTCTGCGATGATTGCTTTCATATGATGGATTTAGATGTTGATTATAGTTTTTGCCCTCTTGGTTTTCTAATCTTCTTTTGCTGATCCTCCTGTTGCTTATTAACAGGCTGCTGCTGTTTTGATTCTAAAGGCTCCTTCACATTTTTTGTAGCTTCATTGGTCTTACCCTGGGTGTTAACCGCAGTTTGAGTTTTATGATCTTCTGTAGGTTTTGCCTCTTCTTTGAGCTTATTAGGATGATTGAAGGAGAAATCGGTTTTAAAGGTTTCTTTATTGAAGGTAATATAGCCTTGATAGGCTTTACCTTTAACATCGGTAAGACCGTCAACGTACACGGTTTGCCCGGCTTTGAACTTTTCATATTGCGAATCGTCCAGTTCTTTTCCTCTGAATACTTTGGGTGCTTCTTTATCCGTATGTTGAGGTTGCTGTTGGTTATAATAATGTTGTTGACTTTGTTGCGGTGCCTGGCTATTGTTGAACAAAAATTCCACATACCGCTTATCCGCATTGAACTGAACGGTAGCATCGAAAAGTTCACCTTTTTTAGAGGTCATGCCTTCCAGATACAATGGTCCTCCTTCTAGTAAGGTTTGTTTCTGATGTTCATCAAGTTGTATTCCTTTGATTTCATCAGGAATTTTCATGTACTCCGCTCTATAGGCAACCAATTCATTGGTTAAACGGTCACAGCTGATGACAGATGGAATGATTTCATCGGTTTTAGGATTGACCAGATCTACTATCCTGCCCATATTCCCGATCTCTCTAAGATTCTTTTTGTCTTCATCACTGAACTGATGCCCTAAGAATTTATTATTGAGGCTAGGTTCTTTTCGGATTCCATGCAGATGAACAGCAACCTGTCCCGTATTTCCTGTTTGAAGAGATAATCGAACATCCATTTTGCTTACTGCCGTTCCCAGATTAATAGTGATGGGAATTAGTGTATTGGTTTTAAAACCTCTGAGTAATGAATCCATGGCATTCATTTTTTCAAGCTTCTCCTGATTAAGTCCGAACTTCTCCATCGTTTTCCAGTCGATCTGTTCAGGCTGAAAACGATATTCCTGATTGTCTGTGTTGTTGTCCATTGTATTTTGATTTTTTGGATTATTGTTATATTGTGGTAAAACTTCATAGCCTTTCAGCTTTTCTTTTTCTTCGGGGGATGCCTGATCGACATACTTCTGAAGATCCTGAGCGATATTAACAGCATCGTATTCTGAAACTTTGAAAAAGTTGAAATGCATTGGGTTTTTAAGCTGCCGGTAAAAGTTGGAAAAGAAGTTGGAGAAAATATCTCCATGTTTATCAACTCTGATCAGCGGGTCATTATCCTTTTTTTCTTGTGGAGTAACCTTTTGCAGATTCCCATCTTGATCAATTCCTTTGACCATTTCAACCTGGTTGGTATGAATGTTCAGGACAAGTAGTGTGTCTGTTTCTGGTTTGAGTTCATTGGGTTCCTGAGGGGGTATCAATTCATTTTCCATTGCATTTCATTTAATGGAACCAATGTATAGATCAATTAAGAGAATCCTAAAGATTGGAAAGGTGATGAATGATTTGGCTGTGGATGTCCTATCATCGTTAAGAGTTTAAACATTCTCTGATCAATTGATGGACATCCGAAAGCTTATAGTATAGCTTTCCGCTGATGGTATAATAAGGCAGCTTTTTATCAGTCCGGTAACGCTGTAATGATCGGGAGCTTATTTTTAAAAGCTGTAAAACATCCTGGTTATCCAGAAGCTGCTCTCCGTCTACTTCTATAAATCTGGATTGGTTCTTAAGCATCTGTTCTTTCAGTAGGTCAAATCTTTCCATAATTCTCTCCATCCAGGCTATAAATTCTGTTCTTTCAATATTCATAACTGTGATTTTTATGATTGCTTGTGATGTAAAATTGAACAATAGAAATCATATAAAATCACTACTTTTTCGTAGTCACGAAAAGATTTTTACTGATTTTTTTTAATAGCTCTTAAGAATGATCGATATGTTGATCTATAAGATAATAGTAGAAGATATAAAATTGTTTTAATTCGAAAATTCAATTCTAAGTATCTGTTCATATATTTTTTATTTTGAGACAAAAGCTATAATTTTATTAATGATTTAAGTACATCAGCTCATATAGGGAATCTATCTGTTTTAATGTATTGAAGTAATTTTATTGTTCTCTTATTAATATCCATCATTAATGGCCAATAATCGCAAATCAATTTACAGTGCACTTGCCGCTAACCTACTGATCGCTCTCACAAAGTTTATTGCAGGGGCATTTACCAATAGTTCTTCCATGATATCCGAAGGAATTCATTCAACAGTTGATACCGCGAATCAGCTGCTGCTTTTATATGGAATCAAAAGGAGCAAGAAGCCTGCAGATGAATCTCATCCATTTGGATACGGCAAAGAGCTCTATTTCTGGTCCTTCGTGGTTTCAATTCTTATATTTGGTTTAGGGGGCGCTTTATCCATCTATCAGGGAATTTTACATATTATGGAACCCGAAGTAATGAAAGATCCATTCTGGAATTATATTGTATTGATACTTTCCCTTATTTTCGAGGGTACCTCTTTGTTTATCGCTGTAAAAGAATTTAACAAAACCCGTAACGGGTTGAGATGGTGGGATGCGATCATCAAAAGCAAAGATCCGGGAAGCTTTCTTGTAGTTTTTGAAGATGGTGCCGCAGTAGCCGGTCTGCTTGTTGTTATGATATTAATGGGGATCAGCCACTGGTTACAAATTCCTGAATTGGATGGGCTGGCATCGGTAATCGTAGGGTTAATGCTGGTTTTTGTCTCGCTTATTCTGGCCAGGGAAAGCAGGAGCCTTCTGATGGGTGAAGGCATAGCACCTGAAACAAGAGAAAAGATTGCTAAACTGGCTGAAAAAGATAGTGCTGTAGTCAGAACAAAAAATATTCTTTCTACATACCAGTCACCTGAAGAAGTGGTATTGATGCTGATCATCGATTTTGAAGATCATCTGGATACAGAAGAGATCACAGAGGCCATACACCGTATTCGTGAGCATATTAAAAACGAATTTCCTTTCGTAAGGTTCGTTATTATTCAACCGGAATAACTCATTATATTTTATGATCTTGGTAGTTTTCAATTTTTATCTGTTATTCAATACATAAACAATTATTATAGGCCATCCTCAGCTTGATCAAATAATTATACAACAAGCCAAAACAATGGCTAAACGCCATAAACTGACAATCGATCAAAATTTATAGCATAAAGTTATGAGTTTTTGAATGCATACTCTTCGTATACGGTATTGATAAGTTCATCAGAATGAATATTTCGTGAAAAAATGGGATAATGAAAAGCATCGAGCTTATTTAGAATACGGATAAGGTCCATCTTTTCTTTATGTTATGGGTAAGGTTTCCGGCAACAATATTTGTTGCCTGACGAATTTTTTCCATTTGTCTTTCAATAACAACCGGTCCCTTTTCTGAAATACGGATGAGCTTACTTCTTTTGTTCATGTCACATTCTTTCTGCTCTACAAGTTTCTGACGAAGTAGTCTAGCAATAATAAGTATACCTACTGGCTTATCATGAATATTTTTTTTTGATAAGTGCCATTTAAGTCATTTCACCAAAAGCTTTTACACTTCCATCCGCATTAAGGTTGTACTGAGCCATTGCATTATCAAAATCTTTTTCAAAATAATAATCGAATCTTGCTATTTCATACCATTTACCTAAATACCGATTGACATCAAATTGTCTGACAGGCTGAGCTTTCTCAGGCATAAAGGAACAGGAAGTCATACTATTTAAAAACACGAAGCATAGTATGACTATAAGAATTGTTCTATTTTTCATTTTTAGTTATTTTTTTAAAGAAATAAATATTGAGTAAAAACTGGCTGTAGCCATAGACGGCATCTTCAACAGGAATCGTTCCCATTCTAATGCCTAAAAAATCATCAGGATTATAATTAACAACCGGTGAAGAAATTAATGAGCCTGTCAGTATCCCATTCACAGCAAAAAAACCAGGCATCAGAACCAGATATACAAAGCTGGCTTTGCCTAACCATTGTTTTTTAGCGATAAAATGAAGATAACCAAGTGTAAGTATGGTTACAATTACTGTCAGTAAAGTATATATTCTTTCATAATAATGTAGCCCTACAACACAAAGAACAATAAAAGAAGTAAATACAATGAGATTATTAAAAGCACTCATCCAGCCCAGATTAAAATACTTTTCAAGGCAATAATAAGTAAAAACACAAGCGAAGGGAATACAATAAAAAAACAGCCATTCCTCTACTGGAAGTCCCGCTATTTTAAATCCTAAGGTATAATTGAGATCAAACCACCATACTCCTTTTGCTGTGAACCAAATATCCCAGGCAATAAAAGGAATGGCTACAATGGTGGATGACAGCAAAAATTTTCCAAAAAGTTTATTAAACTGTATTCTTCCGTCAAAAGATGCCAAAAAGCAGATAATCACGGTGAAAAAGTTAATCAGTATGTAAGTATAAGGCATCATTTTTTATTGAAATACATTTTAAAATATTTAACAGGCACCCACAAAAAACCGAAACATTCTCCATCTTCTTTTCCCAGATGTTTGTGATGCTGCTTATGAGCACGTCTGATAGCAAGAAAGTACGGATTCTTTGTTTTAGTAAAAATCTTAGCCCTCTGATGAATAAAAATATCATGCACAAAGAAATAGGCCATGCCGTAAAGGCTTATTCCCAGACCGATAAAAAACCAATAACTAAAATCCTGTTGTACTCCCAGATACAATAAGGCAATAGCCGGGCTTGCAAAAATGAAAAAGAACCAATCATTTTTTTCTAATTGGCCGTCATGGCTGTGATCATGATGATCCCGGTGCAGGCTCCACAGGAAACCATGCATAATATACCGGTGAATAAGCCATGTAGCTCCTTCCATGGAAACAAAAACTCCCAAAACGATCAGAACATTCATGATTCTTTATGTTTATCGTTAAAAAGATTATTCAAAACCCTGTATCTGAAATCGAAAATACTTTTAAGCTTTTCCTTTACAAATAACTGATGAGCTATTTTACCTAAAATCCCCATTGGAAGTTCATAGTCTAAGGTATCTTTCATGAGTACTCCATGCTCGTTAGGAATAAATTCATGAAAATGATTCCAGTGCTTATATGGACCTTCTTTCTGAAAGTCTGTAAAACTTTTATAATCTTCAACCTGTCTGATAATGGTTTTCCACCTCATGGGAATCCCCAATAAAGGAGAGACTGTATAATCTATTTCCATTCCTTTAAAAATAGGCTTATCCTTCACATCAGAAAGAACCACAAACCCCATACTCTCTGGGGTGATTTCTGATAAATTATGAGGGGATGAAAAAAACTTCCATGCCGTTTCAATATTGCAGCCCAGCTGTTGTTCTCTGTATAATCTGTACATCATTTATTTTTTATTGATTGTTAAACGCTCCAAAAAATCATTTTTAAACGGAATTCTACAATCAGAAATAAGCTGATTTGTAGCGAATATAGCTTTTGAAAGCAACCAACAGCTTTTGTGAGTTAGCAATTCTGATTCTTTGCTGTAATATATTCTGGGAGCTTGTTTTTTTTATTTTTTCAAACAGGGAAAGGTAATATCTGTAGGCTAGGTATACTCCGAAAATGGATGAGCCCGGGAGTTTTTTAATTCCCAGCAACGCTTCTTTGAATTCTTCTTCAATTTCCTTTTCAATCAGCGTTTTAACGTTATTATCAAAGACTGACATATTCAGGAACGGAAAATAAGTTCTTCCTAAAATTTGATAATCATCTTTCAGATCCCGTAAAAAATTAACTTTCTGAAAAGCAGATCCTAATTTCATGGCAAAGGGTTTCAGTTTCTTATACTGCTGTTTATCACCTTCTGTGAATATCTGCAGACACATCAGTCCTACAACTTCCGCAGATCCATAGATGTACTCTTTATACAATTCGGAGTTATAATCAATTTTATGAAGATCCATTTCCATACTGTGTAAGAACTGATCAATGAGCTGTCTGTTTATATCATACTTACGAACGGTTTCCTGAAATGAATGCAAAATAGGATTTAGTGATATACCATCTTCAAGCGCCTGATAGGTTTCAGACTTTAATCTCTTCAGAAGTTTCTCTTTATCATAGCCATGAAAGCTATCTACAATTTCATCTGCCAGGCGCACATACCCGTAAACAGCATAAACAGCAGGTCTGATGGAAGGCTTCAACGCCAGTATTCCCAATGAAAAACTGGTACTGTATTTTTGCGTAGTGTACTTACTCACTTCGTAAGACAATTCATCAAACAATTTTTTCATATTATTTTATTTTTAGTTTACTGACTTCAGTCGCTACAATTTTTCCGGAAATTATCGATGGCGGAACACCAGGACCGGGAACGGTTAACTGCCCTGTATAAAAAAGATTTCTGATCTTTCTGTTTCTTATTTTGGGTTTTAAGACAGCTGTCTGTGATAAAGTATTGGATAGTCCGTAGGCATTACCTTCATAGGCATTATAATCGGAAATAAAATCACTTACACAGTAGCTTCTTTTGTATTCTATTCTGGAAATAAGATCAGTATCACCGGTATGCTTTTCAATTCGCTTAAGCATCTCCATCAGGTATTTTTCTCTGATAGATTCTTCATCATGTATTCCAGGAGCAAGGGGTAAAAGCAAAAAGAGATTTTCACAATCTTCAGGCGCTACCTCCGGATCTGTTTTAGATGGGCAACAGGTATAGAAAAGCGGCTCAGATGGCCATTGCTTATTTTCATAGATACAGCCTATATGATTGTCAAGTTCGTTTTCAAAAAACAGAGTATGATGCTTTATATGAGGAATTTTTCCTTTGATCCCAAGATAATAGATAAGACATGAAGGAGCAAAGGTTTTCGTCTTCCAATATTTTTCGTTATAGTTTCTGAGAGATTTTGGGAGTAACGTCTCCGTATGATGATAATCTGAGGAAGCAATTACGGCATCAAACTCATATGTTTCACCATCAATTGTTATGGAAGATACCTTTCCGTTTTCTGTATTGATTTTTTGTACTTCGTGATTAAAATGAAAGATTGCTCCCTGCTTTTCCGCTACTTCCTTCATGGCGAGAACAAGCTGACAAAACCCTCCCATTGGGTATTTTGTTCCCAAAACATAGCCTCCGTAATTCATAAGACTGTATAGGGCTGGAATATTCTTTGGGGAAGCTCCAAGAAATATAACCGGAAATTCCATTAAAGATTTGAGTTTGGGATCCGTAAAATATCCTGAAACATATTTTCTGAAATTGCTTAAAAGATCAAGCTTTAGTGCACTTTCCGCTATTTTTAAAGAAGCAAATTCCAACCAGTTATAACAAGGTTTTGTTACAAATTCTTTCATTCCTACCTCATATTTAAATTGGGCAGACTGCATAAACTTGTCGTATTGCATAGCCGCACCGGTTTCTATTTTTTCAAAGAGCTTGCGGATGTCTTCATTTTTCTTGGGAACTGCAATTTTTTCTTCTGAAAAAACCATTTCAAACTGAGGATCCAAAGAAACAAGATTAAAAAAATCGGATGCTTTACACCCAAAATCACTAAAAAACCCATCTATAATATCGGGCATCCAGTACCAGCTTGGCCCCATATCAAAAACATATCCTTCATCTGTTTTAAATTGTCTTGCACGCCCACCTGGTTGAGAGTGCTTTTCAAATACGTGTACTTCATTACCTGATTTTGCTGCATAAGCTGCCGCTGAGATTCCGGAAAATCCGGAACCTATCACCGCAATTTTCTTTCTTAAGTTTCCAGTATTCATTGTTGTTTATTTAATAGTTTTTAACAGACTCTCTTAGTTATCAATTCAGTCTATTGTAGACAATATCCAGCAAATCTTTGGCTTCGATATTCATACGGTAAAAAGAATCATGAAATTCATCCAATTTAGAAAGTATAGCAATAAGCAGCATTTGTTCAGAATGGTTCAGATTTCCCACTACCACCCTTGAAGCTTTACGGATTTCATCCATGTGCTCATCCAGCACAGAAAGTCCTTTTTCAGTTATCTGAATATGTTTGATCCTTCTATCTTTATAGGAGACGGTCTGTTCAGCCCAGCCATTACGGATCAAGCGGTTAATAATAAGTATGCCGGAAGATTTCTCACTAGCATTATATCTTATGAGTTCCATTTTTGTCAGAGCTCCCATGGTTTTCAGGATTATCAGATAAATAAAATCATCTTGGCTTGAAAAAACGGAATTACCAATTGAACGTGAGTACGTTTTTGCATACCTTCCCATTCTTATCAATAAGGTATTGATGATACTATCAGAACTTCTTCCTAATTCCTTTCCTACCCAATCCGGATGTTCCTGCCCAGAATAAGATTTCGAAGAAACATTGATCCATTGTGTAAATCCCTGAAGATCGTCACTATATTGCACTTTATCTTCATTCTGTTCCATGAATTGCTGAACAAGCTCAACAACTGCTTTTATAAGATCAAAATTCATATAAAATAAATTAGTATACAAATATACTTATTAAAGTTTATAAATATACTTTTTATTTTTTTGTTTTTATTCTCCCGAATTATAATTAAGTGTTCAAAGCACTTATTAAAATAAAAAAAATACCTTATAATCAGCATTAAATAAAAACCTGATTTTAAAAAGGTAGTTGTATGGAGTATATTTAATACATTAAAATAGTGTATTAATAAACTATAAATTTTTAAAATATGAAAAAATGTATTTTACTTAAACGATGTATTAAAAAATAATTTGAATTGTGTTTTCCAAAACAAGAGAAGGAAATAGCTTTATAACTCACTGCTTTTAAGATCCCTCTGATTCTTATACCAGACTTGAACCTATTCCAATATTAAATTGTTTTTTATATTTCTTAAATTGGTGCCATCCTTTATGGTAGTGGGTATGTGCTTTTGCTTTTTTAGATACGGAATTAGTACAAACAGATTTGCTAACAAGAAAACAACTTATTGATGCAATTACAGTGGAACAATTCACACCCGGACCTGTTTTTTCATCAGTCACTTTTATAGGATACCAGATTAACGGATTATATGGTTCTATTGTTTCAACAATAGCAATATTCTTTCCTTCATTTGTACTTGTGCGTTTCTCAATCCATTAGTAAAAAAATACACAGCTCAAAAGGTTTGTCAATATTTCTTGATGCAGTAAATGTAGCTTAGGTAGCCATTATATTATCTGTATGTCTTGTAATGAGCAGGCAAAGTATTTTTGACTGGCGAACCATTGTAATTGCAATTATAAGTGGCATCATTGTTTTTAAATTTAAGAACATCAATACTGCATTCATTGTTTTTGGAGGTGCGTTATTGGGATTTGTACTATTTCATATTCAGTTAGATTAATTAAGTGAAGTTTTCGTAAAGACTTTAATTTTTCCATCAGAAGAATTCGACAAATCAAGTCAAATATATACCAAGTAGGTTAAATTTGTTTTCTACTAAGTTGAAAGAGCTAAATTGCATAAAGTTGCAGGTTATAAACATGTGGTAAAAATGAACTTTTTAATTAGCTCAAACGAACCAAGTCATCAATTAAAGTATTCAAAGATACGCTAACATTGATAACATAAGCCAAAACATTTGAAATTGGGAAACTTTGTAATCTGGATGCATTTATCTAAACCGTTTGATATTGATGATCTATTAGCTAAAGTTCGAAGTCTCAAGTCATCAGGTTGCAATATCTTATTTACCGCGCTCAGAAATATATCTTTCCATTCCTTATATTGATCGAGTCCCCTACTTCCATTTTCTGTATGATGGCATGACAAATTTCCACATTAAGTCCGGTCATCATTGCAATTTCGTGAAGATCCAGACTAATTTCCAAAGATAATAGTTCTTGATCAGGCTCTTCAAACTTTAAAAACTGAAAGAGCTCTGTGATCTTGTCGGAGGGAATTTTATTAAAATCGATGCGATTTGTTTCTATACAATTTTACAACTGCAGGGTATTTCGGGATATGTATCATCATTACTTTTTCGGACGTAATGATATCAATGAAACTTTCTTTTGGCATTAGCAGAACAATGCAGTCTGTAATGGCAACATCAAAGGAAGATGAAAGTTCAATTAATGTGACATAGTTTCCCTTGGCTTTACCCAAATGGTACCGATTATGTTATTTCCTTCAGAATCGGCTTTGGCAAATGTTATAAGCCCACTTACGATCTGAAAGTAATGCCCAACCTCCTCATCTCCGCTGAAAAGCAGAGAGCCCCCAGCAAATGTCCTGAGTTCAGCCTCATTCAATCTCAGGAAGTCCTCCTCAATCATAATATTGTTAAATTATTAATAAATATAGCTTTTAATGTTTATTACACTTTATGATTTGCACCATAAGAGTATCATTTGTCAATCTTATTAATAGAATTAGGGAACAATCGTAATAAAAAGGTAGATCATAAATATACCGATAAGCACAAATCCCTGCATAATGTTTGTTTTTCCTGTGGCCAGAGAAATCGTGATGATAAATAGTGATAGCCCCAGGAGAACTGTCGATTTGAAGTCGATTCCCAATGTCATCCGAATGCCACTTATTAACGATATGATCGCAATGGCAGGAATGCTCAGTCCGATGCTCGCCAGTGCAGAACCAAACGCCAGGTTCAGGGAAGTCTGTATCCGATCATTTCTGGCCGCCCTGATTGCAGCAAGAGCTTCCGGTAAGAGTACGATTCCTGCAATGATAACACCTACTGCAGATCTTGGTGCTCCCACAGCCACTACAAGATATTCTACATCTTTTGACAGAAGCTTTGCCATCAGAACAACCACGCCCAAACTTACGATCAGCATAAAACTGCTGATATACATATTCTTTCTGGAAACTTTGATTTTACCGTCGTATTCCACAGTTTTTTCCTTCGCTTTGTCACTGGGCGATATAAAAAAACTCCGATGCCTTATCGTCTGCACCATTGTAAATCCTAGATACAGCGCCAGACATAACAAAGCAATAAACAAAAGCTGAAACGAAGTATACTCACCTCCTTTGTGACTGACCGTATAGTTTGGTAATATTAAAACAAAAACAACCACTGCTGTCAGAGTGATAAGCGCCGTACTTACGCCTTTCAAAGTGAAGGATTGCTCCCTGTATCTTAATGATCCAATAACAATACAGATACCGATAATTCCATTAAGGATGAGCATAACTGCCGCAAAGACCGTATCCCTTGCCAGGGTGATGGTCTCTAGACCTTGTGCTCCAAGCATGATGGAAATGATCAGCCCAACCTCGATGACTGTTATGGCAAACGCCAGAAGAAGGGTGCCAAAAGGCTCACCCAGATGGTGTGCAAGCACTTCGGAGTGATAAACCGCCGTGAGCACGCTTCCCAGTAACAGTGCAGTTAACAGGATCGAATAATAGCCTGATGAAAAGATGAAGTTCCCAAAATAGAAGAGCCATGATAAAACCGGCACGAAAATCGTCCAATACCGTAAGTATTTATCTTGATTCATAAAGAAAAACGCAATTTAATTTCTCGGGTGATAGCAGCTCATCACCTTCCAAAAACAGATGTGACTAGTTAGCAGATAAGCCTTTACCTGGAGGGTTTTTATGATAGAAACAATGGTCTCTATTTGAATTGATAAAGAAATACAACATTACCCGTGTAGGCAGATTTCGACTCATCCTTGACCACAAGTCTTGCCCCGACAATAACCTTGACGATTCCCCGTAGGTCATTGACCGATCTGATCGTTGCCTGCAAGGATACTTCAGAATTTACTTTCACGGGTATTCCGAATCTCAGGTCTTCAATTCCGTAATTGATCTCAAGGCTTACATTCTGCACTGATGCGATTTGCTTCCACAGATATGGGATCAGCCCAAGGGTAAGGTATCCGTGGGCGATGGTTGATCCATAAGGACTGTCAATGGATGCCCTTTCGCTATCCACATGAATCCACTGGTGATCCAAAGTGACATCTGCAAATCTGTCGATCTGTTTTTGATCAATCATATGCCATAGGGAATTTCCGACCATGACTCCCTCCAATGATTTATATTCTTCGTAATTGTTGATGATCTGCATATATTTTCTGATTTAATAGTTCAATGGCAGCAGTATGCTTTCCTTAAAAAGATAAAAAGCCTCTCGCAATATGCGGGAGGCTGTAATATAATTAATATAATAGATTACTATATCGATCAGATTATGCCAGTTTAACGTTGATTGCGTTTAAACCTCTATCTCCTTTCTGTACGTTGAAAACAACCTCGTCGTTCTCACGGATGCCTCTTGACTGAAGTCCTGAGGTATGTACAAAGATGTCTGCGCCACCTTCTGATGGTGCAATGAAACCGAAGCCTTTTGCTTCGTTGAAAAATTTTACGGTGCCTTTTTGCATTGTAAATAAAATTAAAAAATTAATATAATGGGATCTGTACACTTTACAGATCTCATTTTTGAGGTAAAATTATGATCTGTAGGACAAACTGTAATATTTGCCGTTAGCTAACTATCATTCTTTGCTCGGCTCATTGATGCTATGCATTAAGATCTCTAAATATCTTCGCCTGCAATATCGGGTCATTTTTTAAGATCAAAGGAATCAGCATTCTCAATATCATTAAAAATCGGATCTATAAACGGGGAACTGTAGAAGCAAGACCGATCGGTGTAATGGGACCGGTTAAGCGAAGGCAGGAACCTTTCTTTATGAATACTTTGCAAATCTATATAAATATTCAGTTAAATTAAAAAATATAAATAGTTGATTATCATTATTTTATTCGTAGATTACGCACACAGAAGAATTATTTGCACAGTGCGGATGATCAAAAACTCCGTAAGCATGCAGACCCATCCAACTATACCACAGACATTAGCTCAAACTTCCGAAGAGCATTCCTTACCACAGGTTCGTATCGCTTATTTCATTATGGTACACCAGCGACCTGAGGCCTTTAAGACATTACTTGAAAAAATATATTGCCGCGATCAATTTTACTTAATACACATCGACCGCAAAGCGAGTTCCGAAACAACGGAAGCAATCCAGGATTATGTCATTCAATATCCGAATGTCTACATTCTGGAAAGTATGAATATCGTCTCAGGAGGCTTCAGCATGATCCAGGCGGAGCTCAACGCGATGGAATTCTTACTCAATACCAGCAAGAAATGGGATTATCTTATCAACCTAAGTGGCGAAGATCTTCCATTGAGGTCCCAGCAAATCATCAGGCAGTTTCTGACCTTCAATACTGGAAGAAACTATATTTTCTACTACGATCAGAAGTTTTATAGACCCGATACGTTGCGGAGGATTCAGAATCACTTTACGGAACTCACACACAGGATATCCTCATTAATCTACAAAAGAGCCTTTATGAAGAATGTAACTCCGTACATTGGTGGCAAATGGTTTATTTTTACACGGGAGACATGCTCCTTTTTGACCAATAATAAGAAAGTAATGGATTTTGAAGATTATTATCTACACACCCTGCTTCCTGCTGAATCCTTTTTTCAGACCGTTCTGATGAATACCGACTTCAATGACATTATTGTGAATGATGACAAAAGAGCAATCCTTAATCCACCATTGATAGGCAAAGACAATTATTACAACCAGTTCCTCAGACTCCTGACAGAAAGTAACAGCCTTTTCATCAATAAAGTCGGCGACATAACTGATCAGTGGATCATCCAATATACGGATAGCAGTTATGACCTCCCACTACCGGAAGTCAATGAGATTGAAAGAGAATTAAAAAGAGATAAACCCGGCAGCAATTAATTAAAGTTATTATTCAATTTAAAGTTAACATTATTTCTTTTAAGGAAGGGATTACAATTTTATTTCTCTTTCTTTACCATTAATGCCCTCTGACAAACGATAGAAATTATTAATTTTTCAAAATCCAAACATTCTGATTTTTGGGTTTGTTATTTGCAATGATCTGATGTTTTAAAGACTTAAAAATCCTTTATTCTTTAGCAAAAACTTTTACATACCAGTATGTTACCAGTGGTAATGCAAAAATTTGGAATAGGAACGTGAATAAGGACATTAACCCTTCCTGATGATTAGCATTAGCTTTAATCATTAATTGTGGACCAAGCGACCCATTTGAAAAAACTAATATATTTACAAGGTTCCAGCCTAGATGAATCGCTATTGACAGATAAATTGATCTTGTGTTATGAAAAGCAAAGGCGAGAACCCATCCAAACGTACCGGTCATAAGTAAAATTATAAGCATTTTTAGTGGGCTTCCAAAAGAATCATATGAAAACCAATGATAGACACCAAATAAAACTGCTGATAATATGCAGGCCCATTTGGGCCCTATCCTATTTATTGCAATATAAAGCAATGCTCCTCGAAAAACAAATTCCTCAAATAGGACAGATTTTAAGATCCACCATATACTATTAAAAAGTATCTGAATAGACATCTGTTTATTGTAAATCCAAAAATTATCAACCAGATAGACATTCATAATATGATAAGCTGCACAAACAAAACTAGCTATCACGAGTCCAACAAAAAAATCTTTAGATCTGTTCTTTGTTAGTGCTAGTCCTAAAACCGTAAGCTGTTTTTTTTCGATTAACCATAGCAAAATCCAAGATAAAGACAAAATGATAATTATGCCGATCATAGGTAAAAGTTTATATATTTTTTAGGCATTAAATATAGCTCAAGTATCTGATAACAAAAACAATATATGAATATAATGAAATTCTTTTTTAAAATTTGAACTGGATAAAAATAATCCGCTTGCTCAGGAATCACAAAGAGATTTACTCAACAATAAAAACTATTGGAACGCTTATTTTTGGGATAAAGTGACCGTCAATCACAATGGTCGAAATGCCAGAAAGCACGGTGGTACTTTTGGAACACAGAATCTGTTTTGGGTTTTCCCTGATTGTAACATCGGGATTTCTGTAATCACCAATCAGGGTGGAGAAAATACTTACGGGAATTTATACAATGTTGTTCAAAATCTGATAGATGATTTGAAACCTTTTGGGAAGAAATTAATTGGAAGAGAAATCGAGAAAAAATCTTTTGAAAACATCGATTCGGGAATTGCCTATTACAAAGAATTAAAGAAAAACAAACCAGATTCTTACAATTTTTCTGATGAATCTGAATTGAATACGTTAGGTTATAAATTGATGAGAAGTGGAAAAATAACTTCATCCATCAAACTTTTTCAACTCTATGTTTGCGAATTTCCCAACTCAGCAAATCCTTATGACAGTTTAGCTGAAGCCTATTTTAATAATAAGGAATATGAGCTTTCCAAACAAAATTATCTTAAATCTTTGGAACTGAATCCTGAAAATACAAATGCAAAAGAGAGGCTTTTGAAAATTGAGGAAGTCTTGAAGAAATAACTAATGATTTTAATTATTTATAAATATCAATAAGAACAGGCTTTTAGTCTGTTCTTCAATTTTATAAAAACAATTTGGTTTTGGCTGACATCTAATTTTTTTTTGTATTAAAGCTTTGTTATCAGTTAAAATCATTACTTTTGCATATTGTATACAATATGCAATATGAATATGATAACACAAGAATCTCTAAAAAGTCAAATCATAAAAGTATTGTGGCAATTAATCATTGAAGGCAAAATAATGCCCAATGAACCAATGCGGGAAGTACAGTTGACAGAATTGCTCAACATTAGTAGAACGCCACTTCGAGATGCGCTTCAACAATTGGAATGGGAAGGAATTGTTGTTTCCGAACCAAGAAAAGGTTATCGGTTGTCACAATTTTCAGAAGCTGATATTTTTGAAATTTATCCTTTGAGAGCGAGATTAGAATCGTTTGCTTTAGAATTATCAGGAGTTCCGGATAAAAAAGTTTTGGAAGAACTGAATGAAATTAACCTAAAAATTATCAATTCTAAATCTCCTAAAGAAATAGTTGAATTAGACGAGAGCTGGCATTTATTATTGATTTCCAATTGTCCAAATCAAAGACTTTTAAAAATGATAAAAACCTTGCAACGCCAATCGCAACGCTATGAATATGCTTATATGGCAATGAACAAAACAGTTGAAAAATCCAGCAATCAACGCGAAAATATCATTCTTCAATTATAAAAAGGAGAACTTCAAAAAGCAACAGAATTATTGGCAGAAAATAATTTAGTTGGGATGGATACAATGCTTACTTGGTTACAATCTCAGAATAAATAAAAATCAAAATAATGGATACTGTAAAGAAAATGTTATGTAGTTTTCTATTTTTAAGCACTGTAATTCAAGTGTTTGCACAAGATACGATTAAGCTTAAACCTTACATTGAAAATATGAAAACGGTCGATGTTTTCATTGAAGGGAAAAAATATAATTTCCTGTTTGATACAGGGGGCTCAGAAACAATTATTTCGCCAGAGATTGCTCATACAATCAAGAAAAAAATCTATGGGAGTACAACAGGATTCAGAATGAGTGGAGAAATGATTAAAGCTCAAAAATCAGACAGTGTTTTACTTTCAATGGGCAAAACAAAAATTTTCCATCAAACTGTTGGTGTTTGGGATTTAATGAGTATTCTACCCAAAGAATTTCCAAAAATTGATGGTGTTATCTCACTCAAATCTTTTGCTCAAACCATTCTAACCATCGAACTTTCTAAAAATATAATAATAATAGAAAATAAAACTTCCGCAAAGAAAGCAATAAAAGGAAAATCACTTTTAACAACAAGATTCGCCAACGGTTTGGAAGGAGGCGAATTAAATATATTCATCGCAATCCCAAAACAAAACAATCTCTATTGGTTTCTTTTCGATTCTGGCAACAGTGGACCAATGCTTTTATCGAACGAAAGTGCAAAAATTTGGAACATAGAAAAGGAGTTTCAAAAAGATAATTTTGAAAATAATTCTGAATCAGAATTTGTAATGGGCGATAAAAGTTTGAAAATAAAGCCTTCCGTAAGAGATATAATTTATGATGGAGTTCTGAATTTTGATGCCATTAACAAATATATTTTTACAATCGATTTTAAAAACAAAGAAGTTTGGATTGAATAGAAATTGATTTAATTAAGTTTCCAAAACTCAATTTAAAATCAATATTGAAGTCTCCATTTTTAAAAGACCTAACGAATACTAATTAATTAACAATAATGTCATTCGTTAAAAGATGTATTTCAAAAATTATAATAGAAACTATTTTTAAGCTAGAAAATTTATGAAACCAAGAATAATAATGCTTTTATTACTATGTTTTTTTACAATAGTATACGGGCAGAACAAAAAAGAATCTAAAAATCAGACTAATTCAAAATTTGATAGCCTAAAAATCACTGCAGAAAAATTAATGAAGCAAAAAAAGCTCAATGGGTTAAGCGTTGCTGTTTTTGAAGATTATAAAGTCATCTGGACAAATCAATGGGGAATAAAAGAGGCAGGTTCACAACTTTATTACGAAAAATTTTCTTCCATTTGGCAATCGTATCTCTGCTTATGTTATAATGTTTTGCAATTTGGGTATCATTAAGTCCAAGTATTTTCTGTTCTTCTAAAACATATTGAATATCAGCCTCTTTATAACATCGATGTCGTCTATTAAGCAACTCAGATTTCTTATCGTTCTCACCAAATATGAGTTTGTTCAACTGAATGACATCAAGAGCTGATAAATTCTTTTTTTCAACAGATGGTCACAAATATTCATTTTATCAGGATATAGTTTGATAATATCATTATAGATCCGGCTGAAATCCGCCGACATATTTATTTTTTGTATTTGTTGATCCATTTGTATAGAGTAGTTTTAGGAATTCGATACTCTTCTATTACTTCCTTCTTTGTTTTATCACCGGCTTCAATTAAGTTTAATATAAAATCTAGATGATGTTGACCTCTGGACCTCCAAATTCAATGTTTTAAAACCTATGATTTAAGCAACTAGAATGCGTAATAGAAATATATATAATTTAGGAACAAAAATAAACAACAATATATTTGAATATACCAAACTATATTTTCTAATCTAAATCTTAATTCAACAGTAAAAGACAGTTGACACCAACTAAAGACTTACTATTCCACTGCTGTTTATTACTAAATTTTAGAATTAAATAGCCTTATACAAAAACTAAAAGAAATTATTTGATAATAGAGTTTGTAATTCTTGTTTAATTTGACTCAATCGAACCAAATCATCGATGAAAGTGTTTGAAGATATGCTCGTATTGGTCACAAACGACAATATGCGCAAATTTAGGATAATTTGCGCATATTTTATTTATATTATCTCAAAACTTATTCCAGTTTAACAATAATCTCCTTAGACCATAAACAACGATTGAGATCAAATACTATAATAATATTTGACCTGCTTAGTGCATCAACTCAGCTGTTTTCTTTAAAAATTCTTCCACAGCCATCTGCTGGGTCATTCTTCCTCTAATTATATAGATATGTTTTGCAAAAGTGCCCCCATTCTTTTCAATGATCGTTTTAAAAGCATCAATATATTTTTGGTCAAATTTACTGTTCATAGAATTGAATAACACCACCCTCTTCCCTGAAAAATCATTTTTACGGGCAAATTCAAAAATTTGTGGTGCCGGACTGTACAGCCATATTGGAGAGCCAATATAGATTGTATCATATTTTGATACATCAATTTTACCGGGGGTAATTTCCGAGGCGGTTTCCCTCGCATCCTGTAAAGATTCAATCCATCCGGTGAATCCGATATGATCTCTGTCAGATTGGATAGGTACCACTGCTGCGTGTTTAATTTCAGCGATCTTTCTTGCCATTAATTCTGTATTTCCTGAACGTGAAAAGAAAACAACCAGATTCTCATGACGACCTCCATTCTGACTCAGCGACTTAATGATGTTTTTATTTCGGTGATATTGGTAACTGTCAATACCCACAATTGCTATCGCAAATGCAAAAACACCTGCGACAATAATACCTAAAGCTATCCAAAGCATCTTTTTAAGACTATATTTTTTATTCATAATCCTTCCTTATTACTGAAAAGGTTTGTAAAGCAGTAGGATATACAAACCTTTCAAAACATATTTATGCAGTTATTTCAGTGATCTGAAATGTTTCTGCCAGATATTCCGGATATTTTTCCAGATCTGATTCTATTTTCTGATCCCGGAATATATCAAATGTTCCATAATCCGGCATGATCTCATAGCCCACAAAACGATATGAACTGGTTAAATTTAACATTAAATCGCTGGTTGTCTTGCCCTGCATTAAAACCTGTTCAGGATTCCCAAATGCTTCTTTAGGAGCATTCCATGTTGCAGACACCATAAACTTTTTGCCATACATTTTGCCCCCTGTACCATACTGCTTGTTCGGATCTTCTTGACTTCGCCCATCTGCCTCCTGAAATTTCTTTGAAAACAGACCTGCATTAAATACTTCATCTACATATTTCTTGTAGATCCATGGTGCCCCAAACCAATTGATAGGGGTCTGCAATATAACGATCTCAGCTACAAGATGCTTTTCAACTTCTTCAGTGGGATCATAGCCATTTTCCACATATGTTTCAAGCACTTGGTACCCATTGGAAATAAAAAATTCTTTTGCTTTATCCTGAAAAGCTCTGTTTAGTACTCCTTCAGACCAGTTAGGGTAGGTTAAATGTGTATTTACCAATAGTGCTGTTTTTTTATCACTCATTTTTCTTTTTTTCTTAAATTTTAAATATTGAAATCAATAAAAGATGGTTTATCACCATACACACCCGGCTTATTCACACCTACGCTTGCTTTTATATCTTTTCCCGACTCAATAATATTCATGATATAAGCTGCGACAGCTTTTCTAGATACTTCTGTTCCGGTAAATGGTTCTCCTTTCTGCGTTGTTTCAAAATCCGCATCATCATTATCCGTTAACCAGCTTGGACGCACAATAGTATAATCAAGATCTGATGCTTCAATTATATCGGCAGCTTCTTTATAGCGAACCAAATCTTTTCCAATGATAGCCTCATTCCATTCTCCGAACTTACCCGGAAGTTCTTTATAGATTCCTAGAGAAGTTGTAAAGATTAACCGTTTTACATTATTTTTATCCATTGATCTTACAATCAAATCTGCAAATTTATTCATAGGACCATCAACATTTACAAATACAATATCCTGACCTTTAACAGCCGCATCCAATTGCTCATTATTTAATACATCTCCCTGTATAACATCTGCTTCAGGAGCTTGTTCTGCCAACTCTTTTGTATTTCTGGAAAATAAAGTCAGCTTGTATTTTTCAGTATCTTTTAAGAAGTCAATTAAATGCTTTGAGATTCTTCCATTAGCACCAATGATTATAATTTTCTTTGTCATTTTTATGATATTTTAATTTGAGTTCGGGTGAAAGAATTTAAGGGCAACAGGATGGAAGTTACTTTCAGCTATCATTACAGACAACCGACGACATTATTCATTTTAGTTTAATGCAGATAAAATAGATGAATCGTTATTCTTTATGACCTTCCTAATTTTCAGCTTCCTGCACCTAGCTTCAAACCTTATTAATTCAGAAATCTTTATTCTGAACTCAGGTAATTTTAATAGAAAGAGGGCTTATCACCCTGTGATCCGGGCTTTTGAACACCAACACTGGAATAATTATCTTTTCCCGGATTTTTCAGAAGGCTAACGATATACATTGCTACTGCCTTACGGGATACTTCTGTACCGGTAAAAGGCTCTCCTTTCTGAGTAGTCTCGAAATCTGTTTCATTTTTATCGGTAAGCCATGATGGACGAATTACCGTATAATTTAATGCCGATCCTTCAATAATATCCGCTGCATGACGGTAACGCACCAGATCGGAACCAATCATCCTATCATTCCACTGCCCGAATTTTCCGGGAATTTCATGATAAATTCCCAAAGAAGTAATAAAAATTAACCGTTGAACTTTTTCTGCTTCCATTGTTTTTACAATTTCACCAGCCATTTTATCTATCTGGCCTATGAGATTAGCGTAAACGATATCCTGCCCTTTTAGAGCCGCCTGCAAATCTTCTTTGTTCAATACGTCTCCTTTAATAATTGCAGCATTAGGGGCTTGCTCCTGTAAACCATTGATATTTCTTGCAAACAGGGTCAGTACAATATTTTCATCATCTTTAAGATCTTCTATAACGTGCTGTGCAATTGCTCCACTTGCACCCAGCACTAAAACTTTTGTTGCCATTTTTTTAAATTTTTATTATACAAATTTACATCACGCCATTCCTTTCAATGGGAAACAGATTACCTAATTAAGGATACTTTTTACGGATTTTTTCTTATTGATATCTGTATCTGTTTGATCTTAAAAAAGTAAAAACCCCTCCACCATGTGAAGAGATTTTTACAATCAACTCAATACTTCATATTTAAAATAAAAACACTTAATACATATAAGCTCCATTATCTACTGTAAGAACCCTTCCTGTTACCGCTTTACTCATATCACTTGCAAGATATAGAATTGCATTGGCCTGGTCGTCAGGTTGGGTAGGCGGCACCTCGGTATTCACATACAGAGAGTTATACTTCAGCATTTTATCTCCGCCCGCTAAATCTCCTGCTGCCCATGCTCTAGCCATAGGGGTATCTGTATGCCCGGGAGCCACTGCATTACAACGGATTCCCGTTCCTGAAAAACGAATTGCTATATTTTTTGTCATGATATTAACTGCTCCTTTTGTGGAAGTATACGCTACTCCACAAACAGGAAGTGAGCCGTTTACTGAGGTTACATTAACAATCACCCCTTCATTTCTTGGCATAAAATGCTGGACTGCTTCACGGCAGTACCTGAAAATACCAAAGTAGTTGATCTGGGCTACCTTTTCAAAATGTTCATCGGTAGTTTCTTCAATAGAGTACATATCACCATATCCTGCATTATTGACCATGATGTCCACCTGGCCAAATGTTTCTATAGCCTTAGCAAAAACTTCTTTAGGTGCTTTAGGATCTGCTGAGTCTGCAACAAGCCCTATAGCTTTTCCTCCTGTTTCTGTTATCTCCTGCACAACCTTTTCCAGTTCTTCTTTATTGATACTTGTCAGCACTACGTTTGCTCCTTCCTGAGCGAATAATTTTGCTGTTGCTAAACCTATTCCACTGCTCCCTCCTGTAATAACAGCGGTTTTATTTTCAAGTAATAATTTCATTTCTTATGATTTTAATGTTATTTTGTTTGTGTTAACAAATTTACCGGACTCAGAAGCAAAAAATTGGAGACAAATTACCTTATTAAGGATACTTTTTACGGATTTTTGGATTAAAACTCGTTAAATCCAGATGCAGCCGAAGTCCAATAAACATCACAAAAAAGCACTATAGATGGTATCTTATAGTGCTGTAATTTGTTTATCTAAAAAATAAAATGATTTTAGTAAAAATGATTCTATTAAGAATTACATTAAAATATTATGAATGGGTGTAATGGGATTAGGAAGTTCCTTTTCATCCAGCATATCTTTGAGATCTATTTCGAGCATCCGACTGATCTGGGTAATCGGAATATCATTTGCACTTCCTTCAAATGGATTAACGGAACTTTCACCAATCGTATCTAAGATGTGAAATGCCCAAGCCACTAATGCTGAAAAAGGGATGTTGAACCAAATGGTATATCCTTCCAAAAAAGTTCCGTTACCCAGTACACTATATTCCTTTAGCAAACCGAAAGGCAACAGAAAGATAAAAACAAACATGAGATAAGTGGTTACTGAAGCAAAATTTCGTGGGTACGGAAAATTCTTGATCCTTTCTGCCTTACCCTGATCATCAATCAATCTGGTGAGGCTTTGCTGAAGCTCAGCCCATTGGATATCAGTAATTACGCCTTCTTTTCTCAGCTTACCAAGATCTTCCGATTGCAATGCAATAAGTTGAGTCGCTCTGTTCTTTTTGTCTAAAATATAGGTTAGTTCGTCCTCTGAAAGATATTTGGAAAGTTCATCATCCAACTTACCCTCCCATTCAGGAATGACATATCTTCCTTTTAAAAACTGCTGGTTTGTTCTTCTCTGTGTATTCTCCCAGGAACGTTTTTCCCTTAGCTGAAATCGAAGAGCTGTAAGCCATGCCAAATGCCTGTAAATCATTTTTCGGACTGTTTCATCTTTCTTTCCGTTAAGAGCATCACGAAGTGTAAATGCAAAGCTGCGGCTATCATTGATTACAGCTCCATAGATTTGTCTGGCTTCCCATAATCTACCGTAACTGGCATTGTTCTTAAACCCTACAACAAAAGCCAAAGCTGTCCCCAGGATAGCTATCGGTTGCCATGGTAAGGAAAGAAAGTACCAACCTAAGGCATATAGAACAGTAGGAACGGTAGCAATACCTAATAACCAGAGTGTATCGCGTAAGCTCCATGTAAAAAACTCAAGAGGGGTGTAACGTTTTCCTGTGTGCATATTGTATTTATTTTAGTATTATCATCCTTTTACAAGCTCAGAAATGTCTTTCACTTCCAGAATACGTTTCTGATATCCGTTTAATGACACATTGATCATTGCTTCTGCTACTTCTTTGAGCGTTAGAAAATAAGTTTTACTAAATATTCTTAAAAAGGGAAATACCATATTAATAATCTTATAAAATCCTTTCACATTTCTTGCTCCGGGAGAAGGTTTCATAAATGCTGGACGAAAATTATATACATCCAGAGGCAACTTCATCAGATTATTTTCCGTTTTCCCTTTGACCCTTGCCCACATCTGCTTTCCTTTTTCGCTGCTGTCTGTACCTCCGCCTGAAACATAACAGAAAGTCATTCCAGGATTGACTCTGGCCAATGTTCCTGCAAATCCCATGGTAAGATCGTAGGTCACCTTCGTATAAGCCTCTTCAGTCATTCCTACTGCTGAAACTCCCAAACAAAAATAACAGGCATCATACCCTTTTACCTTATCGGAAAATAAAGAAATATCACTTAGATTATCATGCAGGATTTCTTCAATCTTAGTATGAGCATAACCACTTGACTTACGATTGATCAGTAAAATTTTCTCTACCTTATCATTGGAAATACATTCCTGTAAAATGCCTTCTCCTACCATGCCGGTAGCTCCTGTTATGATTACTTTTATTTTTGATTTCATCAGTCTTATCTTTTATTACTATTTATTATTTTACTCTATTTTCTGTTAGACAAAAATAACAGGAGAGCTATAATTGTTCATGAAACAGATTACATTAAAAAGGATACATTTTACTTATTGTAAAAACAGCAGCTTGTAAAAAGGCTGTTTCAACAATATTGAAACAGCCTCTTCATCATTATAGATCAATCTAATTAACCGCAAACGGATCTCGGTATATTGCGAAAAATTCTACTTTTCATTATAATCTTCATCCGATACTGGTTCCATCCAGTTTACCAAACCTTTTTCCGCATTGATTCCGATGGCAGTATGGATCATAAAGCCATCTGGTGAGGCTCCATGCCAATGCTTAATACCTGGTAAAATATTGATAAAACCTCCGGCTTCAATTTTTTGAACGGAACTGCCTTCCTGCTGATAATAACATACTCCCTCACGAATCAGTAAATCTGATTGCTACCATGGGTATGCCAATTGTTACGGGTACCTGGCGCAAACAATACTTCTCCCACATAAGCATCGGTTTTATCATCCGGAAAAACATAATTTTTCAACCAGGCTTTACCTGTAAAATATTCATTGGGAGCCGGGATAAAACCCATTTCTTCAATTTCTTCTTCTGAAAATGTTTTCATTTCCCTTTTTATGCTAAATTTTCTTTAAAGAAAGGGATCGCTTTTTCCAAAGCCTGTCTTACGGGCTCAGGCTGGTCATAAAGATCATAATGCGAATATCCTTCTACAACAAGTAATTCTTTTTTATCAGATGCCGCACGACGAATGATTTCATATCCATCTCTATAAGCTCCGAAACCACCAGGTTTGTCACCAATTACTACCAGAATAGGCTGTGTTAGTAAGGTTTCAGATAAGTAAAAAGCATCCCATCCCATTCCTACTCCCATCCTTGAGTATACGGCGCTGGTGGCTCCACCTGTTGTCTGTCCTCTGGACGTTTTGTAATAATCTGTTGCTTCCAGTACATCTATGTCTTCAATTCCAGCTGCTTTTCCTGCTTCAACAGATTCCGGTAACATATTGATGGTCAATAAATCTCCTCCTTTCGCTTCCGTAGAACGTTGCCCAGCGACATTATTCAATACTTCCATCGGACTTCCTCCTGCAAAACCATCCCGTAATAAACGTCCAAAGTTGACTCCTGTAATGGAAACTACTGCTTTGATACGGCGTTCTGTCATCGCAATGTTCAAAGAATAAGCACCGCCACCACAAACTCCCAAAATTCCGATTTTATCGGTATCTACATAAGGTAATGTTTCTAAGTAATCAATTGCGTAGCGCACATCATCTGTACGATGGAATGGATTCTCAATGTATCTTGGCGCACCTCCACTCTCTCCCTGGAAGGAAGCATCAAATGTCAAGACAACAAAACCGGCTTCAGCTAGTGCTTTCCCATAAACATTTCCTGCTGTCTGTTCTTTACAACTACCAATCGGGTGCATGGTTACAATTGTCGGATATTTTTTATTCTGATCGAAATCTGCCGGGAATTGCAGTATTGCAGCATTATCCCAAGCTATGTTTTTGAAAGTTACTTTTTTCATAATGTTTTATTTTTTTAAAAAATTTTAGATTCAGTGCTAGACTACCTGTATCTACGCGGGATACATTTTGTTACTATTTAATCTAGACCTTTATTTGGTAAGAAAATCTCGGAATTTTTTCTTATTAAGCTAATTTTTCAGTAAAGAAAGGCGCCAATTGTGAAACGGCTTCGTTCACATAATTTTCTCTGTCGTATAATGACATGTGATTGGCTCCTTCAACAATATATTTTCTCTTATCAGCAGTAGCTGCAATTTTAAGTAAATCATCACTCATCCATGCGCTTCCTGCTACACTTCCTACAATAGCTAATAAAGGTTGCGTAAAGAAAGCCTCTGCTTTGTTATAGGCATCATAAGAGATAATTTGAGTTAAGCTTCTTGCTGTAGCAAATCCTGGAGCTGTAGGATACTGACAACGGTCTGTATGGTAATATTCCCATGCTTCTCTCAATTCTTCGTTAGGAGCATCTTCTTCTTTCATTGGTGCCAAAGGAATGCTCTGGATTCCTTCTTTTGCATCTGCAGTTCTGGCATTGGAACCTGCTACAAGATAAGGAAGTGCATCTGCATCTTTTACGTTGTTTTCCCAACCGTTTCTGAACATAGACCCGATATTCACAGCACTTACCATACCTACAGCTTTGATTCTATGATCATTGATCGCTGCATTGGCTGTATAACCTGCTCCTGCACAAATACCCATTGCTCCGATATTGTCTGTATCTATATAAGGAAGTGTTGTCAGGTAATCTACGACAGCACTTACATCTTCTGTTCTTACATAAGGATTTTCAAGCTGACGTGGTTCTCCTGTACTTTCTCCCTGGTAAGAGGCATCATAAGCAATGGTAACAAATCCATTTTCTGCTAGTTTTCCTGCGTATAAACCTGCAGTCTGCTCCTTAACACCTCCCCCTGGGTGAGATACTACTACTGCCGGGTATTTTTTGTTTTGATCAAATCCTTCAGGAAAGTTGATTATTGCTGATAAGATAATTCCTTGCCCGTTACCATTTTTGATAGTGATTTTTTCTTGTGACATGATTTCTAAATTTTATGTATTATACTAATTATTGTTCTTTTTGATAGGTCAAAGGTAAAAAGAGAAGAGTCTTTTAAAAGGAGACATTTTACTCAATAAAAGAGACATTTTACAGATTAAGAATCTTTAACATTTTTATCTCTAAAAAAAATCTGACTTAAAAGGTATTCCGGATAGTCTTTTATTTATTGATTTCTTTAAGCCACGTTTTTACTATAGATGCTGCAGATTCAATCTCTTTTTCATTAATGGATAACGCATCCTTAACCTTTGCTCCTGCGGCAAATTCCTTAATTTCATTAACACTTTTCCCGGTACCAAATCCCTTATGGGTATTGAAGGGAATAATTGTACATCCGTTGAAATTATGGTCTCTCAAAAATGTTCTTACTATAGGAGGAAGCCTGCTGTCCCATACAGGATATCCAAAAAAAATCCGATTATATTGTTGGGGATCAATATTCACTTGTTTGAAATCCGGAAGTATTTTTCCTTTGTTTTGGCGTGACATTTCATCAACTGCTGCCTGAAATCCTTCAGGATAAGGCTGTACAGCTTCTATAACCAGCATATCAGCTCCTATATTGTTTTCAATAAGTTCCGCAATCCTTTGTGTATTGCCGGAGTGTGAAAAATAAATGATGAGATTATGAGTTGCTTTCATTGATAATGGATTGATTTCTGAATATTTTGGGTGAAAGCTCGGTTTTTTTTTACGGAAAAAGCGAGCAAAGTAATTGGGATAATCAAATCCCAAACTATAAGATATTTCACTTATTGAATTATTGGTTTCCTTTAATTTATCCTTTGCTTGTAATATAACATAGTCATGAATGTGATCAATAGGTGCTTTTCCTGTAAAATGCTTGATCAGGTCCCCAAAATAGTTGGGAGAAAGGAAACTTTTCTGGGCAAAATAAGCTACCGAAGGTAATCCGGTCAAATTTTCATTCTTCTTAAAATACTCTTCAATATTTTTGTCAAATTCGTCTATCACCTTAATGTTTATGGTTTGATTTCTTTGATACAAAACCCTTAATCAATCTGAAATAAATAGTCTAAAAGTAATATAGCAGAAATATCCTCGGCATTGACGCTTGGTTTGAAATCCCATTAAGGTTCTAGTGTTTTTTCTCTTTTGGCTTATTATAAATTTTTGATACTAAATATAGTAATTCCAATATAATTTTAGCTTCCTTCTCATTTACCTGAATTCCATTCTTGGCAAGAAGAATAATTGCTTGCTCAACTGAAACATTTTTATCAATGAAATTCATTTTTCTTATTAGTTTTTCGGTTACTTTTCTTTAATAATATTTTTGAAAATGCTTGATTCAAGTCCAAAGAAAGATCAGGCAGTTCAGTTCGCAGTTTTATATTTCGCCCCAAACTATAACTAAGAAAGAAAGTAAAGGAGAAAAAAGAAATCATTAACAGCAGAAAGCCAAGACTGATCAAATGTAAATGGCTTTGGAGGCAGTAAAAAAACAGTAGGCACAGTGTCATATGCGTATTCCATTATCTGACTAAACACGCAATAAAATAATTTATAATTAAAAAATATAGCTTTATCTTTAATAGACTAAATCAAAAACAAAATTATTAATATGAACATTGCAATCATTGGTGCCGGCCCTGCTGGTGTTATTACCGCTACTGCTATTTGTAACAAAGTAAAGGATAAACTTTTATCTATAGATCTTTATGACTTCGGAACTCCATTTCGTGGAAGATCTTTTAACACTCACTCAGGGAACATGTTATTAAATACAAGCGTGGGGGTTAGTTTTATTGATCCGGACAACCCTGATGGATTTATTGATTATATAAATAAAAATAAGAAAGTACAGGTTCAGCCGGGTGATGTGGTTTCCCGTGACCTGGCTGTTTATTTTTTAGAATCCGAATTTACACTTGCAAAAAAGAATGGTGCCAACGTTAATTTTTATAAAGAGACAGTTAATGATATTAGCATAAATCATTCAGGACAATTATGTGTTACTTACAATAAACGGACTATCTGCTATGATAGCGTGATTATCACTACTGGTTTGCAGTTTTCTCCTCCTCCAGTAATAGTGCGTCACAAAAATATCATTTCACCTTACCCCGCCACGAACTTAACCAAAATTGACAAAACGTCTTCAGTTCTGATACTTGGCAGCCGGTTATCCGCTGTCGATACATTGGTTCATCTGGAAAAAAGTGGCCACAAAGGGCGTATAGATGTGTACTCCCAGAGCCAGTTGTTCCCTTCCGTTCGACATCATGTGATAAAACCAAGTGAACGTTTTTTTTTAGAACAATATCAACAGGCTGTTGAAAATCTTCCAAATAATTACTCCCGAATAACTTGTTTTTTAGAGATGTTTAAAGATTATCTTTCAAAAAAAGGAATGGTATTAAGAGATATAATTGCTGTTTATGGGAATAGTGGTGGTACACAACTGGAGCAGGATATCCGGAATTGCCAGGAAAACCGTAACATCTGGGAAAATATATTGATGGATCTTATTGACGGACTCAATTATGTCTGGCCATCATTACCATCAGAAGATAAAACAAGATTTAATAGAGAGGTTAATCCCTGGTTTGGCCGGATAGCTCACTCGATGCCGTTGGGTAATGCTGTCACTGTTTTGAAATTATTTCACAATAACCAATTAATGATGCTAAGTTCAGGCGAGCTTTTGACAGCTGATATAAATAAATACGATGTTGTAGTCAATGCAACAGGACTTCAATCCGCAGAGAACGATGTACTTTTATCGAGTCTTTCAAAGAAGAACTTACTTACGTTCAATGGTAATGGTGGTGTGCAAATTGATGAATGGACTCATCGTCTGAGAAATGATATTCCATTATATGCAAACGGTTCAATTGTTCAGGGAGATGTGTTTACAGCAAACTCTATTTATTCAACAAGTTATGGGGCAAGAAAAATAGCCCTAGACATAGAGAAGATTTTTAAAAATACAATGATAGAGCATTGATTGTTTCCACATCAACAAATAGAACAGCACTTTTTGGCATCGGATTGTTGTAAAATGGGGAAATTTTCCCCTCAATGGTTGTATTATATTTCCTTTACCAATTCTTGCATTTCGTAATAATTGATTGCTTTTTCTTTAAGAGGATTGGTACTCCATTCTTCCCATTCACTGGTGTATGGGTTATATCCGCATTTTAAAGGTTTTGAAGTATCTAAACCTCCGGAATTAGTATGAGTTCTTTCCGTATAAGCTCTACAATCTGTACAGATATATCGAAATTCACAATCTTTACAAACTTCTATGTTGTCTTTGGTCAGGTTCCAGTATTTTTTGAAATCAGGATGGGATACTGCTTCATCTAAGGTAATATCTTTAATATTCCCGAAACTTTGAGGCATGGAAGGGCAGTTTCTAATGTTACCTTCAGAATCTATGGAAATTTTTTTGTAGAGACAGGAGTTGTGGCTATTGGATAAAGTATATGTTTCGAGATTAGAATTAAAATATTTTGAAGAAATCAATCCACAACTTTTTTGATTTATAATTTTATCTTCAACATAAGTTATGATTCTATTCATATATTTCTCCTGCTTATATTTACCACATCCAAAATAAATCAGTCTATTAATTTTATCATTTGACTTAATCATGTTTTTATTGAGCAACCTATTTCCTAATTTTATCCCATAAGGCAGAATGATTTCAATACCTTTTAGAGTAGTTCTGGATAGATTATTCAAAAATTTAAAAAACATATTTAAATCAATGACATCATAACATCTAATTTGTAATTGTTTTACTCTATTGGTATCGATAAATTGTGCAATGTGAACGGAATCTTCAAGAAAAAAAGATTCTTTACTTACATCAATTATTATACTGGAAATGGGTTCAGCAACCTTATAATTTAAGTTTAGAGGAATGAGTTCTTCTATGATTCTGCTATCTATAAACCCTATTTCATTGGCTAATAAAAAATTTATATAATCTTTTAAGTATTTTTCATTTTCTTTTCCATAACTGTCATAAATTTCTTCAATGGAAAAATTGGGGAACTCTTCAATAAGTAAAGTATAGAGAGAATTTGGAATTAGGTAGTAATTATTTCTTTGTGTATCGCAAATTATGCTTCTTGTATGCCCGTAACTCACCAAGCAACAAGCAAATCTATTGAAATAAGTCATCTTATTGTATTAACATATTTTATTTGGCAAATAATATTCATATCTTATAGAATCTGTATTTTTCATGTCTTCTATTGGATATGACCCTTATTTTTTTGTATCAGCTTTACATTATAGCTGTTTGCCAAATTTTCATTTCATATTTTCATCCATATAGTTGTCTATCTATCAGATAAGCATATTATCTTAAGGATAGGCTTTTGAAATATCTTCCAATATTTCTTTTCTAAAATTAATTTTGTGTTACTGGTTTTTTAAACAAAAAGTTTGCAATAAAAAAATATTATTTTTCACAATTAACCGATAATTTTAGAGATAACTATTCTAGACCTTTCAACAGTATAACCTCTTGTCTGATAAAAATCTGAATTAGAAAACATCATTGCCGGTATATCACCCAATTTTTTATCTGATAATTCTTTTTGTATATTCCAATAACAAAGAGGAAGTTTTTTATTTTTTAATTTCGTTGTTATTTTTTTCATGATTTTTTAATATATATAATGACATTTGTTCTTCTAAATGATAATTACATGGGTGGGAAACCATTCCAAACTGTCCTACAGGATTTATTTCAAGAAAATAGTACTCTTCATCTTTTGAAACGATCATATCTATCGAGCAAGTTTTCAGATCTAATTCTTTAACCAATTCTTTTAAACTTGATTCTATCTTTATCGGTAGTTTATAGGGAACACTTCTGTTACTTTTCTTATAATTATAATTTCTAAAATCTACCTTAGTTTTCTTATCATTTTGAGAAAATATTGCCATAGAATAAAAAACATCATCTATATAGAATATTCTAAGTTCAAATTTTTTATCTATTTTACTTTGAACTTTGGTAGGAAAAATGTGGCCTTCATTTTTAATTTCACTTACTTCACTTGTATACATCATATAATGAGAATCATTATCAAAAAGCATTACAGCATCACTTATAGGCTTTGTAATTAGATTTTTTTCTATTGCTAATTTGTTAATAATCTCTATTCTATTAGTTATATAGGTTTCTGGAATATTGAGACCATGTTTTTCAGCAAGTTTAAGCGTTTTCAACTTATTTAAACTTTGACTGTATTTATTGATCCAGACTGAACTTTCTAAAAACGATTCTAGAAAATTATATATAGTTCTTAATTCGGAGAATAAATGATTTTCAAGAGTTTTATTATTATGAAATTCATTAAAAATTTTAGGTTCAATATTTAAAAAATCTTCATCAAAAGTGCGTCTAAACCAAATCGTATTTACAATTTGATTATCTATTTTTTGATTATTAAAATTAAATTCGGAATTGGAAATATCAATATAAAAGTCTTTATTTAGTAAATCATCACCATTTATTCTAACTACTACTTCATTGTCTTGTTTATGATGATACAACCAATTTAAAACATTATCTGTTGTATTCTCACCGTAATTTTTACTAAAAATAATTATCATAATGTCAATCTTAAAATTAGGCTATTTGTATATAAAAATACAAATAGCCTATTTTAGTTTTTACCTTGGATTCTAGTCATATTTAACAGTGTCATTAACATACTGAGTTCCGGTATAGCTATTTTCAGCTTTATAAGAATCTTCAGCATCTGGTAATTCTGGTTCTCTTCCTCCTCCTTTTACTGTTTGCATTTTGAATTTTTTAAGCTTTAAGCTTTCTAACTTCTTTTTCATAAAATAATTTTTAAGATTTTAATAATAATTTTGTCATACAAACCCTGATATGGGTTACTGATCAGCGTTTATCTTTCTGCACTGTACACATACAAAAAGATATTTCTCCGTATCAGATTTTTCAAATGTATTACACATAATTCACACAAAAAAGTAAAAATTATAGCTTTTTATAGCCTATTATTTTGTGTTTAAAAAAAATTGTATACTTTCGTTTTACTAAACTTTTCACGAAACCATGAATAGAAAGCTAATTGCTGTAAGAAAAGCAAAAAAAATGACGCAGGCAGATATTGCAACTTACCTTAAAATAAGCCAGACTCAATATCAAAAAAGAGAAACAGGAAAAATTAAAATTTCAGATCAAGAATGGGTAGATATTGCCAGATTGTTGGATGTTTCTGTAGAAGAAATTTTTGAAGAATATACTAGTCAATATCTTGTAATACAAAAAAAGATAGAAATCTTAAAACTACAACTAAAAGCACTCAGTTTGCAGGAGAGTATTTAGATTTTTTTAAGCTATTATCGACAGAAATTTAATTTTATAAAAAGCTAGAAAGCGCCACTTTAAAACAAGTGGCGCTATTTTTTTAAAGATATTTTTAATCAATTTCCAGTTCTTGAAATACCAAAATATAGTTTGTTTTAGTCTTAGTTTACACTATTTGACTAACCTATTGCCTTATAGACAATGGATCCAAGCTTCTCTAGTATAGCTTGCAGACAAAATGTTACCACAGTTTACATTATTATTTACGTCATCACAATCTAACATTGATCCTTGCTGAGAAAATGTGAATCATTAGAAAATAAAATTTCTTTCATCGGAAGAAAATAAAATTCTAACCGATAAAATTTCTCTTTCACCGATTTTGATTTGAATTCGTTTCTCTCCATTCTACTTTTGAATCAGAAATTAAAACGATCACTATGTCTTTATTTACTCCGTTCATTTGGCTTCTGCTCATATCGCCAATTTTCATTCTAGCTTTCTTCAAATCTAAAAAAGGAAACCTGAAATTTCTTTTGTTATTCTTAGCTCTATTTTTAGCTGATAATTATTTACAGATATTCAGCAAAGAATTGATTCCTCCTTTTTTAGGATTAAAGTTCGCCTGGGTTGGAAAACTTCTAAGTTTAATCTTGTCTTTATCGGTCATCAATTTCGTGAATAAAAATGACAGAAAAGAAATTGGATTCACGACTTCCACTACTTCAAAAAGTCAAATCAAATACGGAATTTTCGTTTTTCTGGGATTCTTGATTTTCGATTTTATTTTCAAACTCATTCTATTTCCAAAAGGCGGGGAATTTGATTGGGAAACATTTGTTTTTCAAGCCACAATGCCAGGTTTGACGGAAGAATTATTATTCCGTGGAATCTATCTATGGATTTTTGACAAAGTCTTTTTACCCCATTGGAATTTCAAAGGAATCCAATTCGGTTGGTCATTTGTTATTGTGACAGTGCTTTTCGGAGTTGCTCATGGCATTGTTTTGACTTCGGATCATCAATTCAAGTTCGATATTATCACGATTGTTTACCTCACCTTGATCTCATCTTTAAGCGTTGGAATTCTTAGAAAATTCGCCGGAAATCTTATCTACCCTGTTGTGGGTCACAATGTAATCAACCTAATGAACGCTATTATCAGAATTCTTTAATTTTAAAAATATATAATTATGCTTATCACACTCAAAAAAGTTTCACTACTTATTGTTTTATTCGTTTTCAGCTTTAGTTTTTCTCAGGAAAAAATCAATGTTCTGTTATTAGGAACCTATCATTTTAACAATCCGGGAAGTGATGCCGTCAAAAATGCTGAACGCAATATTTTAACTCCAGAAAACCAGAAAGATCTGGATCAAATCACTCAATCTATTATTTCAAAATTCAAACCGGATCAGATATTTGTGGAAAGTAATTTTAATAAAAAAGATGATTTAAACAACCAGTATCAACTGTATCTCAATAATCAATACAGCAAGTTTACAGACACTGTAAAAAAACCACGGTATAAGCGATATTATATAGAAGGAGAAACCTCTCAACTGGCTTTCAGATTAGCAAAAAGAGCCCATATCAAACAGATTTACCCAATCGACAGCCTTATAGAAATGAGATTGGATATCCTTAAGAAAGAAATGTATTCAAAGAATGAAACAAAGGTACTTTTTGAAAAAGAACTAGCCAAAATGACCCAATCAAGTAATAGATGTATGGAAAAAAAATCATTAAGGGATGTTTTCATTTGCTTCAATGAAAAAGAAGATCTGGCTAGGAATAAAGGTTTTTATATTTCTATGGCTAACAAAATCAATTCTGACGGTAAATATTTCGGTTCAAATCTGGTTGCAGATTGGTACAAAAGAAACCTGATCATGTATGCTAATATTCAGAATCAGCTGGAACCTAAAGCTAAGAATATTTTTGTTCTGGTCGGCACCGGACATGCTGCCATCTTCAAAGAATTTTTTGAAAATGATGAAAATTTTAATGTAATTGAAGTGGGTGATATTTTGTAGAATAATCTCAATCCGGTTATTAATTCTAATCTCAAAAGCTTATTTTTGAAATGCCTTTCAACAAAAGAAAAATGCACACAGAACAGAAACAGATCGAAATTATTGCTAATCAAAATTTCTTAGTGGATTTTGAGAAATTCTATAACAAAAGTCCCAAAATAATTTTCCATTTTCTGATGTGGTTTGTATTTTCGGTTTTGCTATATCTTAATTATTATTGGGAACTCAAATTGCCTGTTTTTGACAGCGTTATTTTGACCATAAGAAATGCAGTAAACAATATGGTTGTTTTCTACGCCTTCTTTTACTTATTAGTTCCGAAAATACTTCTGTTAAACAGAAAGGTATCTGTTGTCTTACTGATTCTTAGTATACCGGTTTTGATTTACATTTGGGTGACAGTCAATCATTTTATATTTAAAATTTACTATCATTTAGGCTTCGAAATCAATTTTCCGGTTTATAAAGACATCATCAAGCGAAATGGTTCCAGAAGCTTGATGGAAGCCATAAATGTAAAGGCAGTTGTCGCCAATTCAGTTCTTGTCATCTTTTCAATGCTGCCATTTTTCTTCGTTAAGATTTTGTTGGAAATCATCAAAATTTATAACAGAACTACGGAATTACAACAACAAAAATTAGAAGTTGAAATCCAGAATATCAATATAGAAAAAGACTTTCTGAAATCGCAATTGAACCCGCATTTTCTCTTCAATACGTTGAATAACCTTTATGGTCTTAGTGTCAAGAAAGATGACCTTGCACCAGAAGTGATCCTTAACCTTTCCGACATCATGAGCTACACCCTTTATGAATCTAATTCTGAAAAAGTAGCGCTGGAAAAGGAAATCGATTTCATCAAAAATTATTTTGAACTCGAAAAAATGCGTTATCCAAAAGATAAAAACATTCAGTTGGAAATCTCTGGAGAAGATGAAATTTCCGGACTTTATATTGCGCCTCTAATGACTTTTACTTTTATAGAAAATGCTTTTAAATATGGTTTACGAAGCTCTCAAAATCAGTTCATCAAACAAGAAATCGAAATCAGAAATGGCCTATTTTATTTTGTTTTGGAAAATGATATTGACCCAGCAGAAATCAAAAAAGAGTTTGGGGGAATCGGGCTGAAAAACATCAAAAAGAGATTACAACTACTCTACCCGAACCAACATATTCTGAATATCCAAACTTTGGAAAACAGCTTCAGAATTGAACTAAAAATTAACTTATAACGATGGAAAAATTACGTTGTGTCGTATTGGATGACGAACCGATTGGAAGAGAAATTATTGAGAATTTCGTTAAGGAAATTCCATTCCTGGAATTAACTGATTCTTTTGGAGATTCTGTGGAAGCGCTTATGTTTCTTCAAAATAATTCTGTGGATATTATTTTTAGTGATATTCAGATGCCAAAAATCAATGGTTTGGATTTGGTCAAGACGTTGGAAAATCCACCGGTTATTATTTTCATTACGGCTCACAGAGATTTTGCTTTGGACGGATTCGAAACAGGAGCTACTGATTATCTGGTGAAACCTGTTCGATTTGATCGTTTTATAAAAGCTGTAAATAAAGCAAAAGATTATCTCAATCTGAAACAAAATTCAACGGTTCATCAGGTTAATTCTGACCGGATTTTCATCAAATCAGACGGGAAACTCACGAAGATTCTTTTAGATGAAATCCTTTATGTTGAAGCGCAAGGAGATTATCTGAAAATCGTTATTAATAATGAATCTTACACCACTCTTGCCACGTTGAAATCCATGGATGAAGTTCTGGCTTTACCCAAATTTTTCCGGGTTCAGAGATCATTCATTGTTAATCTGGAAGCCATCAGAAGTCTTAATGGAAATATGGTTGAATTAACCAATGGAAAAAACATTTCTATTGCCCTGAATAAGAAAGAGGAGTTGTATCAGGTTTTGGGGATTAGATAATTATTCAACATACTGAAAGAAGATAACAGATCTCATTTAGGTAACTATGTATAATTATCCTCATTTATTTTTGACTCCTGACACGCTGCTGTCACTATACGGGTGTAAGTTTGCATCATTAATTAAAATAAAATGACAAACGAAATGAACTTAGTGTCTAACTTAACTAATTTTCCCAACCCCACTCTTATTTCAGTCAATGGTGTAGAACTGGAAGTTTTTGAAGCAGGTAAACAAAATGCGGGAAAACCTATCGTACTCTGCCACGGCTTTCCGGAACATGCTTTTTCCTGGCGTCATCAGGTACCAGCACTTGTTGCAGCGGGTTATCATGTCATCATCCCAAACCAGAGAGGTTATGGCAACTCATCCCATCCGGCTGAAGTAACTGAATATGATATTGTACATCTGACAGGTGACCTGGTCGCACTACTCGATCACTTTGGATATGAAAATGCCACTTTTGTTGGCCACGATTGGGGAGCAAATGTCGTTTGGAATCTGGCACTATTGCATCCTGAGCGGGTAAATAAAATAATAAATCTGGCTTTGCCTTATCAAGAGCGTGGAGAACAACCATGGATTGAGTTTATGGAAGCAATATTTGGAGGAGACTTCTATTTTGTTCACTTCAATCGACAACCGGGAGTAGCAGATGCTATAATGAATGAAAACACCTCTCAGTTCTTCCATAACATATTCCGTAAAAATATACCGCCAGCACCTCCAGAACCGGGAATGCTAATGATCAATCTTGCAAGAACAGAAAATCCACAGGGAGAACCCTTAATGGAAGACAACGAACTGGCTGTATTTGTTTCTGCTTTCGAAACATCAGGATTTACAGGAAGTATAAATTGGTATAGGAACCTTGATAGAAACTGGCACCTGATGGCAGATGTAGCCCCAATCATTCATCAGCCGACTCTTATGATATATGGAGAACAGGACACCATTCCAAAATCTGAAAATCTAAAAAATATTGTTCCTAATCTGGATGTTGTGAGTCTGGATTGTGGCCATTGGATTCAACAGGAAAAGCCGGAAGAAACGACCCAGGCAATTTTAAAATGGTTAGAACAGCAGAATGTTTAACAAGGAAGTAGAAGCATACTATCCTCAAAGCCAAACAGGTTAGAGACAAAAATATTATCTCAGCTGTAAGGGAAATATTTTCTTTCATCTTTCTATATATTATTGTTGTTTTTCAATTCAAGAATAAGATATTGAACGTACTAACAATTAAAGGTACGTACTTCAGAGTTGACATCTTTTTCAAATCTATGTATTTCATGTCATCATTTACAAAAAATTGACACATAATCTGATACAGGATAATTTCTAAATTTCGATGAATAAAGAAATTCATATTCTTTGATAAACTCCTGTCATACTATGACAAATTGAAGAAAATTGACAGGAGTTTTCAAAATAAAAAAATATTGTGTCTTTAGAACCTTATCAAAATGAGTAGCCCACGTTATGACAGTTTCCTGATTGAATCATTTAAAGCTTGGTCATTATTAAATAACCAAAATTATCACTATTAATAGGCATTCTCATAAAACATGATTTTGTATTAAAGGCATCCCCTCCTGCATAATTAATAAAAAGAGCAACTTTTTCATTCGGTTTAGTACTTTGATAAACGACACTTAACATTTGAGGATTAGCATGAGTATACGGCTCCACAGATACTTTTCCATGAATATTCCTTCTTGCAGTTAAGTAATTTCTGAAAGTGTTATTCACTGAATAAACGGAAGTGCCACTAGCAGCAGTCCCAAAAATCGTATTTACCATAATCTGTCCTATATTCGCTAAGGTGCTTGGGCTACCATTACAGGTCGCAGTCTGATACATTTCAAAAACATAAACTCCGGGTTCGGGAATAATCAAATAGTCAATATTATTCACAGATTGTCCATTAATACTCCCGGACGAGTCATTTCCAAAACTAATCCCAATAGTATTACCAAGTACATTACTACCCGCAGAAAAGGGAATATTACTATATATATTGGGATCATACAATGAAAAACTTCCAAATTTTGAACCACTGCGTTTAAAATAGAAATATTGAGTTTTGGTAGGGATAATCTTTATTCCTCCATTAGCATCTAGAGCCAAAGTTTGATAAGGGGATGTTAAAACAGGTAAATTTTCATGTTTTACATCTGTATTGACGTCAAGAATAGTTGAAGGGGAAGACGTCCCTGTATTGATTCCTACATTTCCATTATCGAGAACCTTTAACAATTCCAGATTATCAGAATTTTTAAGAATCATAGCTTTAGTAGTTGATGTATTACTCTTAGAAACTACATCTACCATTGCTGAGGGAGTTGATGTATTAATTCCTATCTGCCCAGAAACTTTCAGGCATATTAAAATGGTAAGTCTGATGATTTTTTCTTTCATAGCTTAAGCATTACAGTTTGGAACATTCAAAGTAACTTTATTGGGAAGTCCTGGAGGATCTACAAATGAACACGAGTTGGATGAGAATTTATCACCTACACCATAGTTTACGGCAAAAGCTATTTTTTGATTTGCAGCAGTCGTCTCAAAATCAAAAAAACATTATGAGGAAGTGCAAAATTATAAGAGTTTGGTGCCACTTCGCCAGCATTAGTTCTAATAGTCAAAGCATTATAGCGAACAACCGCCAAGCCATTATAAACAGTACTCCCTGCATCTGCCTTAAAGAGGACAGTGCCTATTCCCAGAAAATTAAATCCTGAATGTGCAGTAGGCTCTCCTGTACAGGAAGTATAATAATTTAAATTTATTTTATAGACGCCTGCTTCAGGAAATGATATACAATTGACATTCGATCCAGAACTTGTAATACCATTTATGTTAAACATCACAGAACTATCTGTACCAAATCCCGCATTAATTGTATTCGTAACTGACTGGGCAGATGTAAGAGGAATACTGGTATATTGATTTTGATCTGCAAGCGGGAAATTTGGTATAGCTACCGTTGAAGCTATTGTCATATAAAGGTATTTGGTAGGTGCAGGGACGTAGGTTCCTACTGTTCCATCTCCTTTTATTGCCAAAGGAGACAAGTTACCTGAAATTACAGGTAAATTTTCATATCTGAGACTTCCATTCGTATGCAATTTCGCTTTAGGAGAAGGAACATTAATCCCAACATTTCCATTATCTAAAACAGTTACCATCTCCTGCCCATTAGAGTTATTTATTTCCAATGCTTTGGTTCCATTGGTATTTCCTTTAGATTTAATGTCTAATGTAGCACTAGGGTTAATTTCATTAATGCCTACCTGAGAAAGTAATGGAACAGAAACCAATACCTTAAAAAAAAATACTATTCTTTTCATTTTATTGTGGTTAAAGAAGATTATAAATTCTAATATCATTTTCGATTACAAATGAATGAAATCCTTAATAAGAAAAGGGAAAAAGCCATCCCTCATTAGCCACCCGATATATAAATGACTAAATATCAGAAAACTAAAAACCCCAATATAGTAAGAGCAAGAATCTCTTTACGCTCCATCTATATACATTCTGATCCATACCATAAGATCTTCTTGTGACTGAAGATTCAGCCTTTTCCTAATATTATATCTATTATTTTCAATTGTTTTACCTGATTTAAAGGTATATTTGCAATTTCTTTGGTAGAAATCCCTAAATAAATATAGGCACAGAAAGTGAGTTCAGAAGATTTTAGCATCGGGTT
This sequence comes from Chryseobacterium tructae, assembly GCF_030409875.1. NCBI lineage: Bacteria > Pseudomonadati > Bacteroidota > Flavobacteriia > Flavobacteriales > Weeksellaceae > Chryseobacterium > Chryseobacterium tructae. The sequence goes on along the minus strand of NZ_JAUFQR010000001.1, from coordinate 1,899,033 downwards.
TATTTCTAACATTTTTAAGCAGAACTCAGGGTATACTTCTTGAAAACGTCCAAAAAAATAAGGGGAATTATTCTTAACCAAATCAATAAGCTCAGGGAGGGCATCAGTTACTTTTTTTTGCAACTCTCCAATTTTTTGTTCTCTTTCTTTTATTTCTGATTCTTTTTTGTGTATTATTATTTTCTGTGCACTAATGATCTCACTCTTTTTATTTTTTATCCTTCGCTCATGAACGATAATGGTTACCAAAAAAACAGTAAAAAATAAAATTATAAAGACAATAAACAAGGTATTGTTTTTCATTAATTTATTCTCTTCAGTCTGTTTCTTTACCAAAGTCCGGTTCAATTCTTCTTGAACAATCTTACTATCACTCTTCGAATCTAGTGTACGCATACTTTCTGCTTTTTGAAGATAATAGATTTCTTTCTCCCGATCACCTAACAGCTTATAAGTTTTAGATATTTTAGCATTTACATTAGCTGCATTTTGTCTGAACTTATGTTTATTTTCTAAACACTTTAAATAAAAACTAACTGCCTTTTTGAAATTATGAACCTTAAAATAATAATCTCCATAGGTTTCATAGAACGGAGCCAGAAATTTATATTTTTCAAAAATAGCCTGATCATAAGCCTTTTGAATAAAAGAATAGGCGGAATCAGGTTTATTTTCTTCAAGAAAAATCCAGCTTTTATAAAAATATATAAATGCCCTATACCTGTAAATATGTTTAGCAGAAAGATAATCTTTGAGATCAATTTTTTCAGAAATGGCAATAGAGATATCAGCATAGTGATGTGCCATTTTATAATTACTCAATTCTGTATAATAGTCAGCAATTCCTATGTACATATTGGATTTGATAAGTTGGGATTCCAAATCATGTCTGGATTTTAACAACTTCAACACTTCTAAGTTTTTTTGGTATGCCTGCTCGAAGAGAGACATTCTGCTATAGTAAGTTGACTGAAGACCCAGGAAAGATGCTTTCAATATAATATCATTCTGACAAGCTTTTTCCTGAAGACCTTTTTCCAAATAAGGAAAACACTCATCAAACTTTCTGAAAAAAATTAATGACTTAGCTATATAAAAATAAGACTCTGCTCTTTTCTGAGAATTATCTGACTGTTCAGCCATAGATAGAGCCATTTTTGCTGAACTCAAGGATTTTTCAAAATCTACGAAAATCGTAGCATCTGATAATTCCAGTAATTTATCAATATCTAAATCCCTCTGGTTTTGAAAAGGATACAGAAGCGGGCTCAATATCAAAAATAGTAGAAAACAAAACTTTTGATATGTTAACATAGTACTATGGATTTAAGGTAATAATAGATTGTAAGACCTATGTATGATTGAAGTGATGGTAGATTTAACTAACGTTTTCAAATCAAAGAATTTATAATAGGCTGAATTGAAAAACGTTGTTTGAATCCAGCTAACCCATCAAAAGTATATCATGTTCATTTTTTATCTGTATCACCTAAAGTCACCATAGAGAAAGTATTCAAAATTCCAACCTGTTCAAAAAAATATGGCCTGATGACACTCAGTAAGAAAATAATGTTTTTCATAAAGCAAAGTTTTTATTGTTAAAATAATTTTAATTTAGCTTTGTGTTTAATGAACAGATGATTCAAATGCAATGTTTCTATATTTATATTCATTAAAAGAATATTTACTCAACACTCATTACTATAGTAGATCTTTTTCCATCTCGTGATGGTATTTCTGCTCATCTTAAAGTGCGCTGCCAATTGAGTGTTGTTTATTTTATTTTTCTTTTGAAAGTCTAGTATTTGCAAAATGTCAGATTTTTGATAGGCCCGGTATTTCTGGCTATTTTTTTCAGAGGAAGAAAAAATAAACATATTAATCTTCAGAATATCCATTACAAAAAGTTCTCTTTTTTCTAATAGGTCTTTACACTGATCATATTTATCTGGATGCTTAGAAGTAATAATATCCAGATAAATTTGTCTGAAATCAGGTCGTTGATATTTCCCCATATCCTGTTTAAATTTCTTATTAATCAATACATTATTATTAAAGTTCTTTTATTTACTATATTTTTCAACCCATCTAAAAAGAGTCGTTTTAGGTATTTTGTAACGATCCATTACTTCTTTTTTGGTCATATTATTTGTCTGAATTCTTTCCAGGATAAAATCAATGACTTCTTTGGTATAAATATTTTTACGAAACTGTGGCAGTTCTGTTTTAATTTCTTTTTTGATTTCTGAAGATGGTGGAGCATACAGTATAAGATGCTGTGAATAGATTCTGAAAAAATCATATTCTAAAAGTTTACTCCATCTCAATAGGGCTTCAGTATCTATACTTTTTGTGTCATATACCTGCAATAAATTATTTTCAGAACATTTCATAAAACTGCAGATTCTTGAAATTTCTATTTTTTTTTCTATAACCCTTTGTTTAATGATAATTCCGATATGAATATCTTTAAAAGCTTCCATGTTTTTATATTTTTTAGAATGGTTATATGTATAACAACTTCTATTAAAGAACTATAATAAAATCAGCCATACTCTTTACCATTTCTTTATGATCATCCATCGTGTTAATTACACTGGCAAATGAACATAATTTGACAAAAAAAAGAAAAATAAGAAGCCCTCATCCATCCCTCATTAAAATAATAAACTGATTAACAAATATTTACAAATATTAAAACCCACCATAGAATAAAAAGAAAAGAGTTAACCTTTAGTTTTTTATAAAATATTTCTATAATCTTCCATACCATAAAAACTCATTTTAAGGGGGTGTTACTAAAACAAGCACAGTCTTGGGATACCATATTATGATCGGGAGATTTAAAATATATAGCCTATTGCCAACAAGTATTAAAAAGAAAGCAATGCTCCAATTATTATTGAAATTGCAAACCAGTTAAATGTTTTATAATCATCATAAAAGAGGAAAGTAAAATAAATATAATATAAAGCTAAACGACTTATAATAAACTTCTTGTATTTGAAAAATTTGAGACAAGAGGGTAAAAAAACAAATAAGCCCGTTTTCACAAAATTGATTTTCTGACTACGATATTTTTAATGTCTGAGTATAAATAATCTAATTATTTACTTATTTTAATCTTTTCAAAGACATTTGAGTAATTGGCCCTGAGCCCGTAGTACCAGAGCTTAGGTGTCTTATAGTTACGCTGGATGTATTTGCTATTCGGAATGAATATATATTAGCGGCTAACATAGGAATAGAGGTTAGCAGAGTGTAAGTCTGTAAACCACCGGTTGGAGCTGCAAATTGATCGTTAACTCTTGCTACCCATTTGGTATTTGTATTATCCCAGATCCCTATTGTTGGATATGTTCCATTAGTTGTTGATAATTGTGCATTGATTGTGATTTGATAAACACCGTCAGCTGATATTTTAAATGAATTAGTAGTACCTGAACCCGTATAAAGGTTTTCATTATCTACAATTTCATTATTTAAATTTCCTATTGAAACTGCAGGACCTGTACCGATTTCTGTATAATCAGCAGACATTTGCTCTATTATTTCTTGGGCCACCAGAAACTGACCATTCACTACAATCACAGTTCCGGTAGAGCTTGGAACCCCTGCAAGGTTTTGCCATGTAGGCGCGGCATCCGGCCCATTAGATTTAAGTACCTGGCCAGCATCTCCTGCAGAACCGGCTGTAGAAGAAGTTCCTCCTACATTCAATTCTTTTACAAGCTGCAAAGACCCGTTAACGTGCAAAGTTTTTTGAGGAGTTGCGGTATTAACACCTACCTGTCCAAATATGGATAGACTTATCAGTAAAAAAATACTAAAATTTATTTTTTCTCTCATTTTTACATTTTTTAATTATTAAGACATTTATATTTAATTTATTCTTTTGATTCTCTATTTAATGACAAGATATATTACATGGTAATTTTAATATATATCATCCTATTTCTTATCACTATAATAAAATCACATCTATAATGAATATCAATATTAAAAACTGCTGATTGTAAAAGAACAAAATGCATTCAAAAAAAGAAAAAAATCAAACCCTCATCAGACCCTCTATTAAAAAAAAACCTCATTACCAACCAATTAATAGAATAAAATTTAAATATATTAAGACAAACAATTAAAAAAAATTACACCTTTTTTCACTAAGCAATTACACATTTTGCTATAAAAAAAGAACCTTTTTCAGGTTCCTAATTACTATAACTAACAATCATCTCATGGAGTACCATCGATAACCTTCTGATTCATTTACTCAATCAAAGAGCACGGAGTAAGAATCAATGGCATACTTCACAAATCTTTATTCCTTATCTTTTCTTTCTTTTTATTTCCGGTTTTGTTTTTTATTGTTTATATAGATGATTAGAGATGATTGAATATGGTTTAGGAGATCTCCAATTATAATTCTTGTATTAATACTGCTGTTTCTGCATAAGGATCTTCTATTGATGTTGTAACTATATTAGCGTCTGTTCTTTTATTAGTTATACGAAGTTTTATTTTTTTTATTGAGGTTCCGGTATTAATCATACATAAAGCAGGGCCTCCTTGTGAATCATTACTTACTTCCGTGGAAGGTTCACTATATCCCCTTGAAGCAACTGTGCAAACTGAAGAATTATTCGATGTTGAATCCACAATTTCATAACTTGCCCAGCTTTGTGTGCTATTGGAGTTTTTTCCTATTGCTAAATATCCAGTAAGAAGAAATGTTTTCCCCGCCGGAAGACTAATAGTAGATCCATCTATAATTACCCCATCGCCTTGTCCTGAAGATGAGTTAAAAGTAATATCTCCAGCAACATCAGCTGCTGGTATGGTCTGGTTTGTATTCTTACGGACAATCTGAAATATTTTTGAACTGGCTGTTACAGGAACTAAGGGATCCCATTGCAGTCCTGAGAAATAATAATATTGATTTAAGGTGGTATCAAAGACTAAGGTTGCTTTTGCCGGTGAAGATATTGCATTTCGCTGGGCAGTTGTCATTCGTGGCATCAGAAACCATCTGTTATACTGCTTACATCTAATGCCCCAGAGGGATTATTTGTACCTATTCCCACATTTCCATTATCTTTAGCTACAAACTCAGTACCTGCAGTCCTTGTAGTACCGTCAGCTTTAGTGCTTAGTTTTACCATACTGCTGGTGGGATCATTTAACCAAGCATCATTAGTCATATCAGCATCTACAGGAAAAGTACCTATGCTCAATTTTTGCCAAAAATTACCATCAAAATAATAGTACCCTTCTGTAGTAATATTGGCTGTTTTACTCCCTACTGTTGGTGAACTTACAGCTGCTGTGACATAAACAAGTGTACCCTTCTGATCATTGCTATATTGAGCATCTGCCGCTTTAATCTGATTACCTGAAAGACGTGGGGCAATAATTCCTTCGGGTTTACTGCCATCTGCGGTTCTATTTGTTACATCTAGTGTGGCTTTAGGTGCAGTATTATTGATACCTACTTGAGAATGAGCGTGAGTAGCCGAAAGCAGTATTCCTATTAATAAAGTCTTTTTCATTTGTTTAAATAATTATTAAATTTAAAAATGGAAACTAAGATCTTTTGAGGTTCTTACAAATATGTTCTGTATTTCTAAATAATGTTTATAATACAAGAACCATAAGTACAAATGAACGAGATTTATATAAAAAGGAAAAAAAAGGAAGCCCCCATCAATCCCTCTATAGATACATTAATGGTCATTATCAAAATATTGAAAGAGTCAAAACTCAGATATGGCAAAAAATAATTCGAATTGTCTTTTTCTACCAGTAGCTGATATCATTTTAACAAAAAAAATCTACCTCGTTACTGAGACAGATTCATTTATAACCAATAACAGCCTCATTGGCTACCTAGCATCTATATACTTTCTGATCCAGATCATTAGATCTTCCTGTGGAGCTAACCTTAGTCTTTTTCTTAGATTATACCTATTATTTTCAATTGTTTTAATTGCTTTAAATGTATATTCAGCAATCTCTTTCGTTGAAAATCTTAAATATATATAGGCACAGAAAATAAGTTCAGAAGATTTTAGCATAGGATTTATTTCCAGCATTTTTGTACAGAAATCAGGATATACCTCCTGAAAACGGCAAAAAAAATAAGGGGAGTTATTTTTAGCCAGATTAATAAGCTCAGAGAAGGAATCATTAACCTTCCTTTGTAATTCTCCAATCGTTTCCTCTCTTTCTTTTATTTCGGATTCTCTTTTGTATAATATCATTTTTTGTGCATCCATAAGCTCACTATTTTTCTTTTTTACGCTTTGATGGTGTGCTATAATAATTACCAACAATACAGTAAAAAGCAAAAACAAAAAAACAACAAACAAAATATTATTTTTCACTAATTTGCTTTCTGTTACCTGTTTCTTTATTAAAGTTCTATCCATTTCTCCCTCCACAATTTTGTGGTCATTTTTTAAATCGAAACTGTGCCTTTTTTCTGCTTTTTCAAGATAGTAGATTTGTTTTTCATGATCTCCCAGCATCTTATATGCCCTAGATATCTTAGTATTTAAACCGGAAGCATGCTGCCACTTGAACTTACGCTTTTCTTCTAAACATTTTAAATAAAAATCAATAGCTTTTTGATAGTTTTGAGTCTTAAAGTAATAATCTCCATAGATTTCATGGAACGGAACCATATATTTATATTTTTCAAGAACAGCCTGATTATATGCCTTTCGAATAAAAGGATAAGCCAAAACAGGCTTATTTTCTTCAAGAAAAAAACTGCTTTTATAAAAATAAATAAATGCTCTCATCCTATGGATTCGCTTAGATGAAAAATAATGAATCTGACTAATTTTTTCAGAAATTGTAATTGATTTATCAATATATAAATGTGAAGTTTCATAATTTCCCAATTCTGCATAATAGTCTGAAAGTCCCATATACATATTGGATTTAATAAGTTGGGATTCCACATCATTCCTATATTTTAACAGATGCAGCACTTCATTAATCCTTCTATAGGCCTGTTTGGCAATGACATTCTGCTGTAATAACTTGCCTGAAGACTTAGGAATGATGCTTTCAATATAATATCTTTCTGAGATGCTTTTTCCTGAATTCCTTTTTCCAGATAGGGAAAACACTCATCAAACCTCCTGAAAAAAATCAAAGACTTAGCAACATACAGATACGACTCTGATCTTTTCTGAGAATTATTTAATTTTTCTGCCTTAGCCAGAGCTGTCTTTGATAATTTCAGTGATTTTTCAAAATCTACATAAATATAAGAATCAGATCGTTTTAGTAATAAATTAACATCTAATTCTTTTTGGTTTTGCTGAGAGTATAGCAATTCACTCAGTACCCAAAATATTAAAAAATAATATTTTTTATAATATAACATTTTTGTAATATTTTTTCAGAGTATGCAAATATAATAGCAATGTTAAATTATATTTTTTTTCTAATATATTAATGAATTTAATAATAAATAAATTAAAATAATTGATAATAGACTCCACTTTTCCAAGTATAATATGATGTAAAAAAAGTAATTTCCCTAAAAAGATTGATTTAGGAATATCATTGAATTTATACAGCATAGTATTGCCTATATTTTAGGGTTATGTAGAAAAAGTTGGTTATCACTATTTTTTAAAGGTAGTGTAACTAATTAATTATCATCTTTGTCTTTTAGTAATACTCACCTAAAGATATACAAATATGAAACCCTTATATTTAATTCTTTTACTTTTAATAGCCCAAATTGGGCACAGTCAAACACCACAAGGTCATTATAAAGGTTCCCTAACAAGGAACGGAGCTGTTCAGTTAATTTCATTTGATTTTAATAATGATAAAACCACTTACGATATACCGGAAATTGGTTATATGGATGTGACTCCAGAAAAAATATCGCAGAATAAGGACACATTAAATATAAAGATATTCTATGGTGATTTCTATTGTTTTTTAGATCCTAAAACAGGAGATCTAAGTGGGGTAAGCAAGAATACAAAACCTGAGATAAGAATCCACCTGAAAAAAACAGAGGCAAAAGAAAAAAGCTTTACAGAAGAAGAAATTAAATTTTCGAATGCAGACATCTCACTTGCAGGCGTTTTGTACAAACCAAAAAAATCCGATAAGCCTGCTCCTTATGTTATTTTGGTACATCGCTCCGGATGGGAAGACAGGAATACACCATGGTATCATTCCCTGGCTTATATATTGGCCAGCAAAGGAATAGGTGTTTTACTTTATGATAAACGTGGCACCGGTACATCAACAGGTAATTTTTCATTGGCTGATTTTAATGACTTTGCAGAAGATGCTGCTTCTGCCTTTCATTATCTGAAAGCACGAAATGATCTGAATTATGCCAAAATAGGCTTCCTAGGCGCAAGCCAGGGCGGATGGATCGTACCATTGGCTGCTAATAAAGTCTCCGACTGCGGCTTTGCAGTTTTAATTGTAGGGCCTGCAGTTTCTCTTTACGAACAGGATATTAACCGAGTTCAGTATACCTTGACCGAGGAAGGATACTCAAAAGAATCCGTTAACTCCGCCCTTCATTATTCCGGACTTTTTTTTAAATATATTCAGAGCAATGCTGCAAAAGACTGGGAAGCCCTTAAGAAATATGCCTCTGAAATAAAAGATGAAAAATGGATAGATCAGCTAGACATCCCTCAATCGAAAACCGGGGACGATGTCTTATGGTGGAGAAAAAATAAGTATGATCCTAAAGAAGCTTTAAGTACAATAAAATGCCCTGTATTAAGTATTTTCGGGGAGAAAGATGTATTGGTGCCACCTGTCGAGAACAAAAAGAAAATGGAAACTTACCTGACAAAGGCAGGTGTGAAACACAAGATCATTACCCTAAAAGATTGCGGACACGACATGATTACACAAGGTAAGGTGAATGATGCACAAAAAAACGGGCTCTATACATATTGGCAATGGCAGAAACAGCCAGAAGAATTTGTCAATTCAATTTTTGAATTTATAAACAAATAAAAAATGCAACAGGAAAACTATTTTATCAGATCAGCAATTCCGAATCATTTTAGTGTATCACAGTAGAATAATATTATAAATAATTATTTGATATAAAAGAAGTTCGTAATTATCTATTAATCTGAATCAAACGAATCAAATCATCTATAAAAATGTTTGAAGATACGCTCGTCTTTTACTTAATTTGATAGTTATCTCTTTTTTAAATCATAAGCATCTCTTGATCAAGCTTTAAACGTAAAATACTTAATCTGTATTAAATAGACAGTCTGAAATTACTGCACCAGTAAGCTTTGAAACAATATCAAAAAAAATCCCGAATTATACGGGATTTTAATTTCTTATACTGAGATTTATTTGATCTCTACAGGAACTGAGATTTTATCCCAATCCATTGTGAATCCATTATTGTTTATTTTATACACCAACGTTTCCTGTGTTGCTGGTAAAGCTTTTGTTTTTACATCAACACGTAAAGCATCTTTAGCTTCTTCGTATTTATAAGCACCCCATTGTTTTGGCTCTTTGTTAAAAATCGCAGTCCAGGTTCCACCTTCTTTAGGAATCAAGAAAAAGCTATATTTACCTGCAGGAAGCGGCTTACCCTGAACAGTAATATTTTTATCTGTTTCAAAAGTAGTGGCTTCATTGGCACCCGCACGCCAAACTTTATTATAAGCTTCTAAACCACCCCAAATCGTACGCCCTTTAACAGAAGGACTGCTATAAGCAATGGTAATAGTTGCATCTTTAATTTTTCCCGTAGCAGTAGCCGGAGGGCTGGCAGGTTTTTTAGTATCCTGAGCAAAAGCATTCACTGAAATCGTCATTGCAGCAAAAAGTAAGGTAGCAGATTTAATCATTGTTTTCATACTATTTTTATTTATTTGTTTTTATTATTATTTGTTTACGAATTTACTTCTTTCGGCTTATAAAACAATAACCCGATTGCAGAAAATATAATGACTGCCGCTGCCCCAATTACGTTAAGCCAAAGGAACGAAACGATATCAAATTGATAAACGGAAATAACCGTAATTTCTGATAATATCGCCGCAATAAATACATTGGAGCCTGTGATTTTTTTATAGTAAAAGGCGACAAGGAAAATCCCCAATATCGGACCGTAGAAAAGAGAGCCTAATACATTAACGGCTTCAATAAGGGAGCCCATCTGCGTGGCAAACATAGCTACACCAATTGAGAAAATCCCCCAGGCTAAAGTGTGCAGACGGCTATACCTCAATTCGGTGGCATCATCAGGAATATCTTTTTTAAATATCAGATGAACATCTTTTAATGAGCAGGCAGCAAGAGAATTGAGCGCTGCCGAAATAGAACCCCAACTGGCCAGAAAAATGACGGCAAACAGTAATCCGATCATTCCTACAGGCAATGTATTTTTTACGAAATACAGGAAAATGTAATTGGTATCCGTTTTCTCAGCATTATAGTTGGATTTATTAATCGCTTCCTCTACTCTTCCGTGAAGCTCTTTCACCTCGGTTTGTGTGTTTTTAAAATCTTGAATTGTTTTATTAAGCTCAGGAGAATTAGTCTCTTTTAATTTTAAAATTTCTTTCGATTCAGCATTAAATCTGAATTGTAAATCCTGATGTTCTTTTTCAAAAACTGCAGCCTGTTCAGGTTTTGTTTCCTTTAAATATTGATAAGATCTTTCATTAAAATAAATGGGAGCCGGTTTTAGCGAAAAGAAAGCAAAAAGCAAAGCACCAATCAAAAGAATAGCAAACTGCATTGGAATTTTAACCAATCCGTTCAGCAGTAAGCCCATTTTTGCATTGGTATTGTCCTTCGCAGTAATATACCTCCCCACCTGACTCTGATCCGTACCGAAGTAAGAAAGAGCCAGAAAAAACCCACCTATCAGCCCGCTCCAGATGTTGTATTTATCTTTCCAATCGAATTCTGTGGTGATGACATTGAGCTTTCCGGATTTCCCTGCCAGGTAAAGTGCATCGTTAAAACCAATTCCATTCGGCATATTCTGAATAAGCAGATACCCTGCAAAAGCCATGGTTCCCAGAATAATGAGAAACTGTAACTTTTGGGTATGAGCGATCGCTTTTGCACCACCAACATAAGTGTAAATCATCAAAATACCCCCTGTTAAAACATTGGTTAAGTAAATATTCCAGTTTAAAACGCTTGACAAAATGATACTCGGAGCATAAATACTGATTCCCGTTGATAAACCTCTGGAAAAAAGGAATAGCAATGAAGTGAGTACTCTTGTTTTTTTATCAAAACGATTTTCTAAGTATTCATAAGCAGTGTAAACATTTAAGCGCTGAAATATCGGAATGAAAGTGATACAGATCACAATCATCGCCAAAGGCAAACCAAAGTAATACTGCACGAAACGCATGCCGTCTGTATAAGCCTGGCCTGGTGCTGAAAGAAATGTAATCGCACTCGCCTGGGTAGCCATAATCCCTAAAAGCACAATATACCAAGGCATTTTATTATCTGCTTTCAGGTAGGATTCGTTGCTTTTTTGCCCACGACCGATCAATACGCCGTAAACCACCACTACAACAAGTGTAAAAATAAGAACTGTCCAATCTATAGTACTCATGCCCAAAATTTAGTAAACCAATAATAAAATACGATCTGCAATACTAATGCAACAGCTAATAGTATGTACCAGATATTCCAATTTTTAAGTTGCTTGTTCATCAGTTTTTTTGTGCAGATAAAAAGTTTAAAAATAAACGTGCCGCCCCAACATTTCCTGCTGGCAGCTGTCTAAAAAATGCTAACGGGGTATAAATAAAATTACCCTTTCCGTATTTAGCATATAAAGTTGATCCCTGCAGAGGCTCTTCATCCGTATCGTGCATTTCAAAAAGCGGTTCATATGCCGCATCCCATTGAACAGGGAAATAGGCACCACGCTCCTGTACCCAGCCTTTAAAATCATCCGTAGTAATTTTGTTCGGAAAGTTCAGTAATTTATGATTTGGATTTAAAAACTTAACCGCTGCATTTTCTTCGGTCACCCTCTTATTGGCAATACTGAAATTATACATTCCCAATTGATCAACGGTGGTATCCTGATTGGTATTATACTGCATCACCAAATTACCTCCTGCTTTTGCATAAGACCATAAGAAAGGCATCCAGCGACCCAGTTTTTTCTCTGTGTTATTGGCACGAACACCCAATACGATGGCATCATATTGAGATAGTTTATTTTGATTACCATTTCCACCGGATTGATCTATGGTACCATAAAAATCTTCGTCTTTCAGAACATCAACCTGGATACCTGCAATGCGTAGGAACTCTGGAATGAAATCACCCGCTCCTTCTATATATCCCACTTTTTTAACCTTCGCCTGAATATCACCTTTCATGACGGTTACCGTTGCAGGCGTAAAATATTGTAAGGAAGGCAAATGCGGATACTGAATTAATACTTGTTTTTTATGATAAGTGGCTCCATCTGCAACAAAATTAGCATCCAATTGTAAACGAGATGAGTGTATGGCAGCAAGCTTAGTTTTTGGAATAACATAATCGATGGCGGTATCTTTTCCATTGAGTGAATTTACATTAGCACTGCCTAATCGCTCTCCATTATACATCAGGTTTAGAACCCCTTTATTAAACTGTTTGTTAGAATTAACCTTAACATTTAAACTCAAATGTAAATCTTCATTTCTTTGGCCACATACAAGGGTTGTGTAAATTTCAGTTCCAATGCAGGAACAATACGCAAAGCTTCTACGACATCCCCACGCACAGGATCTAATTTCTTGAAAGATAAAGGAAGTTGAACCTCAAAATTCTCAGAACCGATTTTTAAACCAAGCAAGACATTCAATGGTGATTCTGCCTCAGGCAAACCGACTAAAGTATCATTAGGAACAGAGAATGTTGCCGCATTCGTAGCTGGCTTTGCCAACCAGTAAGGTTCTGTGAGTGCTGCATCAGCAGGAATCTGAATGTCATGCTGAATGGTAATTAAAGAATCTTTGGATAGTTTTCTATTCAAGCTTTCTGACTGACCTAACCATTTTACATTTTCTAAAACAACAGGACTTGCAGCTCTTGAAATCAAATTTAACCTGAAATTATAATGCTCTCCGGCAACAGCTTCAGCCTGATTGGTAACCACCTCACCCATAAATCCGGCACAGCTTAATATAATACTATCAAGAGATTTAAGTTTATCCTTTTTTTGATCTCCATCTTTTAGCGCCATCACCTTTTTTCGCAAAGCAAGTAAAGCAGGCAAACTAAGATCCGGATTATTGAAATTGAAAGCAGAAATAATTGTATCTAAAGATTGATCAATGTCAGTATTCCCCTGTGAAGTCCAGGTTTTCACCACTCCGTCAAAAAGTGTTGTTTTTGCCGGTTCACCAATAACATGAGAAAAATATTCAGTTCTGATACCAGCTACAGATTGTGTTCCTGCCCCCTGGCTTTTATGCAAACTTCTGCTTAATCCTGCCAGCTCACCATAGCCCATTCCCAATTGTGCATCATATTGCCCAACGGTAACTTTCAGTTGATTTTCAGCTGTTGTATTGACCCCACCAAAGCGGAAAGTATTCCATAATACGCGTTTGGGTTGCCATACATTGACATATTTTAGCTGATCTGGAAAAGCATTTTTATCACCTGCCAGCTTAAAAGCTTTTTCAGCAACTACAGCCGAAGCTGCATGTTGCCCGTGGCCTGCCGCAGCAGTAGGAGGAAAACGACAAATGATAACATCAGGACGGAATTTACGGATTACCCAGACTACATCCGCCGTAATGCTGTCTGCATTCCATTGTTTAAAGGTATCGGTCGTATTTTTAGAGAATCCGAAATCAATCGCACGGGTAAAAAACTGTTGAGCACCGTCTAACTTTCTTGCCTCTAAAAGCTCATGCGTTCTTATTAAGCCCAATGCAGCACCTTGTTCTGTACCTAATAAATTCTGACCACCATCTCCTCTCGTTAAAGACAAATAGCCCGTTTCTACATTCTGATCGTTAATTAACCAGGAGAGTAATCCTGTATTTTCATCATCAGGATGAGCGGCAAGGTATAAAACTTTAGGTAACTGTTTAAGGGTTTTGAGTTCCCGGTAAATTTCAGATGATTTTGAAGGCCGGACCTGCTGGGCCGAACAAAAAACCGTATAAAATCCAAGGATAAATACAGTGCTTACTTTTTTGAACATTTAATTTTACTTTGCAGGACAAATATAAGTAAATCATCTTTCTTTCAATAGTAAAATAGTTAAACTGTGAATTTCATAAAAAAACTGTTTAATTTTTATTAATCACAAAAGATACAAAAGTTTTTATTTTTTATAAAAATTTACACCATCCTCTAAGATACAGCAGATTGAGCAGATAATTCTCCATAAGAATTCTGAGATCTTTTGGGAATTATCGGATCAAACCTTATAGGTTTTTAATATGCATAAATTTTAAAACCTATAAGGTTTAGCCCCTTTATAAAATCAGCGCCATCTGCAAAATCTGCGAGAGAAATCATCTACAACTATCTATAAAATCTGCAGAGCTGTGGAAAACTCCTTCAATCACAAATCCAGAGGTTCGACAAATTTAGAAGAAATTCGAGGATTGATACTTATATATTCATTTTTTTAAAGAAAATAAAAGCTACTTATTTTTTCTAATTACATCCCGTGTAAGATAGATATAATTAAACATACAGAATGTGGCTATCGCTCCAAAGGTATGCCATAAAAAGTGGGTTCCGAAGTCCAACCATTCCCATTTATCAATGACTCGGGAAGTGAGAGCGAAAACAAACGACAATAAAGCAAAGCCTACCCATTTGCCAGCTTTCCATTGGGTATAAATCAGATAACTTAATACTGAGAAAAGTACAAATGAAGCCATGATGGCGTAGTTTACATTGATAAAGAGAGAAGGGTTATCTACCAAAATCCAATTTCTCAACCCTAACGTGAGCACCAGATATACAAGAACCATTACAATAGCATAGTACCATTTGAGGCTCTGCGCTAAAAAATAAAATCCGGCAGAGAAGCACAATATCATAATGGGCATCCAATCCATCATGATAAACACCGGCCATTGTCTGAATGCATGATAAACAGTTCCCCCTATGGCACCAATATATAACAACACCAGGCAGTAGGTTAAAAAAGGATATTCTTTAAGATTGCCTTTCATTTTAAGGGTCCAAAAAATAGCTATGGCTAAAAATAATAAAGCAGTGATTGCATTTAACGGCTCAGGAAAGAAATGAGCCATATCTGTTTCTTTATAGAGCATACCTCCATCCGGAGGTAATTGATTTATTGGCATTGTCCTTTTTATATGGGTTCATAGAAAGGCTGTAGAACGCAAAATGCAGACATAAGCCATTTTTTTCTAAATATAGAAAAAATTATGACATTATATAGCTGGATAGGCCTGATCATATTTTATAAAATTGTTAATTCAAAGCAAATTAAACTTTACAAAGCGGCGCCTGCAAGACAATAACCTGTTCTTCTTTCTGATCACAAAACCTTCTTTCAATACAAGATTAGGTATAACTACTGATAGACAAGATTTTTTTTAATAATAATTTTACAGTGAGAATGAAGACAAAATAACATTTGGCTTTAATCCCATAACTATAATCATAAATCTATTAATACATGAAAAAATTCTTACGAAAAAACGCGTGGAATCAGGAAGGAACGTTTGATAATCCCGATTTATACTGGTATGCAAGAGCAGTTGCTGAAATGCAATCCAGAAAATTGGATGATCCGACGAGCTGGTGGTTTTTTGCTGCCATTCACGGTGAAAATTTTGCCGGGGATCCTGATGGTATTGACTGGAATACTATTAAAGCTCCGCCAAAGGTACCTACAAGCCCTTTTCCGTCTAAAGATATAAAAGATAAGTATTGGAATCAATGTCAGCACCAAACCTGGTATTTTGCCCCATGGCATCGTGGCTATCTTATGGCTTTGGAAATTCAGATCAGAGCAATAGTGATAGAACTTAATGGGCCTGATGACTGGGCTTTACCGTATTGGAACTATTTTGGTGGAGAGAAAGAAAATAAAATACCTCCGGCATTTACTAGGCCGTTTTTAGACCGCGATACTCCTAATCCTCTTTTTGTTACAGAAAGACACGGCCCTGATAATGACGGAAATATTTACATCAAATTATTCAAGGACGGCAAGCCAAGAGTTACACAAAATTGTGAACTTAAGACAGTATACACTGGTAATCAAAATTGTTTCGGAGGGCCTGAAACTGATTTTTCACATTATGGAACGATATTTCCTGAAGAAAGTTTAGAAACCAATCCTCACAATTTTGTTCATAATGACGTAGGAGGAGTTGTTAAAGGAAATGAAGGTCTTATGTCTGATCCTAACGCTGCAGCACTGGATCCTATCTTTTATCTTCACCACTGTAATATTGACAGAATGTGGGCATCGTGGAATGCCAGGGGAAACAAGAATCCATCAGAGAAAAAATGGCTGGGAGACCCGAAGGAAATTGGAGAACGTGAGTTTGTAATGCCTTTACTTGATGGAAAAGAATGGACGTATACTCCCAATGATGTAACCAATCTTGATCTTTTGGATTACAGCTATGATGATCTTAAAACAAAAGTAGAACCTGCCGCTGCCGATACGACTTCTGAAAGATTGAGAAAACTAGGAATTCCGATTTTGGATGATGCTCAACTAACTGAATCTACTATGGATAATAATGAGAAACCAACAGAATTAGTCGCTGCCAACCAAGGTTCTTTTGAAATTAAGAATGCAGTAACCAAAACTACCGTTAATTTTTCTGATAAAGGATTAAAGAAAGTTTCTACAAGCCTTTTAAGAGCTTCTGCAGATGAAATTCCTGACCGTATCTATTTGGTTCTGGAGAATGTGAAGGGAAATATCAACGCCAATACGCTTGAAGTTTCTGTAAACAATCAACATATAGGATTTATATCGCTTTTTGGACTTCGCAATGCATCACTGGACGATTCTCACGGAGGAGGTAACGGACTTAGCTTTTCTTTAGACATTACCAATATCATTGATGAGCTGCATCTTGAAAATGATCTTGAGAATCTAAAATCTTTAGATGTTGCCATTACTCCTGATAACGAAATCTTATCCGATACGAAAATTACAGTAGGAAGAATAAGTGTTTACAGAGAAAAACAATAGCAATGAAAAGATCAAATGCTAATCGGAACCTCATAAGTTACAGTGTATGGAGTTTCAGCATTATCTGTTGGTTTATCCTGCTTTTCAATCCCGGCAATTTGCTTACAGCAGCACATTGTCAGATGAATTTATGTAACGGAAGCAGCGTTTCATTAAAAATGATCCTCAAAATAAATCCTTTCTCTGAAATGATGACCGGATGGATATTGATAGTATTGGCCATGATGCTTCCCAAGCTTATTATTCCTATTCAGAGCATCATTAATCAAAGTTTTAAAAGTATGAGCTTTTTATTGGTCATTCTTTTTATAACAGGATATGTTTTGATGTGGACTGTAACCGGGTTTTTATTAAACATTTTCATCATTTTTGTGAGTATTCAGATGCCTGGATCTTTTATTCCGGCAGTTATTTTTGGAATCATCACCTTAATCTGGCAATTTTCTCCCGTTAAGCAAAAGTGCCTTAACAGGGGACATTATCATCCAGTTTTGGCAGCGTGGGGTTCAAAAGCTTATCAGGATGCTTTTTCATTTGGGATTACTCACGGTTTCTGGTGTGTTGGCGCAGGCTGGGCATTAATGCTTCTCCCGATGTTATTACCACAAGGACATCATTTGGCGATGCTGATCGTCACTTTTATTATGCTGAGTGAGCATATGGAACATCCGCAAGCTCCCCGTTGGCGTATAGATTTGAGGTTGAAATTACTGAGAATCATAATCCCTGAAAATCCTATCAGACGTTGATCTGCTGTTAAAAAAAATTAGATTACTATATCCAAATGAGGCTGTCTCAAAAGTCAAATTATTTGACTTTTGAGACAGCCTCATTTTTGTATTTGTATAATTTTCAATCAGGTGGTTTTTAATTCAATTTACTTATTAAATTTGCCTAATTAATGATTAATTTGCATCAATGGATTTACAACAGCTCAAATATTTTCTGGCATTAGCAAAGGAACTTCATTTCTGGAATACGTCGGCGAAAATGAATATTACACAATCTGCATTGAGCCGGAACATTCAGTCTTTAGAGAGTGAACTGGGTGTTCAGTTGTTTTATCGTGACAAACGAAATGTGAAGCTTACTCCTGCAGGAAAATTTTTACAGGAGAAATGGGGTGAAGAGCTTAGTCAAATGGAGTCTTTTCATCAGCTAGCCCGACAAATTCATTTAGGCGAATATGGAACGATAAGAATTGCACATCCCGATTCTATTTCCTCTTCCGTTTTACCTGATTTTGTAAAAAGGGTTTCTGCTGCTTTTCCCAATCTGAATCTGGAATTGTTTCAGCTTACTAATGAGATTCAGGAGGATTATCTTAAAAATTATAAGATAGATCTTGCTTTTTCCCGTGATATCAATACGTATTCAGGAATTAATGAAAAGAAATTATGCCAGGAAAATCTGTCTTTAGTAGTTCCCGAAGATCATCATTTTAAAACCTTATCTGATATTTCGGCAGAAACATTAAAAGAGCAAAAATTTCTTTTAACCACAGGAGATGATGGCAGCAGTTACAATGTATTGGTTCAGGAAGTTCTTGATTTTTATACAATCAATCCTGATTCTTATATTCGCTGTGAGTTTGGATCTACCATTATTTCATTAATTAAAAACGGATTAGGTATTTCGATTCTGCCGCATTCTTATCATCTTCACCAAAATACCGGAATCCATTTTATACCACTCCCCTTTGTTACCGATTTGTACATCCAATGGCGAAAAGACGACCCTAATCCAATTCTTAAAAACATTCTGGAATTAGTTTAACACCATTTCTATGTGCGGAATTCCGTCTTCATCGTAAGGATCTCCTACTTCTTTAAAACCCAGTGAATTGTAAAATTTCAACAGGTACAATTGTGCGCTGATTCGAATTCTTGATTCCTTAAGAATATCCTGACAGCCTTTGATCGAGTTTTCCATCAGTTGTTTTCCAAGTCCCAATCCTCTATATGCTGTACCGATCACAACGCGACCAATGGAAGCATCTTCGTAGGTCAAACCATGTGGAACAATTCTGGTATAACCCGCCAGATTTCCATCAACAAAACACATCAGGTGATGACATTTTAAATCTTTATCATCAATGTCCTGATACACACAGTTTTGTTCTATAATAAATATTTCGCTTCTTAATTTTAATATGTTGTAGAGTTCGATAGTGGATAATTCTTCGAATGATTTTATAAAAAATTCAATTTTCGGGGTGTTGTTTTTCAAATCCAGTTTCATCATAATATCGGTTTGTTCTTCATTTCCGAGCATGAAAATATGTTGATCAAATTCTTTAAACCCATTTTTCCGGTAAAAGCTAATCGCCCGTCGATTGTTTTCCCAAACGCCCAGCCAAACATAATCTGCATTTTTTTCTTTGGCAATAGCAATCGCTTTGTCATAAAGAGCCTGTCCCACTTTTTTTCCGTGAAAATCTTTAGAAACATATATCCTTTCAATTTCAAGCGCATCATCTCCTTTCATTTCAGTTTGTGATGAGCCGGTATTGAGTTTTAAATATCCAATGACTTTATGATCAAGCTTGGCAAAGTAGAATTCGGAGTTTCTATCGTTAAGTTCGGCATGAAGCTTTTCTGTTGCAAACTTGTTTCAAGATATTGCGCCATGCTTTCTTCTGTATTATCCTCGGAGAAGGTTTCAAAGAATGTTTTTTTACTGATCTCCTGTAATTCTGTTATATCGTTTTCTGTAATTTTTGTTATTATTATTTCCATATTTTATACTTTCCATTCATAGTTCAACCCATCTATTTATTCCTGCAAAATTAGCCTGTAGAATAATGCGGAAAAATGCTATTTTTTAATTATTTGATTTGTTTTTTGCATTAAAAGAATGAACGCAAAGTTCATTAATTATTCTGCTTTATCGTAAGTAGGCAAAGAACAGAATCAACAAAGTTGATTCGATGAAACAGCCATTTTTGCCTCACGCTTAATCGGCAACGAAGTTGTAATGCTTTCCCCTCTTATCATCAACAGTTTCAAAAATGAAACCTTTGTGTCATAAAATGTATTATCAACCCATTATATTTTCAATCAAAGAACACTCGAAGAATGTTATGATTGAGAATTCTGTCAAGGGAATTCAACTGGATATTTTAGACCTAGCACAATTTAATACATTATGTTATAATCTTCAAGACATTAGAATAAATACAAATATCTGTATATCTAAAAAAAATCATCTTATTATAGAGAAAATAGAATTTGACAGAATTTGACATAAACAGCTCTAACCAAACATAAAACACTGGCATTAAAAACATTATAAACGCATTAAAAATCCCTATATTTCAATATAATATTACGAATTAATTAATTTTATTCAATTATAAAGCCTTTTTTTTATTTTTTTATTAAAAAAAAGTTATATTTGACTTACCCAAATAACACCTTAACATGAAAACAAAATTTACACTATTCAGTGCTATTCTTATTACTGGATTCTCATCTGCCCAAGTAGGATTTAATACAACTTTACCCAAAACAACTGTGGATGTATCTGCTAAAGAGATACTTCAGGAGTGATTACGGATAACTCCCAAACATTCGGATTGCAGGCTCCGAGGCTTACAAGAGCTGAGCTTACCGTCAATACAGCAACCTATAACAGCGATCAGCAAGGAGCATTAATTTATATTACGGATGTAACTGGTGGCGATGCTACAGGACAACGTATTAATGTTACTGCTATGGGCTATTATTATTTTGACGGCGCAGTATGGCAAAGACTTACACAGGCTACAAACACCATCGCTCCGGTGATTTCAGCGTTACAATGTACCACAGCTTATTTAAATCCCTCTACTTATACTGCTGGTACTCCTTTCAACGGAAACCTGAGAGTTACCTATACCCAAGGAAACGGAGGCACTTATAATTCAGGAGCACCTTTTACAGTGAACGGATTAACCTTCCAGCTAAGACCCGGAATTTTAGAGTTTGGTGATGGCGAATTGGTATTCTCAGTGACTGGAACTCCTACCACTGGTAATAATATGACTCTTCCTATGAACAGCACTGCAATTCCTTTCTTAACAGCTGCACAAAACTGTACTGCTACAGTGGGAAATACCAGCCGTGCAGACATTTCAGATCTTGCTGCGATGGGATATTCTACCCTCACAACCGATTCCAACGGGAAACAAGCCTATACCTTTCCTTTAACTACCCCAGATGGTAAGTATTCGATCAGGGTAATATTTGATACCACAAGTGGGACAACCGCTGCAATTCCTAATGTACAATTGTATAATAATACAGGAGCTACCGTTAACCTATATTGGAATTATAACACCGAATATGGTGGTTATATTGGCGCAGCTGTAACAACAAACAATATTACTTCAGGAGTATGGGGCGGTATGGCAGATGCTTCAGCTACATGGTATCCCCAAGGCACAGGGGCAGTAGGAAACGCTTACTGGGGGAACGTAGGGATTATAGATGGAGCCAGTGGCGGGCCTGAGCATAGAAGATATACCTGGATAGACAGTAATGCTTCTTCAAAAACCGCTTATACTGCAACCATTATGGCAGGAGCACCCACTTCAGGCAGTGCCCAGCCCAACCTTTCTAAAATATACATCAAGATAGAGCAAGTAAGAGCACAATAATATAATGCTCTTAAAATAGACTGCCCCCAAAAAGTTAGACACTTTTTAGGGGCATTTCTTATTTATCGGCAAAGTTTACAATACATTTATGGATGTGAAAACATAAGGGATGCTCACATCACTTGCTCCCTGCTCTCCGAAGTTTCCTCACTTTGGAGCAGTTTAAAGAAAATAATCTTACGACTTTACGAGCTCAAAGTCAAGAAACTTGTTCAGCTGGAGATCATATTGAAATTATTTCTTGAGTAAAAAGAAACGCAAAGTATATGAGTAATTCCGCCTTATTGTAAGGAGGCAAAGGAATATGACTTTGTCGCTGATTAAACGGTATATTTATCCGCATGCTTCGACGAATCAACAAAGTTGATCCTATCTTTTGCTCCCTGAAAATACGCATAATGTAGCTAAAACTTTGCGTTTAAAGACATATCATCAATACATTAACCATCTGAATCAATAGTTTATACACAACCCTCCTATCCTCAATTAATGTCAGCCATTTTCTTTTCTCGCCTTCTTTGAATGATAAGATGTGCTGCATCCAGCATTTTAACAGTATGAATGTAGGGCATCACCATATTTCTTTCCGGTAGATTTTCATAGACACCCATGGAGAAATAGACGATTCCGGACATAAAATAATCAAATTCTTTGAGGGTGTATGCTCTGAATGCTTTTTTGAAAACCAGCAGCGGATTCCGGTATTCCTTCTCCGAAAGCAGGCCCAGAAGCCACGGGGAAATCTTTTCCGGCTGGGTATCTACAGTCCATTTTCTTTCCTTCAGCATGATGAGGTACCCTGCCCGGATCAACGACCGCATCGACTGATGAAACTGAAAGATAACCGCCGGATCTTCATTGATCCAACTATTCTTTTTTATTGCATAATTCATAATATTGCTGAGCCTTTTTTTGGAAACATCCAGCTCATTGAACTGAAAGAAATTTTCTATCAGCTGGAATCCTGAATGCTTCTTATCCGCCCGAAACCGGGTGTCAAAATCTGTTTTTATTTTTTTCATGAGGTTGTATTTTTTTATAAATGTAATAAAAGAAATTCAATTACGGTCGATCGACCGTAATTTTTTATTATTTAATTATTTCATTTGTTATATGACAGATATAAACGAAAAAATTTGTTCATACATTACAAAAAAATGGTTGATACCTTGGCTTCAAGAAGGCAAGTCACAAAATTCTTTTGCCAAAAGTCATGGTGTAGAAGAAAGTACCATTAGAAAAATTAAAAGTGAAGAAACCTACAGAATACCTGTTGAAACACTTTTTAAAATATGTGAAGCAAGAAAAATTAGTTTATCTGATTTCTTTAAACTTATAAATGAATAAATCCTGACGAAAGTTGGGATTTTTTTGTGATGAAAATTTTCTAGAAATACAGTGAAAGTACTGATTAAAAATTTGGAAGTCCTTTTTATTTTTGTTGTTTACGGGAAGCCATAACGCCATTATTTAGAGGATTAATACATTTGAATCTGAATAATCTATAAATTGATTTACAACCAATTTTATTTTCATGATATGCAAAAAATGAAATTGAATTTAATAATAATTATTTCTGCTGCATTGAATGTTTGGAGCTTTCAACAGATTGGTTTTAAGAAAAGTAAAGAACAATTTAAAAATAATCAATAATGGGAGAAGTATACCTTTTACATAGAGAAAACTTTAATAATCATGCACAATTAAATAATAATATTGTTATTAGAGAGGTTCTCAGTAAAACAGAAGCTGAAGATCTTTTAGAGATCCAAGAAATAATTAATAATGAAATTTCTGAAGAAATAAATCTCTTATCCGAAAAATCATTATTAGAATTAAACTCGTTTCGTTCAGAAGATTTATTTTTTTGTCTGGCTTTGGAGGGTGAAAGATGCGTTGGCTATGGATATGGAAATACAGACTTTGAACACAAAAATATGTTTTATATAGACACAGTTGGAGTTCATCCTCAATACAGAAATCGTAAAATTGGTACAGAAATCAAGATTAGAATTATACAAAAAGCTTTTGAAAAAGAACAAATAAAAATCGTTAAAGCAATAACTCAGCAAAATAATTTTACTACTATAGATATTAATAATAAATTAGGCTTTAAAAAAACTGAGCCATTAAAATAACTCCAAATCATATTTATAATTTAATCATGAAAACATTTCGACCTAATACTTTGGAAGAATTACTCTCTTTCAGCACAAAAATAAGAAAAGACGGATTCTCTCCATACTTAGCATTCTTTAGAGGGCAGATCAATGATTGGCCAATAAAACCAAGCATTACCAGAAATCCTGACCTCAGTGATGCTGATATTCTTGAAAAAGAAAAAATCTTTTTTGAAAATTATAATGAAGAAACACTTAAAATAAACGTTTTAGAACACTTTGATAAAGACTATACCAAATATGCGCAGGAATGGCATAATCTATTTCAAGCACAACATTTGGGATTTTATACCAGGCTAACTGATTGGAGTCAAGATTTTAACAGTGCAATGTTTTTTGCAATTGACGATGAATCGAAGACATATATTAATCATGACGGCGTGATATACTTGTACGAATGTCCTTACTATGGTGATCAATTAATTAATTTTCAAAGAGAAGAAGACTACAAGTTTTTTAATCAAAACCCATTTGATCTTGATAAAGCTTATATGGTGAAACACCATTCTCAGTTTCCTGATGACTTCGAAAATTACGCTGGAGAAATTAGAAGATTTAGACAAGATGGAAGTTTCATTATTTTAACATCAGAAGATATTAATAAGCCGATCGAAGAAATTCCTTATATCAATCATTATTTGACAAAAATATATATATCACCAGCAGTAAAAGCTGAAATTTCTAACTATTTAGATGAAGGTTTTAAAGAATTTATTTATTTTGCTTCAACTGAAGATAACACAACAGAGGTAGAAAGGATTAGAAAAATAACTTCTGAAAGTAATAATAAAATTTATTGGAATAAATAGAAAGTCATTCAATACAAAATATTTAATAATAAGCAAAATGAATAAAAATTTTTATAATGAATTACAATTTTTATATGTTTCTTTAACAGAAAGATTTTCAAAATATTCGGATTATCATTATGACGGGCTCTATAAATGTTATAACGGAAAATATTTCTTTCTACGAGATGAAAAAAGAGAGTTTTTAGAAAAACTATCAACAATTAAAATCGGAGATATTTATTCAAGTAAGTATAAAGAAGAAATAGGGTTTCCTCAACATTATCTAGATAGTTTTCTAGTAATGTTTCATGAAGACAAAGTGTGCATCATTGATGGGTTAGGGCAGATTATTCTTTACTATATTTTGTTTTCGTTTAGTTTAGAATTGGAAATTTTTATAAACGAATTGGATGATGCTAAAGAAAGATTAAAAGGCTTTATAACTTCTGACGAAAATTTCATTTATTTTGATTATGTTACTTTCTTTGAAAATTGGGCTAAAAAATTCGAAGGAAATAACGGCATGGAAATGCTAATACACCTTTTCACAAAAACAAATTCGAATATTATAACAATTAGCTTTAGCGGTAAAATAGAAATTAATTTCAGTGAAATTAAGGAAATGTATAGTAGACTAGAATATTTTAACTTTACTATATTACAATAAATATGTTGTTTTCATTAATCCTACACCTCCGATGAAATGTTCAAATCGTTTAAAAATTGGACACTTGAATTACAAAAACTTGGAAATAATGGAGTAGATCATTTTAAGAACCCAATGAAAAAAAACTTTAACATAAATTGAAAATTGGCAAAAAGAGATTTTATACAAGAAATAAAGGCAATAAAATCTAGAACAGAATTTAATTCTAGACATGATTTTAGCTCGAGACTTAATCATATTGAGTATGCATTAAGTGAGTTTATTAATTATAACGGAGATTATAATATTGAGATTTTAAAATATATACCAATTTCAACGGTTGCTTGTTTTGAAGCTTTTTTCAAATCAATAGTAAAAGAGTTTGTAGATTTCGGAGAACCATATAATAAAAATGTTTCGAATTTTAATCAATCAAAAAATATAAAATTAGATTTTGAAATAATTGCAGCTATACAAACAAAGTCTATAACTGTAGGAGAGCTTGTAGGTCATATATTGTCATTCAACAATTTTGAGGATATAAATTCAAATTTATCGGTTATTATTGGTAAAGATTTTCTAGATGAACTTAAAAACTTTAATAAAACTTCAGTATATAAGATTTCAAATATTTTAAATGATAGTAGAAGAAATCGTATACCAGAGATTGTAAAAAGTATAAAGGATACTTATGAATTTAGACATATTTTTTGTCATGAATTTGCTACAAATATAAATATAGAAAAAGATGTAATTATTAAAAATTTCAACAATTGTAAAGATTTTTTAGAGTTAGTCAACAATTTTGTTTGGGAAATTTTATATCCAAATTCACCTGAAACCCAAATAGAAATGAATGAAGAAGCAGATAATAGTTTTAAACAAAAAGATGAAGAGTTAAATCTTCTAATTGAATTTATTATTCATAATAAAGAAAATGTTGATGAAGATCACTCAATGAATATTGAACTGTTTAAAACAAGTATTCAGAAGTGGAAAAAATATAGAGAATCTGTGGCTCTATATCGCGCTAGTTCTTTTAAAGGAGGTTCTATGTACCATTTGATTCACTCATCTGCGTTGAAACAAATTACAGAGGAAAAAATTGAAAGTATAAAGAGTGAATTTGAAATTTTTTTAAGAAAAAACAATTACAATTAATTTTATATTTTGTTTGTTTTTCTAGAAAAAACACTTAACATTCTTTTTATAATTTTTCATTTTCAGGCACTAATTTTAAAATTTAGAATTAATGTAGTAAGTTTAATGTATTAAAAATAAAAACTTATAATTATGGGAAATCCAAATTTTAATTCAAAAATGTTAAAATACTTTTTTGACGGTAGTAATGATGTAAAAAGATTCATCCATTCTAGATATATGGAAGCTCAACTGGATTACTACGATTTCTTTAATATATTTTTGAATCAATATGGAATTGCAATTGGAATTGTTGCAAATATTCAAAACAATACCTACAGGGCTTACATCAATTATGCTCAAGAGAATATATTAAATATGCCAACAGGAGAAATAAATCTTGTTGAAGGAGTAAGTTCAGACGAAGCAAACATTGTTTTAGCTGAAAAATTAATAAGTATATTTGAAAACACAAATAATGATGATTGGACAAACCCGCTCTCCGAAGTCTCCTGACTTTGAAGCAAGCTTAAAGAAAACAACCTTATTTACCTGTCAAATCCAAAGACTTTACGATTCAAAATTCATAGATCAACAGGCTTCGCTTTTAACAATAAACTTTTGCATTCGGTGGTTTGGAAAAGCTCCAGTCCTTCCTGCCACCATTTCGTCATCTCTTCTTTATCAAATATAAATGAATGGGTGGTGAGTATCCTGTTGATAAAAAAGAAATTGATGTGTACGTTGGTGGTTGCCGCTTCCAACTGTGAAATAATAAGATCGTCACTGGCAATCTGATTCAGCATAAAATCTGTGGTACGGGCAAAAACATCCAATACATTCTGGAGAGGTGGATTATTGTATGACGTTTTTTCCAGCCGCAATACAATGGTATCTATGGATGATGCTCCTTTTTCCAGGGCATGCTGTAAAGGGATAAGGTTTCCAAAGCCTCCGTCGGCATATTCATTTCGGTTTTTCTGGCATAAGCTCATCAAAGGAACCATATTGGATGAAGCCCAGATCCAGTCGCAGAAATCCTCATAACGGTGTTCATTAGAAGACTTATACTCTATTTGCTGCGTTGTAAGGTTGGCTACTGTGACTACAATTTCTTTTTTCAGTTCTTTTATTCTTTCAAAATCCTGCTTTGTAAAACTATTGCGGATAAGATTTCTGAGGTTGGTACTGTCTCCTAATGTCTTTTGTCTTTTTATAAACTGCCTGATAATCCCAAGATGGTTGATCCCTACTTTTACTTTACCGTTCTTCTTCGTTATTTTAAACAGACAAACCGTAAAAATATCGGACTGCTCGATGGTGGTATACAACTTTTTAATTCTTTGGATATCTCCAAGAGCCAGAAAAGGAATCAGAAGACTTCCGGTTGAAGTTCCTACAAAGAGTTCATAGTCGTTTTTATGATGTTCTATAAGATGTTCAGCTACCCCACCAGCAAAAGCACCTTTGCTCCCTCCTCCTGAAATGACCAATGCTTTCATAATTGATTTAAAATTAACGTAGTACTAATGTAATAATAAATCAAATATGTTATTCATAATACATTCAGCCAACTACAAGATTGAGTACACCAAACATACATTCACCTGACTATTCCATGGATGGAAATTAAATCCTCCGCTCCCAGCTCAAAATCAGAAGACGTTGCGCAGCAGAGAGACTATTGGCAATTTCTTCACTCCTCTTTCCATTACTGCTTGCTAATGGCTCGTTATTATCAGATATCTTCGTAAATAAGGAACGAGATGCAGCGGTTTAAATTAGTTTTTACTCAAGCAATATCCCTGTAATTTCCTCATACAATGTTCGTAATTGTTTCTCTTTTATAGCATCGGTAAGCGTTCCCGCGTTTGTACACAGGACGACGCTGGTATTTTTGGAAGGAAAATAAAAAGCATAGGCACCGGCTCCGATCCCACTACCTTCGTGGCCGATGGCTTGCAGGCCACTATTGGTTTTATAAAAATACAGCCCTAAACCATATATCGGAGTACCCTGATCACTCACCGCAACCTTCATTTCTTCCAGTGATGCGGGTGACAATACCGTTTTGTCATGGAGCAGCTTGTAATAAAATCCCGCGATATCCTGAACAGAAGCCACAATACCGTCATCACCAATGAACGTAAGGACTGTACCCAACTGCAAGTGGCTCATATCGATAAAAGCACCATCTATTTCCAGATAGCTGGCCGTCGTCCCCTGAGGAGCCGTAATGCTTGCCGAGCCCGCTATATAATAGGTGCTGGAAAGTCCAATGGTGTTAATTATTTTGTCCGTAATATACTTTCGATGCCCGTTTGGAGTAACCCTATCTATAATAAGAGCCAGCAAGTGATAGTTTATATTGCAATACCCAAATGAAGTACCGGGTGCAAATTTTGCAGGTTGATTGTATATATAGCTCAATACCTGTTCGCTCGTCATAGGCAGTGGCCCTGTAACAGCATCGTTTAAAAACTGATCGTTATCTAAATAATCAGGAAGGCCTGATGTCATCGTAAGCAGTTGCCTTACTGTAATGATATTTCCGTTTGGCAGATGATTACAAATATCAAGAAGATAGGTGTTTACCCTGGCATCGAGATTAATTTTGCCCTCCTCTTTCAGTTTTAGGACAGCCACTGCGGTAAAGGTTTTTGAAATACTCTGCATATAGTGAAGGGCAGAAGCAACCATCGGCTTTTCATTAATTACCGCGTCTCCTGCAACCAGGGTATAATTCCCGGAAGCTGTCTTTACACTAAGGCTTAAGCCCGGGAAGTTGGACAAAGCTTTATCAAGTTTTTGCTGTGCCTGTGCTTTTCTATCGGCTGAGGAGTTTGAATCGTCATTGCTGCACGAGGTGATAAAAATAACAACAACTAGTAATAAGAACTTTTTCATAACATGTAATTTGAATTATTTACATGCAAAATTCATATAACAAAAATGAGAAGAGGTTTCAAAAGCTTAAAAGTGCATAAATTGGCACTTATTTCCTGGTATTTTTATATTCGTTTGGGGTCTGGCCGCTCATGACTTTGGAGTATGTTTCCCAAAATATTTTTAATTGCATGGCTCAAAGTCAGGAGACTTTGCCCAGCGGGCGATTTTTGCTACCGAAGCCTTCTGCTGAAAGTCTGGAAACTTTATGCAATAGACAATATTCGTAAAAAATTATTTAATACAAATATTTTGAGCCTCCTCTGCTGTATAATAATTGTTATACTTTATTATGGTCGAATCATTTAATATATATATTTTGGGAGAGTCAACACCTTGCTGTATTAAGCAACTTACACATATTGCTTTAAAAGAATGTTTTTTCCCTAATTCAATTTTAGTACAAACATCATTGGTATTCGGTTTGAATATTTCTATGACATCTTTATTATCAGCTATTAGGACGCTTACCGTTTTATCTTGTTTAACAGAAATTATTTTTCTTGTAATATTAATTGGCTTTGAACTGATCTTAATATTATTTGTTTGGCAATTACACATAATAGCAGGAAAAATTAAAAAAAGAATGCTTTTCATAATGTTATCTTTATTATTATAGTATTTATCATTATTTTTTCACTAGCTCCACTCTACGCCTTTTCGCCTTCCCTTGTTCAGAAATATTATCTGTCATTAGGTTTTTGCTGCCGAAGCCTTCTGCGGAAAGTCTTGCCTTATCAATACCTAAAGTCCGCTCTCCGAAGTCTCATGACTTTGGAGTATGTTTCCCAAAATATTTTTAATTGCATGGCTCAAAGTCGAGACTTTACGCAGTGGGTATACTAATGTCCATAACTGATTACTCTCGAAATTTTCCAGCCATCAGGAGTTTGTTTCCAAATATGTACAAATTTGAAAGTTCCACAATTAATTAATTTTTTATTTTCCAGACGGCAAAACTGATGAAGACCTGTTTGTATTGCTCCATACTCTTTTATTGGGTATACTTCAACACTCTTAGGAACAAGAATCCTTCTGGTGTATCCATAATTTTTGGCTACTCTTTCAAAATTATCAATGGTCTCATCATATCCTGCTAAACCTCCGACATCGTGAAAGAATTCAAGATCTTTAGTAAAAAAAGTTTTAAGCGTACTAATATCTCCTGCATTGGCTGCACTGAAAAGAAGACTATCTTTCTTTATAATCGTATTATAAAGTTCCTTTGAAACGGGTTCATAAGTTTTGGATTGTGAATGGTATCTAGCCCCTGATACAAAGCATATTGCCAATAAGAAGAATCGAATCAATATTATTTTGTTCATATTATTTTGTTTAGTTATTTTTTAATGATTGAATGCATTAGTCTTATAAGATATTTATCTAAGACTAAATTATCATTTTTGTTATGACATTCAAACTATTGCAAAATTTAACGTTGAAACAAAAAAAGTATATCATTACCGTACCTGCTAATTGTAGGCAATTAAACCTCAAAACTATTGTAACTATTTATTCCTTCTTATAACTTCTTTCACCCCGCTCTGCGAAGCCTCCTGACTTTGGAGCGTGTTTTACAAAATATGTTTAATTGCATGGCTCAAAGTCAGGAGACTTTGTGCAGTGGAGCTGTGACAACTTTATGCCTTCATATGTTTTAATATCCAGTTTAAACACTCTTTAGAATCCATGATGCTCCAGGAATGAGGATGTCTTGTACCATCCGGACGAATTCCACGATCATTGGTGATGACAAGATCAGCGTTTTTGTGGCCTTTTAGTCGCAATAGATTAATCATCGCTGTAATATCTGCCACATTAAGGTCGTAAATATCCCTTCCTCTGTTTTCCATCTGCCATATAATCCCCGGTTCTGTATAAATCAGAACAGGAATATTCAGAAGATATTTTGCATTGCCACCATCTTTTTCACGATAAGAAAACATAGATTCTCTTAGATAATTGACTCTGTTTTTATCCGGTGTACCGATGGCAGCAACCATTTCGGCAGTTAAGAACTTAGCTTCATTAGTTCCAATATCAGAGTAGTTTCTTTCGATCTCTCTCTGCAATCTGTAGTACATATTCTCGTAATCTAAGGGCAGATCAAGAGCAAATACAGAATTGGGTGTAAAGTAAGTGTTTTTATCCCTGATTGCTCTTTCAGCATAGGTAACCGCCAGCATTCCACCGCCGGAAAGTCCTCCAATTGATATTTTATCTTTGGAAATTTTATGCTTTTCCACTGTATCTTTTACAATCCTGTCTAAAAACTTCTGCTCTGTATGAAATCCAAAATCCCCATCTTCCCAGGTTGGAAGTAATACGATGAGATTTTTTTCCAATGCCAGATCATCCAGATTAATCTGATTCATTACTTTTTCGCCATTTTCACCTCCTCCGGGTAAAATAACAAGTATCCCTTCAGCTTTATCCTTCGGAACCAATTTCAAATAATGGTTCTGGGTATCTTTAAAAGTGATCTTTTCAGGAGTCTGTCCAAAAAGGGGAGCACAAAACATTCCCAGTAGAAGGGTAAAGTATCTGATCTTCATAATTAAATAGTTTATTATTGATTATAACGCTGTTCTCAAAAAAATATTTGATTCATAAAAAGGACACTCTTGCGTTCCGGAATCTCCTGGCTTCGAAGCAAATTTAAAGGTATTATTCTTATTTTAACAGTTTAAAGTTGGCGAAGTTTTTTTCGGTAGAAATTTTCTTCTCAATTGTTATATATCCACCAATAAGCATACAACTCATTGTCAAAAACCATTGTTTTTTTGCTTACAAAAAATGATATAGAAAGATTACATCTCCTGTATAAGCAGGTTTACCCTGATTTTTTATCAAAAGCTTTGCTTCAACCACTACTTTTACGGTTCCTCTGAGGTCAGTAACCGATTTTATGGTTGCTTGAAGTTTTACATCGCTGTCTACCGTTACAGCCTGACCAAATTTGAGGTTCTCAATCCCATAATTGATTTCCATTTTTACGTTTCTTACATCGGCAATTTGTTTCCAGAGATAAGGAATTAATGATAATAGTAAATAGCCATGAGCAATGGTAGATTGAAAGGGGCTTTCTTTTTCAGCCCTTTCCTTATTAATATGAATCCACTGATCATCTAAAGTAGCTTCAGCAAATTTGTTGATTTGCTTTTGGTCTATGGTGTGCCAGTCAGAAAACCCAACCAGTTGGCCTTCCAAAGCTTTATATTCAATAAAATTGTTGATGATAATCATTCTATTCTCTTGTTTTTATAGTAAGCTGGCTCGTATTCTTTTCCTAAAAAGCCTCTCACATAACGTGTGAGAGGCCAATGAACATAATGAAAATAAAAAGTAATCTAATTTGCATCCATGTTCTTTCAAACAATATGTCCGGAAACCAAAGGTTCTTGGACTTTGAATTGATAAAAATATAAAAATATGATACTGAAATTGAAAATAATATTATTTCAAACAGATGATATTAAAGGGTAACTTATGCCAGTTTTACATTAATAGCATTTAAACCTTTATCACTCTTCTGTACATCGAAAACGACTTTATCATTTTCACGGATTTCTCTTGTGGCTAACCCTGATGAATGTACAAATATATCCTTACTCCCGTCTGAAGGAGAAATAAATCCGAAGCCTTTTGCTTCATTGAAAAATTTTACTGTGCCTTGTTGCATTGTAATGAGTATTAAAATTATATATTATTTTCTGTAAACTCTACAGATTTTATTTGTAAAATGATCTGACCGGCATTGTGAAGCCAATCAGTTTTTGAATATTCTTAAGATCTAAACGCTCATCGGCATCGCAAAATGAAATGGCGGTACCTTCCGTTCCTGCCCTTCCGGTTCTTCCAATCCTGTGAACATAAGTTTCCGGAATATTGGGAAGCTCATAGTTTACTACATGCGGAAGATCATCAATATCAATTCCTCTGGCTGCAATATCTGTAGCGACCAATACTTTAATCTTACTGCTCTTAAAATCATCAAGTGCATTCTGTCGTGCTGTCTGAGATTTATTCCCATGAATTGCTGCGGCAAAAATCCCTACCCCTTCCAATTGCTGAACCAGCTTATTGGCTGCATGTTTAGTACGGGTAAAAACTAATGAACGTCTCATGTTTTCGTCTTGCAACAAATCAATCAGTAAACCTGTTTTATCCCTTTTTTCAACAAAATAAACAGATTGCTTCACCGTTTGTGCCGTTGAAGACACCGGAGAAACAGTAACCTCTACAGGTTTATTCAGAATGGTTTCTGCAAATTTCCTTATCGTTGCGGGCATTGTAGCTGAAAAAAACAATGTCTGTCTTTTCTGAGGAATGAGTCTCAAAACTTTTTTTACATCATTGATAAACCCCATATCAAGCATTCTGTCTGCTTCATCCAAAACAAATATTTCTATTTTAGAAAGATCAATATGTCTTTGATTGACCAAATCCAACAATCTACCCGGTGTAGCCACCAGAATATCTACTCTTTTTCTAAGAGCAGCCAGCTGATTACCTACCGGAACTCCTCCAAAAACAGAGAGTTGTGATAAAGGCAAATATTTGCTGTAAACAGCAAAGTTCTCTTCAATCTGTATCGCCAATTCGCGGGTTGGAGTAAGTATTAATGTTCTTATCTCTTTATGTTCAGGAGTATATTTTTTTAGAAGCTGCAGGATAGGCATTGCAAATGCTGCTGTTTTTCCCGTACCTGTCTGAGCACATCCAATAATATCCTTTCCGGCAAGAACATGAGGTATCGCATTACACTGTATTTCAGTAGGCTTTGAATACCCTGCTTCTGTAACAGCACGGATAATCGGATTGATTAAATTTAAATTTTTGAAACTCATCATAATTTTCGGGTTCCGATATTTTGTAAGCAAATTCACTTTCTGGAATTTGAATGGGTGTATTATTAGGATGAACAAAGAAATTTTTTCTATTCATTATTTTACTTGCTTCACTTCCGATACATTATTATGTAATATTCATGAGTTGCAATAGCGTACCATTCTAGGATGAAAAGACCTGTATATCGTTTTCACATTTGAACCCCGATTGATAATTGGGTAGCTGAAAAAGCAGAGACTGAAAGAAAAAATTGTGATTTTAAACTATTACAGAATGGCAAAGGCAGAAACCTGTTTTATAAATGTTCTGCAAATGTACAACAAAATAGCTGAGCAATAATTAATTTAATCAATTGATTATCAAAAATATATTCGTAGCTTACACCCATAACTGAATTGTTTGCCCACGCGGATGATTTTTAAAATTGAATCCTTTGCAAACGTCACTCCCCATAACTCATCCTCATTTACAGGCATTAGAACAATCTGCAACTCCGCAAGTTAGAATTGCCTATTTTATTATGATACATCATAGGTCTGATGTATTTAAAGCAATGTTCCAGAAGATTTATACAAGGGATCAATTCTACCTTATCCATATTGACAGAAAAGCTACGGCAGAACTCACCGAAGAAATACAACTATACCTGGTACATTTTCCTAATGTATATATTTTGGAAAGTATGAATATTGTGGCTGGAGGCTTTAGTATGATCCAGGCTGAACTCAATGCAATGGAATACCTGTTGAATGCAAGCCATGAGTGGGATTATTTCATCAATTTAAGCGGTGAAGATTATCCCTTGAAATCACAAAATATTATCCGTAATTTTCTGACAGTTAATAATGGCAAAAATTATCTTTTTTATTATGACCAGAAATTTTACAGGCCTGACACCCTTCAACGAATACAAAATCATTTTACAGAGCTGACTCATAAAATCTCTTCATTAATTTATAAAAGAGAATTTATGAAAGGGGTTATCCCTTATATTGGCGGGAAATGGCTGATTCTTACAAGAGATACCTGTTTCTTTTTGACCAATAATAAAAGGGTAATGGACTTTGAAGACTATTACCTTCATACCCTTTTACCAGCTGAATCATTTTTCCAGACTGTTCTTCTCAATACAACATTTAATGATATTATTGTGAATGATGATAAAAGAGCAATTATCGAAAAAACAATTTTTAATAAAGAGCTATATGCTGATAATTTCATTAAAATCTTAAAATCCAGCAATCATCTTTTTATTAGAAAATTGAATCATAAAACAAGTAAAAGTATTCTAAAATATATAAGTGATACTTATCTTGTCCCTTTAGCTGAAATTAATGAAATTGAAAAAGAACTGCAGAGAGATAAGAGACAAAATAATTGATAAAAGTTTAGCAAAATCTATAAACAAATCCATAGATGTTTATTTTGCATCTGCTGTTATTAGAAAAGCATCTTTTTCATTTTATATAATGCTTTCTTTAAACAATTTAATAACTTGACTACTTATAGCGGTGATGACCATTATCAGTAACTAAACTGTTTAGGAATAATTCAGGTTTTCTTTTACGAGGCTTCCCTGCTCTCCAAAATCTCCTTACTTTGGATCAAGTTTAAAGGAGATGATCTTATTTACGAGCTCAAGGTTGGAAGACTTGGCAGCAGCAAAGTATAATTTCAAAAAAAGTACAGTCTTAAAAGAATACAATTATCTCATTTTGATGAGTGAGAGCATTACATCTGATTCAAAACGTTTATTGAACTCTTTCTACTTGTTTTTTAAGGAAGTTAGACAGTTCTTGTATGTACTAATCAAAGCTTCTGCTACAATTTTGGGATCTTGTTGGTGTATTCCATGACTGTAACGCGGCAACAAGATAAGCTGGCTACTATTGTTATTTTTTATCATTCCGGCATAATGGTTTATTCTCAATTCATCTAATTCTTTCCACCACGGGATTAAATTGATCCCTAATTTCAGGTTTTCATTCATCTCTGTTTCATAATGTTCAATATGCTTGTTGTATGAAATCATTACGGTTACAGGGATATCTTTAAGAGGTTGTAAGGATTTATATTTTTTAAAGAATTCCGGTGAACTTTCATTTAACTCTCTCTTTGCCTCATTTCGAAAACCATCTGATATTGAGGGATCATTTATAATATTTTTAAGGTTTATCATAAATAGTTCCCTATAGCCTGTAGAACTTGATGTATTTATTTTCACTTTGTTGTCTTCATCTTTTGTAAGCATAAAATCTGTAGGATCTATAAAAAACAGACCACAAACTTCATTTGGATACATTGAGGCATACAGACGGATAAACGGGCCACCTATAGAGTGTCCCACTAATAGATAAGGTGGATTTATTTTTAAAACCACTAACAAATCATGAAGTCTTTTGATAACATCTTCATCTGTCTTTATGGAGGTATCGATTTCTGACTCTCCAATTCCATTTCTGTCATAAACGATCCCTACAAAACTTTTTTGTATGAAAGGAAGCAAACTTCCATAGCCTCCACCTCCTGAACCGAGACCGCTTTCAAAGATTACTATGGGTTCATTAGCTTTTCTTTCATCAAGTCCAAAAGTTTTATATGCAATTTGCTTATTGTTAACGGATACAAATTTTCTCTCAGAAGTTTGCGAAAAAACTAATGTTGTTGAAAAAAAAGTAATACATAAAGATATTATTAGAGCTTTCATCTTTTTTGATTGGGTATAAGTATCAGATCTTACAATTACTGTTAATTTAAAAAAAGACACGCAATGTGCATTCTGAATATTTTAAACAATATTAATGAATTTTCAGATGACTATATACTTTAATGTACGATTTAAATATGGTATTGTCTTAAGGCAAAAAAGCAAGACGATTTACCCCAACTACACCAATTTTAAATCGCTTATTTTCAAAACATAGTGCTAACAAGATTTCCATATCAGGAAAAAGAGTTTGGATAACGTCCTACCTACAACAAAAACAGTACTGCTTATTTTAAAAGGGGTTATTTTTTAAATTTCCACAGTTCTTATTTCCATTTCTTTTTTAATAAATAATCTTAATTGAACTTATTTCTCAATTTAAAAAAAGAAATCATCAGCTGTGCTATAAATTTGTTGTGTCAATTTGCATGAAAGAGCTATCTTTAAAAAATCTTTAGAACAAGCTTATAAAAAATTGATTTATACTACACTTTTAAATATCGCGATTTTTCAGGGATTAATATTAGGCTTGGTTATTTTAAAATCTTCCCTCTTCAATAGTCAGTCAAATAGATATTTAGCCTACTTGTTGTTTGCACTTTCCTTTGTTTTATTGAATTACGTTTTTGAACTTGAAGGCGCATTTAAATCCTATCCTTTGCTATGTTTTCTGGACTATATTGAGTGGATATTTTTACCACCCGTCTTCATCTTCCTTTTTATAATAAACCGAATTGATGATACTGTAAAGAACAAACAAAGAACCTATTTGTATTACATTCCGTTTGCCTACTCCTCTACTTTTACCATTTTATACCATCTTAATGATATTTTAGGAATCTATAAAATCGAAGGTTTTGGTATTTTCATCATCAATATACTTAGACTGATTCAGCTTTTATTTGCTTTTATCATTATCCTGTTTCCTCCTTTTTATTCTTATTTTATGATAAGACACTTAAAAGATCCACAAGAGAAAAAATGGGTAATTACTTTATTAACGACTCTCTATTTATTATTATCTACCTGGCTCATTACGTATATGGCTGGCTTCTTTTTAGGAATAGACGTTTCCTCTACCATGAGTGGGCTGGCTTTAGCGGCAACATTTATCATGCACTGGACAGCCTATATAGGCATTTACAAGTACAAGCTTGCCAAAAACAAAGATGCTGTCTACAATCTTTTAAATCAAGATTCAGTTATTTCGCATATGGATTTGCAAATTGTACAGAATAGCACTCCACAAGAATATAAAGAATCTATCACGGCAGATAATCTTTATTTCCAAAAACTGGAAGCTCTTTGCAGAGATCAGCATATTTATACCGACAGTACATTAAACAGAGAAAAAGTGGCTGAAAAACTAGGAATAAGCCCTGGATATGTTTCCCAAATTGTAAACACAATAACGGGCGACAACTTTGCCCATTATATCAACCAATATCGTGTGGAAGCTGTGAAGGAAATGATATCAGATCCGGAATATGAAAACTATACTTTGCTGACCATAGGATTAGAATCCGGATTTACTTCAAAAACAACTTTTTATAACGCCTTTAAAAAAGTGACTGGCCAGACACCCAATGAATATAAAAACACCCTCAAATAAGTACCATTTTCTCCATTTTTAAGCTTTTGAAACCTGTTCTAATTTGAATTAATTGAGTTTTGCATTTCAATAATTCAAATAACTTTTTTATGAAAAAAACGGTTTTTTTACTCATCACTTTGTTTGCTTTTTATTCTGTTAAAGCTCAAAGTGAAACTGATGTAAATCCTTATCAGAAAAATAATGAAATTAAATTAAACTTAATCGCGCCGTTATCCGGTGCTGTAGAAGTAGGTTTTGAACGGTATCTCAGCAAAAATTCTTCATTGGGAATTTCTGCATTTAAAATTTATGACAATACAAAAGAGGATGATATGAATTACTACATCTCCCCTTATTACAGATATTATTTTGGAAAAAAATATGCTTCCGGTTTTTTTGTCGAAGGATTTGGAATGTTCACTTCCATTGATGGAAAGAAAATATATGCTGCAGATAATCGTACGTTCACTGAAGGTAAGAATGTGCATGATCTTGCACTGGGCGCTGGATTGGGATGGAAACTGGTCACAAAGAAAGGATTGGTTTTTGAAGCCAACGCAGGCTACGGAAGACTTGTCTTCAATGCAAACAAAACAGATCATGACCAGGTTGTAAAGCTAGGCTTGAGTATTGGCTATCGATTTTAATACCTCATCTGTCTAAAAAGTCACAAAACTATAGAATGAAAAAATCCCGACGAAAGTTGGGATTTTTTTTGCGAAAATTGAATTAATCTAAAGAAAAAAGAGATTTACCGATGATAAGGAGAGTTATGTTTCATCAAATTTTTGAACATAGGATTCTATAATCAGATATATGTTTTGTTTTTGAGTGGGCTTTTGGGGTTATCCAATAAGTCATTGGCAATCTGTACCATTCCATTATTATTGCCTCCGCCCCAAATAGCCCTTCCGAAAATATAACTCGTTGTATATTCTTTCCAGGTGCTGCAATATTTTTTCAATTCCTTGTGGGATTTTGCTAAATACTCTATGAGTTCTTTTTCTGAGATATAACCCAATTCGTAACAACAGCGTGCTAAAAATACACTTCTTCCATAATTCCAACCGCTATCTTTTGTTTTTTTTAATTGAGTAAAGTCTGTAATAACCTTCTGCTCAATCAATTCAGGAACAACACTTCTCAGTTTTCTGAATAGGTCTACATAATATTCAAAAATACCAGCTTCATTTGATAGATTTGATCTTAAAATATCAGCATAATTTTCCGGATTTTCAAATGCTTTATACACAATATCAAGGTTTTCATCCTGATTTCTGTCGTGTAAATTCTGAAGAATCACTATAGCCTGATTTTGATCTGATATTCCCCAATACGTTTCAACCAGTGTTGTAATATCAGATTTATTCAAACCTGTTTCATAAGAATTCAGGTACGCCGATTTTTGTTCAGCATACATCGAACCTACGAGCAAATGATCTAATAAATAACCGCTGACTGTATTTTTATCATTTAATCGTATGCTTTTAAATGAATTAAAAAAAATTGAAAAAAATCCCATGTTGTATTAAGACATTTTTAGATTAGAGAATTTATCCTGTAAAATTTTTACAAATCTTTCCCCAACGACCTGATACTTTGCTCTCATTTCCAATTGCTTCTTTAGATTGAGCATATCTCCCGGATCAACTCTG
This sequence comes from Chryseobacterium tructae, assembly GCF_030409875.1. Classification (NCBI taxonomy): domain Bacteria; kingdom Pseudomonadati; phylum Bacteroidota; class Flavobacteriia; order Flavobacteriales; family Weeksellaceae; genus Chryseobacterium; species Chryseobacterium tructae. The sequence goes on along the minus strand of NZ_JAUFQR010000001.1, from coordinate 1,858,666 downwards.
TAATTCAGTCTATCATGAATTTCAAGAGACAGCGAACTTCCGTCAATATCAAAAGTAATAACATGGGTTTGAGGTAAATATTCTTCTGATAATTTCGAATAAGCACCCAATTTCGATTTCAGGATTCCTCCATATCGAAGACTTGCATTTTCAATTCTAAAATGATCAAATACAATGTGTTCATCTAATTCGTTCACTGTATTGGTACTGAAAAAATGAAGATCGTTTCCACTTAACACCCAGAAACAATCTGTTTCAATCCGTCTAAGTTTTACACCAATCGTTGATAATGCTACATTTTTTATCCCGTCAGTTAAAAGCTCCTGCACTTTATCGGTTGTTGACTGAGGAACTGAGGCAGAAGTAAAAGCATCAATGCGTTTACCATTCATCCACTGTGTTAATTTTGAAAAATCCTGAGCGAGAAGCTCTTGTTTGTATGGGTCATATTTAGTTCGTTCAGAATCTAAATCAATTTCTGATTTTGCAGTTTTGTGCTTTTTATTCATGATGATCATGAAAGCTACACCTGCAATGATTGCTACTACTGGAATTAAAAATAATGGGTTCATATTTTTTGAGTTTAAGTTTTTGTTTTTTTAATATTTGTTGAATCTATTTTTTAATCATCTGAACTTCTATTTTCAGAGAATCTCTTGTTAAGATGACAGAGTTTACCTTTCCATTACTGAAATTAAATGTTAACAGGTTCGGATAATCTACAATTCTAAAGGTTCCATTTTTCAGATAGAGTAATTCATACTCATTTTTCCCTTTAAAATGTTCCAAAATTGGAGACTCTACATACAGACGGTTATTCTTTTCCAGAATTTTCGTTTCCATTCCCTGTCCGTAGAGAAAATCATCATAGGTTCCAATGAGTTGTTTTTTAAGACTTAATGGGAGTTCCTGAATATCTTCATGAGTTGTTTTATTCCAATCCATCACTGTGAGAATCTTTGCTCTGGTATAATTCATTACAGGAAAACGGTTCGGTTTTTCGCCATTGGCAAGATATACCATCCCATTACCATCTGTCATAGAAGCCAAAACATTGCCTCCAACTCCAGTATTGGAACCATTACACGAGAACCAATCATAATTACTATATCCAAAAGATTTTTGCCAGCCATAACTCCATCCTCCAACCGCATTTTTCAAAGCAGTCACTTTTGTTACTTCTTTTGCGATCTGATGAGAAATCACCTTATTGTTTTTATTGCGTAGCGCATTTTGGATCTCAATGGAAAGTATAGCCAGATCTGTAGGGGTAGACCATAACCCAGATGGTGCAACCTGAGGCGTGATGGGTAGACCTGTTTTTATCACTTTTCCTTCTTTATCATGTACAAAAGCCACATTCTTTAGAAATCCTTTTTCATTAGGCTGAATCATTGTGGTATTTTTCATTCCAAGAGGTGAAAAGATATATTCTTGTGCCAATTCTGCAATAGATTTATTCAAAGTATCTTCTAATGCCATTTGGATGATTACATAGCCACCACCGCTATATTCAAAGCTGGTTCCCGGTGTAAACAAAAATTCAATTTCCTTATCGTATCTTGGAATCTGCCCTAAAAGGCTTTGCGTTATTGTTGGAATTGCTTCTCCTTCGTAATGGTCTTCAAATCCACCCTGACTTGTACCGGCCGTATGATTTAAAAACTGTTTCCAGGTTGGATTCTTATTTTCAGTAAACTTACTTTTTGGCAAATGCCATCGCTTTAGGTATTTATCTATTGGATCATTCAGGTTAATTAAGCCTTTTTCTTCAAGAATATGGCAAAGAAGTGCAGTGATTGGTTTTGCAATAGATGCTGTAGAAAAAGCCGTGTTTTCATCTAATTTTTCTTTAGAATCCATTGACTTCACTCCTACCTGATTTGAATAAACAATCTTATAATTTTCAAAAACCACAAGGCTAAATCCAGGAAGCTTATACTTTTCTAATTGTGGCTTAATGTTTAAACTATCAGTAAGAAAGCTGTAATCTCTTTTTTCCGAAAAAACTTTTTTACTTGTTTGGCAGCTTGAAAATAGCGCTATAAGAATTAGTAAATAAAAGGAGCTTTTCATTGTATCGTTTTTTATGTTAAAAATTATTTCGATACAAAGATGTGGAAGAGCTCAAAGCTATGCGACCGAGTAAATGTAGTCGGTCGAATTTGTATAAAAAATGGGTAGGAATCTTTATAAAAAAGAGTTCGAATAATTACAAAACACTGTTTTACATTCCCTTACGGTAAGCTGTTGGTGTATTGCCTGTGTGTTTTTTAAAAGCAGTATTGAAAGAAGATTTTGAATTAAAGCCAACTTCGTATAGAATTTCTAAAACCGTTACCTTGCTTTTTGAAGTATCTTTTAAAATATCCTTAGCACTTTCTATTCGATAGGCATTTACGAAGTCATAAAAATGCTGCCCTAATTGATGATTGATTAAAAGAGATAAATCCCGAACAGGAATTTCAATATCATTGGAAACATCCTGAATGGTAAGTGAAGAGTTCAGAAAAGGTCTTTTCTCAACCATATATTTTTTTAGCTTCAAAAGGTCTTCATTAGGCTCCCTTTCATCTTCTACTGATTCCTTACTATTTTTTTCTTCAGAAACAAGCTCAGAAACAAGCTTTAATTTTGAATCAATATTTCTAAAAAGACCAGGGTTATTTAGCGCTTTGAATAGATACCAACAAAAAACAAAAAGAGAGGACGATAAAAGGCCGATCTTGATCCATTCGGAAATATATTGATAGTCAGAAAATTTTAAAATATTTTTCAAAAAAGCTACCGCATATAAAATAGTCAGTACAATGGTAAACTGGAATAACCAATTATAGGAACTGATGTTTTTTCCGGCATAGTTTTCAAGATATAGTTTCTTTGTTTTTCTTAGTACTCTAAAAACAGAAATAATATATAGAACCATCTGCAGATGTATTAAAATATGAATAAACCGGACTTCTATCATATTTTGACGATTCTGAATAAAACTCATTTTAGAAGCTTCATCCACACCATAAAAACGGGGCAGTAAAACCAAATTAACCATTAAAAATGGAAGCACATGCAGCCAATATTTTGGCTTTAACTTAAAATCAGAGTAACAAACTGATATTACATACAGATAAAAAACAGGAATTTGCAGAAAAGCAAAGGTAGTCCTAAACATTCCCAGATTAGACGGACCATCAATCATCATGTTAAACAAAGGCTCACTAATATCTATTGCATTTAATATTAGAAAAAGAGCAAATAAAGAATTGCTTGTTTTGTACTTTGTTTTAAGAGTAATCAGAAAAAATGCTAAAAACAATGAAATGAATAAAGAGATTATATTTACAATAATTAATAAATTAATATTATCCATCCTTTATTCTTATTTGTTTATTGTTATTTCGTTTTTAAATTTTTATTGGAATCCTGAAAGTCTATCAAAATTAAAAATCCAACAGATGCAAATATAAAAATTAGATTGACTTTGTTTGATTTTTTTTCATCAAAAGTATCTTAAATAGACTCCCAGTAGACGAACAAATCCCAAATCAATGATTTTCAACAACATAAATGTAAAACATTTTCAAAATCGGCAATAAGAAAGCTGAGATTGAAAAATCAATTTATTACAAATTTAAAGTTGATGCAAAAAAGCACGTTGTTACTGTAACCAGAATTGATAATCAATCAACTATCAAGATCACTATAGCGATTTACTCCTTCCTACAGCTTCTTTTACCCCACCTTTTGTCAAAATTATAGAATTGTAAATACCCTTACTATCCGGAATAAATTCAATTGTTCTATCATTATTATCTGCCCTGAAAAATTTGGTTTTAGACTCTGGGATGAGCTCCATCTCCACGTTATTAAAATAAAGTTTACCGTCAATTTTCAATATGGTAATTTTATCATATTTACCGATGTATTGATCATATAAACTCGGAGTTATTTCAACTCGATGATGTTTGTAAGGAAGCTCGACCTCTTTTCCCAATGCAATGGCGGAAAGTCCATAACTTATGATATGGGAAAATGATTCGTTATTGGAAAGTACGGTCACAAAAAGTTTATCATCCGTAAATCGGTTAAAGGAAGTCATGGTACCAAAAAATCCACCGTCATGAGCAATTAATTGATGTCCGTGATTGTAAAATGGATTGATGATAAAGCCATATCCCCAATTTTCAGTGCCATAAGGCTTAAACATTAGGGTTTTCATCTGTGCAGAAAGAATACCGGTTCCATATAGTGTTTTATCCCATAACGCCAGATCTTCAACAGTAGAATATACCCCATCATGCCCTACATTAATTTCCCAATTGATATAAGGATTCTGAATAAAACCATTTTCTGTCTGATAGTAAGCTCTTGCTTTTTTTTCAACGATAGACTTATTATCACTAATACCTGTATTATTCATCCCTGCTTTTTCAAATATATTCTTCTTTAAAAAAACGGCATATTTTTCACCTGATACTTTTTCAATGATCTTAGCCAATAGATAATAGCCAATATTGCTGTATCCGCTTTGAGTTCCCGGAGAGAATTCATAAGGCATTTTTTTTATCGCGGCATAGGCAGAATCTTTGTCCACCGAGCTTAAAGCTATGTCTTTAAAACCCATAGTCAGCCCTGAGGTATGAGATAAAAGCATATGAATCGTAACGCTATCAGCCTTGGGGTAATCTGGAAAGAACTTACTCAGTTTATCATTAAGGGACAGCTTCCCTTTTTCAATCAATAGAAGTATAGCTGTGGCAGTAAATTGTTTTGTGACTGAGGCTAACTGAAATTTAGTATCAACGGTATTTTTAATATTCCACTCGTAATCTGCCAAACCATATGCTTTTTTTAATAAAACATGGCCGTCTTTCGACACAAGGACAGCTCCACTAAAATTATTTACTTCAACCTGAGCTTGCATATATTTCTCAAGATTAGTGGGCACATTTTTCTGCCCAAACATAAGAATTGGGAATAACAGGATGACTAGAGTGAGCTTCATAAACTATATAATGATATTATTAGATTACAATGTTACTACTTAATCAACCATCATCATTGTATTTTTGTAAACCCTTCTAAATAAACATCCACTTTATAAGACCTTTTTCAAGTGTTGTTGTTTTTGAAAAAAAAACTTTTGGTGTAAAACCTGTTAACTTTTTAAAATCCCGGATCATGTGTGACTGGTCAAAATAATCTACATTATAAGACAATCCTACTCTATTTTGATCATTAAGCTGGCTTTGAATAGCTGCCCTAAATCTGATAATTTTTTTGAATTGAGAGGGTGTTTTACAAATATGCTGATCAAATGCTTGTTTATTGTTGTTCTTGACCGGCCTGTTGTATAAGACAATTGGGTCATAGATTGATGGAAGTTATCTGTATGAAGCATTTCGGATAGTATTTCCGCCAATAAAGCATTCTCAAACGGGCGAAATTTTGAAAGCCAATACAATTCTATTGCCTTGATTTTTTCATCCGGATCTTTTAAGGAAAGAATGGCTGCCATCGTTTCTTTATAATCTTCATAGGGACTAAAATCAGGAAAACTTCCTTCTGAATAATCTTTTAAATTGCCCGGTATAAAAGCATTTATCCCTAATGGTTTGAAATAAGTAGTAATTTCATTGATTGTCCCTTCATATTTAATCAATACCGGTTCATTAAAGTTGCTTACCAGATTGGTTTCAATTGGATTGGACTGACAGTATCTGATTGTCATTTTATCTTTGATGATCAAAGTTTCTGTGTTCTCACTAATCGTGACAATTGTATAAATGCTTGGAAAGGTAAAATAAGTCGCAGAAGATTCTTCAGCAGTCTGTTCGAGGATATAAAAGCATTCAATATATTTTTTTAGTATGGAATTTTCAGGGGTATAGACTTTTATGGTCATTCTTTTTAGCCTTAAATTTATGTGGAGTCAGCTCAATCGTGCTTTTTTATATATTGATTAAAAATTCAATTGCAATACTTCCCTTACTCTAAAAAGCTAAAACCACGAGTCATACAATACAAATAATTAATAACCAGTGACAAGGTCAGTCACATACTTGGCCAATCTACTCACGCTTTCCATTGATATAAGCATACATTGCTGTAGCATGCCCATGTCCTAATTCAAAATCATTCTTTAACCAATTGATTATTTCCGTTGCCTTTACTCCCTTCTTTATTTTTCCATCTTCCGTAAATCCTTTTTCAATAGCTAAATTTTCAAAATCAGAACGCGATTTTCCCGTTTTTTCTTCGATGTTTTTAATATAGGTTTGAAATGACATAATTTGTTATATTTTCTGGTTACTTTTTATTTTTAAATATACACTTTTAAAATATGTGCTCGCATATTCTGTATTTATAAAACTAGACAAAGGAGCCACTTCAAGTTATTTACTTTCTGATTTATCCATTGGGAGTGATAAATTGTAACGCTTCTTCTAATTCTGTTTCATCAAAGTATTTCTCTTCCAAAGCAGGGTTGAATAAATGGAGAACTTCATTTTCAATACTGATTACCGACTTCATAAAATTGGAATGGGATACCACCGCACAACGTCCTATCTTTCCAAAGTGTTTAATGCCCCATAGTTCACCTTCAAAAAAACCTTTTAATTTCATGTCTTTAATTACTGACATATCTTTGACCTTTATAAGTATATTGACATGCTGATATCCTTTATTCAATTTTTCATCAAAATGCTGTTCAATAAACAAAGCATCTTCTTCTGTAAATGCACCCATTATCTCCAGGGCAATAGCATTATCCTTACATTTTTTTATTTCGTTTATCATAACAATTTGTTTTTAAGTATTTACTTTTTAGTACCCCTTGTAATATATTATTAAACAAACATTTCAAGTGTTGTATTATTTTATCTGATCATCAAATAATCAGCCACTTGCTTTAGCTTCGAAAAGATTAACAAAAATTCTGATCAGGTACACATTCTACAATTTGACAAAATTTGTTTTTTTGTCAAATATATTTTATCTTTGCTCCGAAATTACCTCTATTTATGTTTTCATCCATACAAAATGAACAGGATCAACTTTCAGAACAGATCCTTCATGCTGCCTCTGAACTTTACCTGAAGTATGGTTTCAAAAAGGTGACCATGGATGATATTTCCAAAGCCATTGGTAAAAGCAGAACTTCTATTTACTATTATTTCAAAAACCGTGAAGAAGTATTTCAGGCTGTACTGAACTCCTTGGTAATAGAAGTCGCTTCTGAAATAGGAAGTGCTATGAACGAACAATCTACATTGGAAGAAAAAATAAGAACATTCTGTCTCACCAAAATTAAAACTTCTGAGAGTAAACAACCATTTTTTACCGCTGTAGAAGCTGGAATGAATGCTGAAGAAAAATCAAGACACACCCAGGTTATGGAAGTGGTTCATCAACATCTGATGGAAGGAGAAAAAATTCTTCTTGAAAAGGCTATTACAGAGAGTATGGATAAAAAAGAAATTCGCCCTTTAACACTTGAAGAGCGGGCTACTGTTATTTTCATTTTGCAAAGCAGCATTAGAGGAATTAAACGTGAAATGCTTTTAAAAAACAGTTTTGACGACTTAAATACAACCGTAGACGTATTGACTTCAATGACCGTTAAATGGCTTGAATAAAATTTTTTATCTCAATTTTGACATTTTTACAAAATTTGTCAAAAAGTTTATTTTAAATATGAAAAAATTAAATACGATCAGTACATTCAGAGCTTTCCAGAGCAGAAATTATACCTTGTATTTTTTCGGACGCTCTGTATCACAGTTTGGTACGTGGATGCAGCGTACGGCTGTTGTTTGGGTGGTGTATAGCATGACCCATTCTGCATTTATGCTTGGACTGACCATTTTTGCAGAACAGTTTCCTTCTTTTTTATTCTCTGCTTTTGGCGGTGTGGCTGCCGATAGACATAATAGATTGAAAATCATTCATATCACACAGATTGCATCATTAATACAGTCTGTTTTACTTGCTATTTTAGTGATGACAGGACACCAAGATGTATGGCCAATCTTGGGATTGAGTGTATTACTCGGCATCATCAATGCTTATGATGTTCCGGCAAGGCAATCCTTGATTAATGAAGTAGTACATGATCCCGCAGATCTGCAAAGCGCTCTTTCTTTGAGTGCATCCATGGCAAGTCTTGCCAAATTATTAGGGCCTGCCCTTTCCGGAATTATATTGCAACAGTTTGGGGCTGGTGTCTGTTTTCTTCTGAATGCGGCTAGCTTTGCTGCTGTTATGATTTCCATTTCCATGATGAATGTTTCCAAACTCTATCACATTCAGGATAAAGTAAAGAAAAGCGTTTTTAAAGAACTGGTAGAAGGATTCAAATATATCAAAAGTGAGCCTTCCATAGGATGGGTGATCATCATGCTAAGCGTTACAGGATTATTTGTCCTTCCATATGACACGCTTATTCCGGTCTATGCAAAAGAGATATTTAAAGGAGATGCCAAACGTTCGGTTATATATCCAGTTTTATCGGAGCGGGAGCTGTGCTGGGAACGATTATTCTTGCTTCTTTAAAGGAAAATGTATCCATGAGGAAAATATTGATCGGCAGTACCATTATTCTAAGTGTGGGGCTTATCTGTTTCTCTTATACAACCCACTTTATGCTTGCCATGTTCTTTGCTGCAGTCACCGGTTTTGGAGGCGTTACACAATTTACCACCTGCAACATTATTGTACAGTCTGAAGCAGTGCCTGAAATGCGTTCCAGAGCGATCAGTATACTCTTAACAGCCATATTTGGAATGTTGCCTTTAGGAAGTTTGCTTATCGGGATCATTTCTGAAAAAATAGGAGCTCCCAAAACGTTACTTTTTGAAGGAATTGCGGGGGTGGTTATCGCATTCGCATTTCGGAATATTCTGATTAAAAAGAAAAAAGAATCTCCACCGGATCAGCAACTTTTAGAAGATTCAGAAGAGTTATTCATCAATAAAACTTAATACAATAAAAATGGAAAAAACAAAAAAAGCCCTATTGGTTATGGACATGCAAACTTCAATTTTGGGTTCATTGTCTGACTCAACAAAATTAATTACCGATACCGCCCAGGCAATTAAAGCAGCAAGGGTAAAAGAAATTCCGGTTATCTATGTTGTTGTTGGATTCAGACAGGGAATGCCGGAAATAAGTAAAAACAATAAGGTATTTTCAACGATAAAAGAACATATGGCCACTGTTGACATGAAAGAATGGACAAAGATTCATCCCGGCGTAGAGCCTCATGAGCAGGATATTATTATTACCAAAAACGTTTCAGTGCTTTCACCGGAAGCGATCTGGAAGTGGTACTCAGAGGATTGGATATTGACCATCTGATTCTGACAGGAATTTCAACCAGCGGAGTCGTTCTTTCCACTTTAAGGGAAGCTGCTGATAAAGATTATAAGCTAAGTGTCATAGAGGACTGCTGTGCAGACAGCGATGAGGAAGTACATCGTATTCTTATCAACAAAATATTTCCAAAACAAGCAGAAGTTATTTCTCTGGAACAATGGAATATATTATAGATACCAATAAAATGCGATTGAAAAATAGGAGACCTATACTCCTGTTCTTTTTTTAAAGGTACTGGTATTTACATAATCAATAGTAAATTCTGACATCCATTCCGGCCTTTTTTACATTTACCAACGTATAAAATTTCATTAAAATTACATGCACAAGTACTCATCGTTTACTTTTAAAGAGCAATCTGAACATTTTATATCTTTACTACGCAAAAATCCGGGAAATGAAAGTAACCAAAGAGATTTTTACTGAACCTGCCATTCCCAACTCTTTTTCAGTAGAGCGGGTTGAAAAATGTATTGTCAACATGCATGGTTCCAATAGACTCAACTACCATCGCATTATATTGGTGGAAAATGGTATGGGAAAACTCATTATTGATAACAGGTCATTTGAGATAAGAAGCCACGAAGTTTTCCTGATGTCCAAAGGACAAATTTATAGATTTGAAAATACCTCCATGATAACAGGATATATGGTTTCTTTCGGCGATTGTTTCTGGGATCAGACCCCGAGAAGTGCCAGCAATTGTAAAGCCGTATTATTTAATAATACAACCGTTAACCAGCACCTCCAGCTTAATAATCTGGAACTGAGTGAACTTACATTTCTTTTCAATACACTGCTCAAAGAATATCAATCTTCACCATACATCAATCAGTTGGATGCAGTAGCTGCTTACCTAAAAATCATCATGATCAAGCTCGCCAATATAAAAATTACAGAAGAAGCAACTTTCGACAGTCAGGATTATTTGTTGTATCGAAAATTTATGGAGCTGCTCAGTACAAGGTTTCGTGAGTCTCACTCTGTTACTGATTATGCAGCAATATTAAATATAACTTCCCGCAGACTGAGTGAACTTTGTAAAAGATGTGGTGGTATTCCCGCAAAAGAAATTATTAATGGACAGATCATTGCTGAAGCAAAGCGCTATTTGCAATTCAGTTCCACTCCTGTAAAAGAGATTGCTTATGAACTTCATTTCAGTACCCCGGAGCAGTTCAGCCATTTCTTTAAAAAGAATACAAGCATATCCCCTGCTGATTACCGCAATCAGTTTATTAATATCGGAGTATTAGGTAAATTTTGACATATCAAACGTCTCTATTGGTATTCCCTGAGCCTCTTAATGAGAATAAATTTGTATAAAAATATTTTCATTATGTCAGTAAATCGTTTTAAAGAAATAGCCGGTATCACCGTGCCGGATAGTACAATTGCTACACAAGCCACAGAGCTTTTGCTGGAACATGGTACAGCATTCATTTATAATCATTCTCTACGGGTTTTCCTATTTTCATCATTGAATGCACAGCGAAAAATCTGATTCATGATACAGAGCTGCTGTATGTAGCTTCGGTATTTCACGACTTGGGACTTGTTTCGCATTACAGCAGTCCTGACCTTCGTTTTGAAGTAGATGGAGCCAATGCAGCCCGCGATTTCTTAAAAAGTCACGGCTTGCCAAAAGATAAAATCCAATTGGTATGGGACACCATTGCACTGCATACAACGATTGGTATCGCAGAGCATAAGGAAAATGAAGTTGCCCTGATG